>NZ_JBPKAO010000001.1:0-350999 GCF_051216895.1 Aquipuribacter aurantiacus
CCGCGATCAGAGGGGGGGCGGGTCGCGCCCGGCTCCGCCGCCAGCCCACCGCACGCGTTCGGTTCCGAGGGCAGACGAGCCCAGGTGCGTGGACGTGCGACCAGCAGCAGTCACTGGTTCTGAATGAAGTCGATCTTCGCCTCGTAGAACTCGCGGGACGCTTTCATGATCGAGCCGACCAACCAGACGTTGACGCCCGCATTCACGGCCCCACCGAGCAACGGCACCGCGGTCGCGGATATCTTTCCGGCGAGCTTCGAGGCGAGCTTGGATCCCACCTTGGCCATGACCTTGGTCCCCAGCTGGCCCCCGACAAGGCTGCCCGATGATTTCAGCAGGACCTTGGTCATGCCCTTGACGAATCCTTTGGTGAAGATCTTCGACCCAGGCTTGACGCCGAACTTGGCACCGAGCTCTGCCGCGAACTTGCCCGAGCCGGCCGGACTCAGCAGGTCGATGACCCCCTCATCGCCGGCCCAGTGCACGATCACGGCATCGACGTCACCGTCCTCCAGGATGTTCCCGAGCCCGGCCTCCCGTCCGAGGATGGCGCCGATGCCGTAGGACGCGACCCCGATGCGGTCGACGAGCACGGCTACGTCGATCGCCATCAGCGCGAGGTTGAGGCCCGGAACGGCAGCCAGGGTCCCTGTCGCCCCCGACAAGCTGAGCTGCCTGGTCCGCCAACCACGGAGCGACACTCCATCCGTCTGCTCGTAGATGGCGTCGTAGTTGGGGTTCATCGTCTTGATGGCACCGATGAATGCGTCCACAACGGCTTGTACGCTCTTGTTCACCCACGACATGCGCATCCCCCGTGGCAGTGGTCGAACACAAGAAACGGCGTCGTGCGGGCCAAGACCAACAAACGGTAATCCGAGGAGTGGAGTCGGGCAAGGCTTGTCGCTGCCCGCCTGACGCCGTGGGGCCGCCGTCAGCGCCCGGGCAGGCCGGCCAGCACGTCGGCGAGCCTGGACCGCAGCTGCTCACCGTCCGGCGCGTGGACGAACGGCACCCCTTCGACCAGCTCGGTGCGCGCGGGGTGCTCCTCGACGATCCTCACCTGACGCATCGCCACGGCCAGGACCCGTCCCGGGTGGCTGCGGATGAAGTCGGCGTAGATGTCGGGGTCGTGCTCCCCGTCGTCGCCCACCAGGACCCAGCGAACCCACGGCAGGTCGCGGGCGAGCCGCTCCAGCGAGCCCCGCTTGTGGGCCTGGCCGTCGCGGAAGAACCGGTCGGGCCGCGGACCCCAGTCGGTCATCAGCAGCGACCCCCGCGGGAACCCGTTGCGCGCCAGGAACCGGGCCACGGGTCCGGCCAGGTTCCAGGGACCGTTGCTCAGGTAGACGACCGCCGGGTGCTCCTGCGAACCGATCACCGCGCGCAGCAGGGCGGCGGTACCGGGGACGGCCGCGCGTCCCTCGCTGCCCCGGGCCAGGGTCCGCCACGCCGCGCGGAGCGGGTGCCGCAGACCCGGGCCAGGGTCAGCCACGCCGCACGGAGCGGGTGCCGCAGACCCGTCACCCACGCGGTGTCGTCGATGTCGCAGACGACCCCGACCCCGGCCTCGGGGGACGCCACCTGGACCAGCCCCGGCACCTGCTTGCGGCCGGTGACGTGGAACAGCACGTCGGACCAGCCGGGCGGCAGCTGCTGCGCCAGGTCCGCGTCCACGAACCCGCCCTGCCCGCTGGTCAGCTCGTGCCGCCGGCCACCCACCTCGACGTCGACGCGGGCGCCCGGACGTTCCAGGGTCAGCAGCCGCCGCCAGCCCGCGACCCCCACGACCTGCGACGGCTCCGCCCCCGGTGCCGCGAGGACCACCCGGGCCAGGACGCGGACGTGGTCCGGCGCCCCGATGCCCGTGTAGGGCAGCACCGCCTCGCTCCACCCCCGGCGCAGCGCCAGCCGGGAGGCCAGCGCCGTGGCCCCCACCTCGGCCCGGAAGACCGCACGGACGACGACGGCGCGGGCACGGGCGAGCAGCCCGTCGGTGGAGGTCATGCACGGTGACGGTGCCAGAGGTCCGCCCCGATGTCATGACGGTGCGCACCACCTGCCGGCTCACCACCCACCGGCTCGCTACCGCAGCGCCGGGTCCGCCGCCTGCCCCCGAGCGGGTGACGCCGCGGCCGCCGACGGGGGATCCTGGACCAGGACCGGGGCGGCGGCGCCGTCGGGCCGACACTATGACCGGTAGCCGCGCGAATGGTCCGGGGCCGGAGGGGTGGTGTGCGGCGCGATGATCGAGGTGCTCTCGCTGCCCGTCGCCCCCGGCGTCCCCCTGCTGCTCGTCGCCGGCCTCGCGGTCCCGCTCACCGCCCTGCTCAGCCGGCGACCGCTGCGGCTCGTCGGCTTCGGCGGGGCGATGGTCTACTCGCTGGACTCCGCGGTGCTGGGGCTGCTGCTGTGGACGACCATGACCACCGCGGCGGCCAGCGGCCAGCTCGATGCCCCCGGCGGTGGTGCCCTCGTCCCGATCGCAGGGGCGGCGTGGCTGCCGTGGCTGCTCGGCTACGTGCTGGCCGAGGCCGCGGCGCACCAGCGGCGTGCCGCCGTCCGGGCCTACAACATCCTGCTCTCCGCGCTCGCGGGACTGGTGTTCGTGGCCGTGGCGCTGTCGGTGCGGGCCGGGGTGGCCCGCCTGGTCGTCGACGTCTACTCCCCGAGCGACGTCGGGGTCTGGGACCTGGTCGCCGTCGTCCTCGCCAGCGGTGCGTACGTGGGCGTCGACCTGCTGCTGAGCGCGCTCTACGTGGCCCGGGTCGAGGGAGGTCGGATCCGCGAGGTGCTCGCCGACCCCGCCGGCCTCGTGGCCGCCGGCACCGTCCTCGCGGTCAACGCGACCGCCGTGCTGGCCGCGGTCCTGCTCGCGGTGGCCCCGTGGGGCCTCCTGCTGCTGCTGCCGGTCGCGATCGCCCTGGTCCACGCGACCCACACGTCGACGGCCGTCATGAGCGAGCACGCCCGGGCCAGGGCCCTGTACCGCGGGGCCGTGGGCTGCCAGGCCGCGACCACGCACGACGACGTCGTCGAGGCGATCTGCGCGGCGGCGGAGGACGCGGCCGTGGCCCCGGCGTCCCTGCGGGACACCGGTCCGGACGACGACCAGGTCGGCGTGGCCCTGGACGACGAGGGCGTCCGGCGGTGGCTGGTCGTCGGTCCGCGCCGCAACCGGCACGCCTTCGGCCGGGACGACGAGGCGGCGCTGGCCACCCTGGCCGCGCTCGCCGAGCAGGCCCTGGCCCGGGTCGGGGCGATGGAGCGGGTGCGGGCGGTCGCCGAGCGCGACGCGCTGACCGGTGTCCTCAACCGCGGGGCGGTGATGTCCCTGCTCGAGCGGACGGTGACGACCGACTCCGCGGTCCTGTTCTGCGACGTGGACCACTTCAAGTCCGTGAACGACACCTTCGGGCACCGGGTCGGCGACCAGGTGCTGGTCACCGTGGCCCGGACGCTGCAGGAGGTCGTCGGCGAGCACGGCACCGTGGGGCGGGTGGGTGGCGACGAGTTCATCGTCGTGCTCCCCCGCACCGACCCCGGCCGCACCGAGGAGCTTCGGTCCACGGTCCTGCGGGCGATGGAGCCCCCGCTCCGCAGCGGCGGTCAGGACCTCCGGGTGGGCCTGAGCATCGGGGTCGCCGGGGTCGCCGAGCTGCGGACCGTCGCCACCACCGACCCGGCCGACCTGGCCGAGGCCCTGCTCGAACGGGCCGACCAGCGCATGTACGACGACAAGCGGTCCGGCCGACGTGAACCGGCGCGGCCGCACCGGACCCGCTGACCCGTCTCGTCGTCGGGGACTACCGACCCAGCGCGGCGGCCTCCGCGCCGATCGACGTGGCGCCACCGTGACCGGTCCGCACCACGGTGTCGTCCGGCAGCACGAACAGCCTCGACCGGATCGACGCCTCGATGACGTCCCGGTCGCTGAACGACCGCCCGGTGGCCCCGGGGCCGCCCTGGAACAGGGTGTCCCCGGTCAGCACGGTGTGCAGGTCGGGCACGTGCAGGCAGACCGCGCCCGGGCTGTGGCCCGGGGTGTGCAGGACGTGGACCTCGGCCCCGGCGACGGTCAGGACCTGCCCGTCGGACAGGTCGGCGTCCCAGCGCGCGTCGCCGTGGGTCAGCTCCCAGACCGGGGCGTCGTCGGGGTGCAGCAGGACGGGCGCGGAGAACCGGGCCCCCGCCGCCAGGGCCTCGCGGCAGTGGTCGTCGTGGGCGTGGGTGAGCACGACCGCGACCACACGACGGTCGCCGACCAGGCCGGCGACGGCGCCCAGGTCGTGGGCGGGGTCCACGACCAGGCACTCCTGGTCGTCGCCCAGGACCCAGACGTTGTTGTCGACCTGGTGGGTCTCGCCGTCCAGGCTGAACGTGCCGGAGGTCTCGACGTGGTCGACGCGCAGCATCAGAGCACCACGACCGAGCGGAGGACCTCGCCGCGGTGCATCTTGTCGAACGCGGCCTCGACGTCGCCGATGCCGATCGTCTCGGTGACGAAGGCGTCCAGGTCGAAGCGGCCCTGCCGGTACAGGTCGATCAGCATGGGGAAGTCGCGGTCGGGCAGGCAGTCGCCGTACCAGGACGACTTGAGCGAGCCGCCGCGGCCGAACACGTCCAGCAGGGGCAGCTCCAGCGTCATGTCGGGCGTCGGGACGCCCACCAGCACCACGGTGCCGGCCAGGTCCCGGGCGTTGAACGCCTGCACGTAGGTCTCCGGACGGCCGACCGCGTCGATGACGACGTCGGCCCCGAAACCACCGGTCAGGGCGCGGATCGCCTCGACTACGTCGCCGTCGGCGGGGTCCACGGTGTGGGTCGCGCCGAAGCCCCGGGCCCACTCGAGCTTGCGCGGGTCCAGGTCGACGGCGATGACGGTGGTCGCCCCGGCGACGGCCGCACCGGCCACCGCGGCCGCACCCACACCGCCGCAGCCGATGACCGCGACCGAGTCGCCGCGCTGCACCCCACCGGTGTTGACCGCGGCGCCGAAGCCCGCCATCACGCCGCACCCGAGCAGGCCGGCGGCGGTCGCCGGGGCCTCCGGGTCGACCTTGGTGCACTGACCGGAGTGCACCAGCGTCTTCGCCTGGAACGCCCCGATGCCCAGCGCGTTCGACAGCACGGTGCCGTCGGTCAGGGTCATGGGCTGAGCGGCGTTGTGGGTGTCGAAGCAGTACCAGGGACGGCCCCGGCGACAGGCGCGGCACTGACCGCAGACGGCGCGCCAGTTGAGCACGACGAAGTCACCGACCTGGACGTTGGTGACGCCCTCGCCCAGGACGGCCACGACCCCGGCCGCCTCGTGGCCGAGCAGGTACGGGAAGTCGTCGCCGATCCCGCCCTCGCGGTAGTGCAGGTCGGTGTGGCAGACCCCGCAGGCCTGCACGTCGACGACCACCTCACCGGGCCCCGGGTCGGGGACGACGATGGTCTCCAGCGTCACCGGCTCGCCCTTGGCGCGGGTGACGACTCCCTGGACCTCGTACGGCATGCGTGTCTCCTCAGACGGTGCGGGTGGGGCAACCGACCACTCGTGCGGTCGTGCGCATCCTCCTACAGGTCGCACCGGGAGGCGCGATCGACGGGACCGGGCACCCGGTGCGCGACGATGAGCGGAACGCACACCACCCGCACCCGAGGAGTCGCTGATGGACCACCCCGACACCACCGGCTCACGGGTCGACGGCCCGGACTGGGTGCGCCACGCCCTGTTCTGGCACGTCTACCCGCTCGGTTTCACCGGTGCCGAGGCCGAGCTCGCGGACCTCGTCGACGGCCCCCGGCACCGGCTGCCCCACCTGCAGGCCTGGCTGGACCACGTCGTCGCCCTGGGCGCCTCGGGCGTGCAGCTGGGCCCGGTGTTCGCCTCCGAGACCCACGGCTACGACACCGTCGACCACCTGCGCGTCGACCCGAGGCTCGGTGACGACGCCGACCTGGACGCGTTCCTGGCCGCCGCCCGCGAGCGCGGGGTGCGCGTGCTGCTCGACGGGGTGTTCAACCACGTCGGCCGCGGCCATCCGGCGTTCCGGTCGGTGCTGGAGCACGGGCCGAGCGCCCCCACGGCGTCCTGGTTCCGGCTGCGCTGGCCGGACGGCGTCGAGGCGTGGCGTCCCGGGGTCGAGCCCGACCACGACGACTTCGAGGGCCACCACCACCTCGTCGCCCTGAACCACGACGAGCCCGCCGTCGTCGACCTCGTCGTCGACGTGATGACCCACTGGCTGGACCGGGGGGTCGCGGGCTGGCGCCTGGACGCCGCCTACGCCGTGCCCACGTCGTTCTGGGCCCAGGTGAGCGGCCGGGTCCGCGAGCACCACCCGGACGCCTACCTGGTGGGCGAGGTGATCCACGGCGACTACGCCGCGGTGGTGCGCGACGGCGGCCTGGACGCGGTGACCCAGTACGAGCTGTGGAAGGCGGTCTGGAGCAGCCTCAACGACCACAACTTCCACGAGCTGGCCCACGCCCTGGGCCGTCACGACGAGTTCCTGCAGGCGTTCACCCCGTTCACCTTCGTCGGCAACCACGACGTCACGCGGATCGCCAGCCGGCTGACCGACCCCGCCCACCTGGCGCACGCCGTCGTCGTCCTGGCCACGGTCGGCGGGACACCCGCGGTCTACGCCGGGGACGAGCACGGGTTCACCGGTGTGAAGGAGGACCGGGTCGGCGGGGACGACGCGGTGCGGCCCCGGTTCCCCGGCACCCCCGAGGAGCTGTCCCCGGTCGGGCTGCCGGTCTTCCACCACCACCAGGAGCTGCTCGGGCTGCGGCGTCGGCACGCCTGGCTGCACGCGGCCCGGACCGAGGTGCTCGACGTCGCCGACGAGCACCTGGGCTACGTCAGCACCGACGGCGAGCAGCGGCTGCTCGTCGCGCTGTCCACGTCGGCCTCGACGGTCGCGGTGCGGGTCCCGGGGGCCACCGAGGTGCTGGCCGGGGGCGGCTCGCTCACCGACCCGGGCACCGCCGGGGCGCGGGTCGACCTGGCGGCCGGCGGCTGGGCCGTGCTCGCCGGCTAGCACCGTCCCGACGGCCCCGCCGCTCAGATCAGGAGCCGGAGCCGGTCGAGCGCAGGCACCAGCTGCTCCTCCTCCACCCGCAGGTGCTCGACGAGGGCGTCGGCGAGCGCCTCGAGGGCGGTGGACACCCGCCGGGCCGCCGCCACGGTGTCCTCGGCGCCGTAGGTGCGGGCCAGCTCGTCGTCGACCGTGCGCAGCAGGCCGCCGATGCGGACGTGGTCGGCGGCCAGCTCGTCGAGGACCGGGCGCAGCGACGGGTCGGCCGCCAGCAGGTCCGGGTACATCCGGGCGTCCTCGATCCCGTGGTGGCCGTGGACGAACCGGCAGAACATCTGGCAGAACGCGCCGAGCTGGGCGAACGTCCGGCGCAGCTGCGAGTCGCGGACCTGCTCGCGGACCTCGCCGAGCGGCAGCCGCCCCTGCGCCAGCGCGGTCGCGGCGCTGCGCAGCTCGACCAGCTCGTGACGCAGGTGGTCGTGGATGGCGACCAGCATCTCGCCGGAGCCGCCGGGCTCGGGGGTCACGGTGCTCATGCCGACCATCGTGCCCGGGCGTCCGGAACACCACGGCAGTGGTCCCGGTTGGCACCGTCGTGAGCCTGCAGACCCCCACCGCCCCCCTGACCGTCGAGGTCTGGTCCGACGTCGTGTGCCCCTGGTGCTACATCGGCAAGCGCCGGCTCGAGGCGGCCATCGCCCAGCTCGGCGCGGACGAGGTCCGCGTGGTCTGGCGCTCGTTCCAGCTGGACCCGACCTCGCCCCGGCCGGGCGAGCCGGGTCACGGCACCGACGTGGCCACCTACCTGGGCGAGAAGTACGGTGGCGGGCGCGAGGCCGGGCTGCAGATGAACGCCCGGGTGAGCGAGGTCGCCGCCGGTGACGGCCTGGACTTCCACCTGGAGGCCGCCGTCCGCGGCAGCACCACCGACGCCCACCGGTTGATCCACCTGGCGTCCTCGCTCGACCCGGACGGCGCGAACGGGCTGCAGGACCGGGTCAAGGAGCGCTTCCTGCGGGCCTACTTCACCGACGGCCACGACGTGTCCCGGCCCGAGGTGCTGCGTGACCTCGCCGTCGACGCCGGGCTGCCCGCCCAGCAGGTCGACGACGTGCTCAGCAGCGTCGCCTTCGCCCGCGACGTGGCCGCCGACCAGGCGCAGGCCCAGGCCTACGGCGCGACCGGGGTGCCGTTCACCGTGGTCGGCGGCAAGTACGGGGTGTCGGGCGCGCAGCCGGTCGAGGTGTTCGCGGAGGCGCTGCGACGGGCCCGGGCGGAGCGGACCCCGGCCCTGGTCCAGGTCGGCGGCGTCGCGTCCGCCGACGGTTCGGGCCCCGGCACCGCGGGTACCCCTGTCGAGGACGCCGAGGCCTGCGGGCCCGACGGCTGCGCAGTCCCCCAGCAGTGAGGAGCACCACCGCATGAGCACCCTCAGCACCCGCACCATCGGTGACCGCACCGTGTCCGCGATCGGCCTCGGCGGCATGCCGATGTCGATCGAGGGCCGCCCCGACCGGGACCGGGCGGTGGCGACCATCCACGCCTCGCTCGACGCGGGCGTCACGTTCATCGACACCGCGGACGCCTACCACCTGCACGCCGACGACATCGGGCACAACGAGACGCTGATCGCCCAGGCGCTGCGGTCCTGGGGCGGCGACGCCGACACCGTCCTCGTCGCGACCAAGTCCGGCCACAAGCGTCCCGGCGACGGGTCCTGGACCCAGGACGGTCGGCCCGAGTACCTCAAGGCCGCGGCCAAGGCGTCGGCCACCCGGCTCGGCGTCGAGTCGATCGGGCTGCACCAGTTCCACCGCCCCGACCCCGACGTGCCCTACGCGGAGTCCGTGGGCGCGCTCGCGGAGCTGCTCGACGAGGGCGTGATCCAGATGGCGGGCATCAGCAACGCCGACCCCGACCAGATCCGCGAGGCCCAGGAGGTCCTGGGCGGGCGGCTGGTGAGCGTGCAGAACCAGTTCAGCCCGTCGTTCCGCAGCAGCGAGCCCGAGCTGCGCCTGTGCGACGAGCTCGCTCTGGCGTTCCTGCCGTGGAGCCCGCTCGGCGGGATCACCAAGGCCGCCGACCTCACCCCCGGCCTGGCCCCGTTCGCCGACGTCGCGCAGGCCCACGGCGTGACCCCGCAGCAGGTGACGATCGCCTGGCTGCTGGCGAAGTCGCCGCACGTCATCCCGATCCCCGGCTCGTCGCGGCCGGAGACGGCCCGCGCGTCGGCCGAGGCCGTCGGCCTCGCGCTGACCGCGGACGAGGTCGCGCGCCTCGACGCGACGGAGCCGCCGCCCGCCGACTGACACCCGCCCGACCAGGGACCGCCCGACGGATCTCGTCGGGAGGGGCGTCAGGTGCGGGTGAACGTCGTCAGGGTGACGGCGACGGTGTCGTCGAGGTGCCCGGGCAGGGCGGCCAGGGCGCTGCGGCGGGTGTCGTCGGTGTGCCAGGCGTTGGGGCCCATGGCCACGACGTCGGCGGCCTGCTGGGGGGCGAACGACACCTGGGTCACGACGTCGGTCCGGGCGGTCTCGGCCCAGCCGTCACCGAGGCGGGCGCCGAGCCGGTCGGGCTTGCCGGCGGGGACGCCCAGCAGGTCCAGCCGCTGCCGCAGGGCGGCCAGGTGCTCCGGGGTCGGGGTGACGACGACCAACCGGGCGCCCGGGGCGCTCACGCGGCGCAGCTCGTCGGCGGTGGGCAGCGGCGCGAACACGGCCACGAGGACCCCCGAGCCCCCGACGGCCCCGTCCACCAGCGGCAGCGGGCGACCGAGGTCGGCGCCGACCGCAGCCAGGCGGGGGTGGGCCCGGGCGGCCACGCGCAGCGCGGGCGTCGACAGCTCCAGCGCGACCCCGAGGTGCGCGGGCAGGACGTCCAGCAGGGCCGCGGTGTACGTCCCCGGGCCGGCGCCCAGGTCGACCACGAGCCCTGCTCCGTCCACCGCCGCTCCACCCGTGGCCGCCACCACCAGCGCGTCGCTCACGGCGTCGAACGCGCCGGAACCCAGCACCCGACCACGCGCCGCGACCATGTCGGCGGTGTCGGCGCGCAGCTTCGTCCCCCCGCTGAGCAGCACGACGTGCCCCTGCCTGGCGACGTCGAACCGGTGCCCGTCCGCGCAGGCCAGCACCGACGGCCCGACGTCGGGCACGAGCAGGACCACCGGGCCCGCGCACACCGGGCAGCGCAGCGACGCGACGACGTCGGCGAGCGCGCTCAGATCAGCCTCCGGTCCACGGCCCAGCGGGTCAGCTCGTGCCGGCTGGACAGCTGCAGCTTGCGAAGCACCGACGACACGTGGGTCTCGACCGTCTTGACGCTGATGAACAGCTCCTTGCCGACCTCGCGGTAGGCGTAGCCCCGCGCGATCAGGCGCATCACCTCCCGCTCGCGGGCAGTCAACCGGTCCAGCTCGTCGTCCACCGCCGCCAGGTCCGCCGCGCCGGTGCCGAACGCGTCCAGGACGAACCCGGCCAACCGGGGCGAGAACACCGCGTCGCCCTCGGCCACCGTGCGCACGGCGTCGGACAGCTCGCGGCCGTCGACGGTCTTGGTGACGTAGCCGCGCGCCCCGGCCCGGATGACCGAGATGACGTCCTGGGCGGCGTCGGACACGCTGAGCGCGAGGAACCGGACGGGGTGGCCGGCCGCCGTCGTCAGCCCGGCGCAGCGGGTCAGCACCTCGGCCCCGCCGCCGCCCGCGCCCCCGGGCAGGTGCACGTCGAGCAGGACCACGTCGGGGCGGTGCGTCGTGACCTGCGCGACCGCCTCGTCGACGTCGCCCGCCTCGGCGAGGACGTGCAGGTCGGCCTCGAGCTCGGCGCGGACGCCGCTGCGGACCATGCGGTGGTCGTCGACCAGGACGAGCGTGACCGGGTTGCTCATCGGACCTCCTCGTGACCTGCGCCCTGCCGGACCGGCAGCTCGAGCACCACCTCGGTGCCCCCGGCGGGGGCCGGGCGGACCCGGGCGGACCCGCCGGCCCGGGACATCCTGCCCACGATCGACTCCCGCACGCCCAACCGGTCCGACGGGACGTCGTCGGGGTCGAAGCCGTCGCCGCGGTCCGACACGAACACCTGCACGGCGTCGTCGGCCACCTCGACGTACACCCTGACCGGCGGGCGACCGTGACGGACGGCGTTGAGGGTGGCCTCGCGGACCGCCTGGACCAGGGCCTCGGCCGCCGGGTCGAGCGGGCGGTCACCGACGACGACCACCTCGACGGGGACGGCGTGGTCGTCCTCCACCTGGGCCACGACCTGCTCCACGGCCGCCCTCAGGGACTCCGCGGCGGAGGTGGACCCGGAGCCGTACAACCAGCCCCGCAGCTCGCGCTCCTGGGCCCGGGCGAGCCGGGCCACCTCCACCGGGTCCTCGCTGCGCCGCTGGATCAGGGCGAGCGTCTGCAGCACGGAGTCGTGCAGGTGGGCCGCGATGTCGGCGCGCTCGGTCTCCCGGACGCGGGCGGCCCGCTCGGTCTCCAGGTTGCGCCACAGCCGCAGCGCCCAGGGGGCCAGCAGCAGGCCGACCCCCAGCAGCACGGCCACGGTTGCCACCGCCGCGGGCCCGACCGCGGCGGCGTCCGTGCCGGTCAGGGCCAGCAGCAGCATCCCCGTGACGGCGAGCGCGAGCCCGGCGACCAGCCGCAGCCCGCCACGCGGCGTGCCCCCCGTCGCGCCCTCGACCCAGCGGCTGCGCACCGTGTCGTCGAGGTGGGTCCACACGATGACCGCGCCCGCGAGCACCAGCGCCGCGGGGACGGCCGTGACGACGGGCAGCCCCACCCCGGCCCGGTCGGCCAGCGAGACCAGCCCGACCGCGAGGATCGCCGCCCCCCACAGCAGCCAGGACCCGGTCTCGGTGTCGGCCACGAAGCGACCCCCGAGCCGCCAGCGCGGGCGGGTCCCTCCGGTCCGGGCGCCGTCGGCCGCACCCTCCCGGGCGCGGCCGGCCTCGTCGGTCGGGACCGCGAGCCACAGCAGCAGGTAGGCCAGGGCCCCGACGCCCATCACGGTGGTGGTCGCGACGAAGCCGATCCGCGCCGCCGGGACCGGCATGCCCAGGTGCTGCGCCAGCCCGTTCGCGACCCCGGCCACGACCCGGCCGTCGGTCCTGCGGCGCAGCGGGGGGCGCTGCGGTCCGTCCATCACCCCATCCTGCCCCCGGTCGTGCGGGTGCGGACCCGGGGCGGACCCCCGTCCCACCCCTGGGCGGCCGAGGAGGGGACCAGGGTCGTCCCAGGGTCGTCCCCCATACCCGCGGGCGTCACCGCGAGCCACGATCGAGCCATGGAACCGACCGACAGCACGAGCACGCCGACCGACCAGACTCCTCCGACGACCGGGACTCCCCCGCCGGCCGGGCCGCCCCGCGGCCTGCAGCCCTTCTGGGACGCCCTGCGACGTTCCGGCGTCCGCCGTCCGGCGGACGACCGCTGGGTCGGGGGGGTGTGCTCCGGCACCGCCCACCGCCTGGGGGTCGACCCCGTGCTGGTCAGGGTCGGGGTCGTCGCCCTCACCCTGCTCGGCGGGGCGGGCGTGGCCGTGTACGCCGTCGCGCTCGTCCTGCTGCCGGACCACGACGGCAGCATCGAGCTCGAGCGGGCCAGCTACGGCGACCTGACCGGGACGACCGTGGGGGCCGTGGCGCTGCTGCTGCTGGCCATGGTCGTGCCGGGTCCGTGGGACCTGTGGCGCGGTGGGGCCCTGGTGGACGGCGGCGAGCTGGTCTGGGCGCTGCTGGTCGGCACGCTGCTGGTGGTGGCGCTGGCCTACCTGCCCCGGATGCGCGAGGCCGTGGAGCGCGGTACCGCCGGGCTGTCGGGCCCGACGGGCCCGCCCGGCACCGAGGCCCCGACGGGTGGCGGCTCGACCGCACCCGCAGACGGTCCCGGCCACCCCTACGTCGCGGCACCGGTGCCGTCACCGCGGCCCACGCCCGTCGTCCGCCCCCGGCGCCGAGGCCCCGGCCCCGCCGTCGCGTCGGCCGTCACCGGCGCGGCGCTGCTGGCCGGCGGTGCCGTCTGGCTGGCCGCGGACCAGGGCCTGCTGCTCGGTCGACCGTGGCTGCTGGCCGCCTGCGCCGTACTCACCGTGCTCGGGCTGGGCCTGGTCGGTCTCGGTCTGGCCGGTCGCCGCGACGGGTCCGTCGGCGGGGCCGCGTTCGGCGCGCTCGTGCTGACCGCCGCCGTCCTGCTGGTGCCCAGCTGGCGGACCGCCCAGGTGGCCGGCGACGTCACCTGGGCCCCGGTCACCGAGAGGGCCGCAGAACGCGGCGGCTCGCTCGGGGCCGGCGAGGCGGTGCTCGACCTGAGGGGGTTGTCCGACCTGCCCCGCGGGGCCGAGGTCGAGGTCCCCGTCCGCGTGGGCGTCGGGTCGCTGCAGGTGCTCGTGCCGGAGGACATGGACGTGGTCGTCGAGGCCGCGACGGCGGTCCGCACCGCGCGGATGAGCCCGGACGACAGGGAGTACCCAGGCGGCCGGGACGGGCTGATGCTCGCGTGGACCACGGGCGAGGAGCAGGACCCCCAGGTCGTCGTGGACGCCCGCGTGCTCGTCGGGGACGTCGAGCTCGTCACGGTGCCGCAGCCATGAGCGCCCCTGAGGGCCCCGAGGGCCGCCGCACCCCACCGATCGCCCAGCCCGTCGCACCCCATGTCGGGAACGAGCCCCACGGTCGCGTCTTCGTGGCCCGGACGGAGGACAGCATGAGCAGCACCGCACCCGCACCCGCACCCGAGGAGCCCGGCAGCCCGGGCCCGACGGAGCCGCCCGCCACGGCGTGGGACGCCCGCCACGACCAGGTGGAGCTGACCGGCCCGGCCGTCGGCACCCTGGCGTGGGGCCTGGTCGTCCTGGCCGTGGCCGGCGTGCTGCTGGCCCGCGAGGTCACCGACCTGGTTGTCGACCTGTCCTACGCGCTGCCCCTCGGGATGGTGGCCCTGGGCCTGCTCCTGGTCGTCGGCGCCGTCCTCACGGGCATCCGCCGTCGCTGACCGGGCGTCGCGCCACGAGCACCGGCCCGCCCCGTCCCGCGTGGCACCCTGGCCCGCGGCGTCGACCCGACCGTGGTCGTCGCCGGAGGAGGACGTCGTGCGGGTGGGGCTGGTCGGGACCGGGTTCTGGGCGGCAGAGGTGCACGCCGCGGGCGTCGCCGCCGTCGAGGGCGTCGAGCTGGTCGGGGTGTGGGGCCGCGACCCCGACAAGGCGTCCGCCCTGGCCCGGCGGTTCGACCTGCGGGCCCACGAGGACCCCGCGTCGCTGTTCGCCGACGTCGACGCCGTCACGTTCGCCGTCCCGCCGTCGGTCCAGGCCCCGCTGGCGGTGCAGGCCGCCCGCGCCGGGTGCCACCTGCTGCTGGAGAAGCCGACGGCGCTGACGGTCCAGGAGGCCGACGCGGTGACGGCGGCCGCCGTCGAGGCCGGGGTCAGCACGACGGTGTTCTTCACGCTGCGGCACAAGGCACCGCTGCGGTCGTGGCTGGACGGCCTGGTCGCGCAGGGCGGGTGGAGCGGGGCGAGCACGCACCTCGTCGGTCGGATCGCGGGCAGCCCGTTCGACGCCTCGCCCTGGCGCCACGAGCACGGGGCGCTGTGGGACGTCGGACCGCACGCCCTGTCGCTGCTGGTGCCCGTGCTGGGGCCGGTGACCGGCGTGACGGCGGCCCGCGGTCCCGCCGACACCGTGCACCTGGTCCTGCGCCACGGTGAGCACGCATCCAGCGTGGCCACGCTCAGCCACACCGTGCCGGCGGCGGCCTCGACGTTGCGCTTCGACGTGTACGGCGAGCACGGCTGGGCGTCGGTACCCGCCGACCACGGTGACGTCGAGGCGGTGGACGCGCTGTCGGAGGCGGTCCGTTCGCTGGTCGCCGCCGCGGGCGGTGCGCCGGGGCACCCGTGCGACGCGCGCTTCGGGGCCGAGGTGGTGCGGGTGCTGGCCGCCGCCCAGGAGCAGCTGGACCGCTGAGGCGCCCGTCGTTCCCCGGCCGCCGGGCTCAGCGGTAGGTCGCGACCGCCGCGACGAGCAGCTCGAAGAAGCGGTCCCGGTCGAGCCCCACGGCGACGTCGGCGTTCGGCGTCCGCCCGGAGTAGCCGCTCAGGTCCGCCACGGTCGCCCCGGCGGTCCAGCGGCCCTCCGTCTCCACGACCAGGTTGGTCCGCACCACGTGGACCAGCGAGGGGTCGAGGACCCGGGCCACGGCGACGGGGTCGTGCAGCGGCGGGTCCGGCATGCCGAACTGCCGGTCGTAGGTGCTCGCGAAGAACGTCATCAGCTCGACGCAGGCCTGCGCGACCGGGGTGTCGAGCCGCCGGAGCCGTTCCAGCACGTCCGGCGTGACGAGCGCCTGGTGGGTGACGTCCAGGCCGACCATGGTGAACGGCACCCCCGAGGCCAGCACCTCCTCGACGGCCTCGGGGTCGTTGGCGGCGTTGGCCTCCGCGAACGGGGTGATGTTGCCGCCCCTGGTCGACCCGCCCATCCAGACGACCTCGTGGACCCGTGCGCGCAGGTCGGGGTGGGCGCGCAGCAGCAGGGCGATGTTGGTCAGCGCCCCCGTGGCCAGCACGGTGACCGGCGCGGGGGCCGCGATCAGCACGTCGTGCAGCAGGGTGACGGCGTCGCGGGCGTCGGCGGTCACCGTGGGCTCCGGCAGCAGCGGACCGTCCAGGCCGGTCTCGCCGTGGATGTCGGGGGCGACGCGCAGGGCGCGGACCAGCGGACGGTCCGCGCCGCGGGCGACGGGCACGTCGGTGATGCCCGCCAACGTGCACAGCGCGAGGGTGTTGCGCAGGCACTTGTCGACGGTCTGGTTGCCGTGGACCACCGTCACGGCCAGCAGGTCCAGGCGGGGGTCGGCGTGGGCGACCAGCAGGGCGAGGGCGTCGTCGTGGCCGGGGTCGCAGTCCAGCACGACGGGGACGGGTGCATCAGGCAGGTCGGGCACCACCCCATGGTCGCGGACGGGGCAGCTCCTGCGCGGACGGCCCTGCCGCGGCGGGTCGACTGTCCGACCGGCTCGACACAGTGGGCTGCATGGTGACGACGGTGACGCCCCGCGAGGTGGGTCTGCTGCGGCTGGTCGCGCAGGGGCTGGTCGGCGTGGTGCCGGGGACCGGGGCGCTGGACGTGGTCCGCCGGCTGACGGCGGTGCAGGCGCAGGACCTGCCGGGCGCGCTGACGTCGGTGGCGCTGAGGACGTCGTCCAGGGCACGGGACGACGTCGTCGCGGCGCTCGACGGCGGGAGCGTGGTCCGGACCTGGCCGATGCGCGGCACGCTGCACCTGGTCGCGGCCGACGACCTGGGCTGGCTGCTGCGCACCACCGCCGTCCGGAGCCTGAGCCGGTTCGCCGCCCGGCAGGCGGAGCTGGGGATCGACACCGCGACCCTGGGACGGGCGACCGCGCTGGCCGACGCGCTGCTGGCGACCGCTCACCACGCCTCACCCGGACGCCGCCCGGCCGACACGGCCGACACGGCCGACCGCGCCGGACCCGGGGTGACGCGGGCCGAGCTGATGGGGGCGTGGGAGGACGCGGGGATCACCACCAGCGGGCAGCGCGGCTACCACCTCGTCGTGCACCTGGCCCTGACCGGCCTGCTGTGCCTGGGGCCGACGTCACGGTCCGGGCCGGGGTCGCAGCCGCGGTGCGAGCAGTCGTTCGTGCGAGTGGCCGACTGGGTCGGCCCGGGCCTGGCCGTGGACGGCGACGAGGCGCTGGCCGAGCTGGCCCGGCGCTACTTCCTCGGCCACGGGCCGGCGACGGCGGCCGACCTGGCCCGGTGGGCCGGGATCACCGCCGGGCAGGCCCGCACCGGGCTGGCGGCGGCCGCCGCCTCGTTGACCCCGGTCGAGGTGGACGGCGTGCAGCACTGGCTCGACCCGGCCGTGCCGGACCGGCTGGCGGGCTGCCGCGACGAGGCGGAGCAGGTCCTGCTGCTGCCCGGCTTCGACGAGTACCTGCTGGGCTACGCCGACCGCAGCGCCGTCCTGGCCCCGGAGCACGCCGAGCGCGTCGTGCCCGGCCGCAACGGGGTGTTCCGGCCCACCGTGGTGGACGCCGGTCGGGTGGTGGGCACCTGGCGGCGCGCCGGGTCCGGCCACCGCGGCCCCGCGGCGGGGGTGCTGGTCGAGCCCTTCACCCCGCTCTCGGCCGGGGTGGAGGCCGCGGCCACCGAGGCCCACGCGCGGCTGCCGTAGCCCGGTGGCCTCAGCGGCCGGGGGTGTCGGCCGGGGTCCGGGCCTCGGCGGTCCCGGGCGGAGGCGGCTCCGCCCAGCCTCGCGCGGGCGGCGCGCGACGCACCGCGACGACCGTGACGACGGCGACCACCACCGCCAGCGCCAGGCTGCCGAGCGCCAGGGCGCGGGTCCGGCCCACCAGGGCCTGCCCGGTCGCGCGGGCCTCCTCCGCCGTCACGCCCGGGACGTCGTCGACCACCTCGCCGGTCAGCACCGGGTCGTCGGCCCGCAGCACGTACGACGGGTCGCTGCGCTCGTGGACGACGGTCACGGTGTCACCCACCTCGGGCAGCGGCGGGCTGCTCCCGTCCTGCTCGCCCAGGTCCACGACCGACACCTTCCGCCCGACCTCGGTGTCGAAGGCGACGTCGACCGACGCCCAGCCGCCGGCCCGGTCCCCGTCCACGTCGAGCACCTCGGCCTCGACCGTCACGGGGTCGGTGAACCACTCCTCCGCGGGCTGGGCCTCGGAGGCGGACGGGCCCCCGCCCCTCACCTGCGCGGCGGCCACCGCGGCCACGAGCCCCGACACGGCCGCGACCAGCAGCAGGACGAGGACCACGACCCCACCCACCGCGGCCCTGCTCGAACGTGGCACGGCCGCCTCCTGCGTCGTCGCGCTGCACCCGGGCGGTGACCTGACCCGGGACCGCCCCGTCCGTCGCAGCGTAGGGCTCACCTAGGCTCCACGGGTGCGTGTCGGCGTGGTCATCCTCCCGCAGCAGCGCTGGGTCGACGCCGCCGGGATGTGGCGTCGCGCCGAGGAGCTGGGCTTCGACCACGCCTGGACCTACGACCACCTGTCGTGGCGGACCCTGCGCGACGAGCCCTGGTACGCGACCGTGCCCACCCTGGTGGCCGCGGCCACCGTCACCTCCCGCATCGGGCTCGGCACCTGGGTGGCCAGCCCCAACTTCCGCCATCCCGTGCCGTTCGCCAAGGAGCTGATGAGCCTGGACGACATCAGCGGCGGCCGGTTCGTGCTCGGGGTCGGGTCCGGGGGCGCCGGGGCGGACGCCACCGTGCTGGGCGACGCACCGCTGCCGCTGCGGGCCCGGACGGCCCGGTTCGCGGAGTTCGTGGAGCTGCTGGACCACCTGCTGCGCGAGACGTCGACCACCTGGCGCGGCGAGCACTACGCCGCCGACGACGCCCGGATGCTGCCCGGGGGCCCCAGCCGGCCCCGCCTGCCGTTCGTGGTCGCCGCCAACGGACCACGGGGCATGGCCCTGGCCGCCCGGTTCGGCCAGGGCTGGGCCACCACCGGGCCGGCCGGGGGCGAGCCGGTCGAGCGGTGGTGGGACGGGGTGGCTGAGGCCTCGGTCCGGTTCGCGGAGACGCTGGAGGCCGCGGGCCGTGCGCCCGGTGACGTCCACCGCTACCTCAGCGTCGACGCCGGCGACTACGCGCTGAGCTCGTTGGACCACTTCCTCCGCACGGTCGACCGGGCCGCCGGGCTGGGTTTCACCGACGTCGTCACGCACTGGCCCCGCGCCCGGGGCGTGTACGCGGGCCACGAGTCGGTGCTCGACGCGGTGGCCGCGCGCCTGCCCTCGCTGCGCGGCTGAGCGCGGCCGGGCCGCCGGTGGCGGTCCAGCACCCGGATCCGGGAAGGCGGACCCGGGGGTCGGCGTTATACCTTGTGCACGGCTTCACAAGCACTCCCGAGCAACGTTGCTCCGACCGCCACCACTGCGGCCGGGGCTCCACCCGGCTCGGAAGGACTCACGCATGGGCTCCACCACCAGCACGACCGCCACCCCGCGTCACCGCGTCGTCATCGTCGGGTCCGGTTTCGGCGGGCTCTTCGCCGCCAAGAAGCTCAAGAAGGCCGACGTCGACGTCACGCTGGTCTCGCGGACCGTCCACCACCTCTTCCAGCCGCTGCTCTACCAGGTGGCGACGGGGATCCTGTCCGAGGGCGAGATCGCCCCGGCCACGCGCGAGATCCTGCGCGACCAGGGCAACGTCCGCGTCCTGCTGGGCGACGTCCTCGACGTCGACGTGGACGCCCGGTCGCTGACCTTCGCGGGCGAGGGCACCACCACGACGCTGCCCTACGACAGCCTGGTGATCGCCGCCGGCGCCGGGCAGTCCTACTTCGGCAACGGCCACTTCGCCGAGTTCGCGCCCGGCATGAAGACCGTCGACGACGCGCTCGAGCTGCGCGGCCGCATCTTCACCGCGTTCGAGCGCGCCGAGCTCGCCACCACCCCCGAGGAGCAGGCCCGGGCCCTCACCTTCGTGGTCGTCGGCGCCGGCCCCACCGGGGTCGAGATGGCCGGGCAGATCGCCGAGCTCGCCCACCGCACCCTGCGCGGGGAGTTCCGGAGCATCGCCCCGTCGACCAGCCGCATCGTGCTGCTCGACGCCGCGGACCGGGTGCTGCCGTCGTTCCACGAGAAGCTGTCGAGCGACACCCAGGACCGGCTGCGCCGGATGGGCGTGGACGTCCGCCTCAGCACCCGCGTCACCGACGTGAACGCCAGCGGGCTGACCGTGGTCACCAAGGACGGCTCCGAGCGTCGCATCGCCGCCGAGACGACCATGTGGGCCGCCGGTGTCGAGGGCAACCCGCTGGGTCGCCTGGTGGCCGAGCGCGCCGGGGCCCAGACCGACCGCGCCGGCCGCGTGCTGGTCGAGCCCGACACCACCGTGCCCGGCCACCCCGAGATCTTCGTCGTCGGGGACCTGATGAGCCTGGACCGCCTGCCCGGCGTGGCCCAGGTGGCCATCCAGTCCGGCCAGCACGCCGCCCGGACGATCATGGCGAGGGTGAACGGCACCGATGAGCCCGGCGCGTTCCGCTACAAGGACAAGGGCTCGATGGCGACCATCAGCCGCTTCGCCGCCGTCACCGAGATCGGCCGGATCCGCCTCACCGGGTTCGTCGCCTGGGTGGCGTGGCTGTTCGTCCACCTGCTGTACCTGATCGGGTTCAAGAACCGCGTGACGACGCTGCTGCACTGGGCCATCAGCTTCGTCGGCCGTGGCCGCACCCAGCGCGCGGTGACCAAGCAGCAGATCGTCGCCCGGACCGTCATCGACCGCGAGGAGAGGCGCGCCGGCGAGGACCGGGAGCACGACCCGGCGGGCACCACGGCCGCCTGAGGGGCCGGGGACCACCACCGGACCGCGTCGTGCCGGTCGGCCGCACATCCGTCGGGCGGTCGGTCCGGTGTGTACGGTTCCGGAGGGCTCGGCGACGGACGGGAGGCAGCGTGGCGGCACGGGTGCGCACCCCCTGGGGCGAGGGTCGACGACTGCGCCTGCAGCTGGTGGGCGCCGCCACCCGCCTGCTGGAGTCCGACCCGGGCGCGGTGACCCCGCGCGGGGTGGCGCGCGGGGCGGGCGTGACCGCGACGGGCGTCGTCGCCGGGGCCTACCCGTGGCCGCCCCCGGACGAGCACGTCGACCTGGTCCTCGCGGGGCTGCTGGACCGGGCCGCATGAGCGAGCCGGTCCCCGCGCGCCGACGCCGCGGTCGCGGCGGCTCCATCCGCCCCTACCGCCGCTCCGACGACGCCGGCCTGGCGGAGGTCTGCCTGCGTACGGCGGCCGACGGCGACGACGCGAGCGGCGACCACGCCGAACCGGCACTGCCCGGCGCGGTGTACGCGATCCCGTACGTGCGGTTCGAGCCGGACCTGTGCCTGGTGCTCGACGACGGCACCCGCGCGGGTCGGGTGGCGGGCTACGTCCTGGGCACCAGCGACACCGTCGCGTTCGAGCAGTGGTGCGACCGGGCGTGGTGGCCGGAGGCCCGACGCCGGTACCCGGTGGAGCAGCAGGCGCCCGGGTCGGCCGACGAGCGGCTCTCCCGCCTCGTGCAGCAGGGCGTGAGCACCCCCCGGTCGATCACCGACCGCTACCCCGCCCACCTGCACGTCGACCTGCTGCCATCCGTGCAGGGCGAGGGCTGGGGCCGACGGCTGCTGGAGCGGTTCTTCGTCGCCGCAGCCGGCGCGGGCGCGGGCGGGGTGCACGTGGGGGTGAGCGCGGGCAACGACCGGGCGATCGCCTTCTACGCGCGGCTGGGCTTCCACCTGGTCGAGCGGACGGACGAGGCGCTGGTCCTGGGCCGTCCGCTGCCCTGAGCTGTCGACGAGGGCGTACCGACCAGCGACGGCCGAGGCCCGCACCTGCGGTGGTGACCGTCGAGGGTGCGTGTCGTGTCGCTGGTCGGTACGGGTGGGTCGGCCCGGGTGGGTCGGCCCGGGTCGGGGTCGTCCGCCTCAGGCGTCCATCGCGTCGGCGATGCGGTCCTGGGCCGCGGCCTCGTCGCGACGGGACTGCCGGCGCAGGGTCCGCGCCAGGCCACGGCGGGCCCAGACGTCGGTGGGGTCGAGCTCGACGAGGGTGCTGAACGCCGCCTCGGCCTTGGTCAGCTGGGCGGAGTCGAAGCAGGCGCGGGCCAGGTCCGTGTGGACGGCCCGGTCGGTGGGCGCGAGGGCTGCGGCGTGGCCGAGCATGCCGGCCGCCGTCGTCGGGTCACCGGCGGCCAGGAACATCCTGCCCCTGGTGACGACGTCGTAGAGGTCGGTCGGGGTTGTCATGCCGGTCTCAACACGCAGGTCGGGGGGTCTGTTCCCGCCAGGTTGAGCAGGGTGCGCTCAAGACCGGTCTCAAGTCCGCAGCACGCCGCGGCTGAGGACGATGGCGGACTTGGTGCGGACCACCGCGGGGTCCGCTCCGATCCGCTCCAGCACCCGCTCGAAGTCGTGGACGCTGGTCGCCCGGACGTGCACGAGCGCGTCGGCCTCGCCCGAGATCGTGGCCGCGGACACCACCTGCGGGTGCCGTGCGGCCACCGCCATCACGGCCGCCGGTGTCGTGCTGGGTGCGCACCACAGCTCGACGTAGGCCTCGGTGGTCCAGCCCAGCGCCTCGGGGTCCACGACGGCCGAGAACCCCGTGATCACCCCGGCGTCGAGCATCCGGTCGACCCGTCGCTTGACCGCGGAGGCCGACAGCCCGACGCGCCCTCCGACGGCGGCGAACGACGCCCGACCGTCGTCGCGGAGCAGGGCCAGGATCCGCTCGTCGATGTCGTCGAGGCGCATCACGCAATGATGCACCCCTCGTGTCCGATAAGGCGCAACGATCGAGCGCCACCACGCACGTTCACCCCCTGACCGGTGCGCCTCGGCGCCCGTACCGTCATGCCGTGACCGCTGTGCTTCCCGGGGAGCGTCTCGCCCCCGAGCCCCTGCCCGGTGACCGCGTCGCGGTCCGCCGGACCTTCCTCATGTGCCGGCCCGTCCACTTCGCGGTCGAGTACGCCATCAACGCCTGGATGACCCCGGGCGTGGACGTCGACACCGACCTGGCCGTCCGGCAGTGGGAGGGCCTGCGGGACGCCTACCGCGACCTGGGCCACACCGTCCACGAGCTCGACCCCGTCCCCGGGCTGCCCGACATGGTGTTCGCCGCCAACGGGGCCTTCGTCGTGGACGGCGTCGCCGTGGGCGCCCGGTTCGCCCACCCCGAGCGGGCCGGTGAGGCCCCGGCCCACGCGACCTGGCTCCAGGCCAACGGCTTCGGCGAGGTGCACCCCACCCAGGACGTCCACGAGGGCGAGGGCGACCTGACCGTCGTCGGCGACCTGGTGCTGGCCGGGACGGGTTTCCGCACCCAGCGCGGCGCGCACGCGGAGATCCAGGAGCGGACGGGCCGCCCGGTGATCGGGCTGGAGCTGGTCGACCCGCGGTTCTACCACCTGGACACCGCGCTGTTCCCGCTCGACGACACCACGGTCGCGTGGTTCCCGGGTGCGTTCTCGCCCGGTTCGCGGTCGGTGCTGCGGCGGCTGTTCCCCGACTCCGTCGAGGCGAACGAGGACGACGCCCTGGTGCTGGGGCTGAACTCGGTGAGCGACGGCCGCCACGTCGTGATGCCGGCCGCGGCCACCGGGCTCGCCGACCAGCTGTCCGAGCGGGGCTTCGTACCCGTCCCGGTCGAGCTGGGCGAGCTGCTCAAGGGCGGCGGCGGGCCCAAGTGCTGCACGTCGGAGCTGCGCCGCTAGGTCCGCCGCCCCGCGCTCCGCCGCCCCGTCGTCCGGCCTCCCCGGGTGGTGGGGTCCGGCAGCGGTGGCTCAGGCGATCTCGCGACGCAGCAGCCGCAACCAGCCCAGGACGAAGGGGACCCCCGCCCACAGCGCGGTCGTTGTGCCCACGCGGGCCCACTCCCCGGCGTCCATGGCCTCCGGCGCCAGCAGCGGGAACGACGCGGTGCCGAGGTCGATCCAGACACCGATGTCCGCCAGGGACGGCACGAGGAGGATCACCGGCGACAGCAGGCTCGGCAGCAGCAGGTAGGCGACCACACCCAGCGGCGTGTTCTGGGCGAGCAGACCGAACCCCACGCCCACGAGCACGAACACCAGCTGCGCGACGAGCAGCTGGGCGAGCACGGGCCAGTCGACCGCCCACGAGGTGCCGGGCTCGATCGCCGTGGCGACGCCGGTCGCGACCAACGACAGCAGCAGGGCCACCAGCGCGCCCAGGACCGCCAGGACGAGCGCCGCCGCGGTCTTGGCCAGCACGAACCGGTGCCGGGAGGGGACCAGCGCGAACGTGGTCAACGTGGTGCGCTGGGAGAACTCGCCGCTGACCAGCAGCACCCCGAGCACGGGCAGCAGCAGCGACAGCGGCAGCGCGGCGTAGGCCGCGAACGTCGACAGCGACCACTGCGCCTCGGCCACGAAGCCGAGGGCCAGCGCCAGGGCACCGACGACCAGGGCGACGGTGACGCCGAGGATCCAGCGCCCGGTCAGGGTGTCGACCGACTTGCGGAGCTCGACGGCGACGAGGGTCCCGGGGCCCGGACCCTTGATCTCCAGCGGGGCGAGGTCGACCGCGGGGTCGGGGTTGAGAGCGGTGCTCATCGGTGGGCTCCTTCGGGGCTGGTGGGGCTGCTGGGGTTCGGGCTGGTCGGGTCGGTGAGCCGGAAGAAGTACTCCTCCAGGTCGTCCTGGCCCTCGAGCAGCTGGGCCGTGGGGCCGGCGGCGACGATGCGGCCGCCGCCGATGACGACGAGGCGGTCGGCGACGGCCGCCACCTCGCCCAGCAGGTGCGAGGACAGCAGCACCGTGCCGCCGCCGTCGGCGAACTGCCGCACCAGGCCTCGCATCCAGCGGATGCCCTGCGGGTCGAGGCCGTTGGCCGGCTCGTCCAGGACGAGGACGTCGGGGTCGCCGAGCAGGGCGTAGGCCAGGCCGAGCCGCTGCCGCATGCCCAGGGAGTACTTCCCCACCCGCTTGCGGGAGGCGGGGCCGGCCAGCCCGACCAGCTCGAGCAGCTCGTCGGCGCGGCCCGCGGGCACGCCCAGGACCTGTGCGCCCAGGCGCAGCGTCTCTCGACCGGTCCGGCCGCTGTGCTGCGCGGACGCGTCGAGCATCACCCCGACGACGCGTCCCGGGTTGGGCAGGCGACGGAACGGGACACCCGCGACCGTCGCGGTGCCGGAGTCGATCGGGCTGAGACCGGTCAGCATGCGCAGCGTGGTGGTCTTGCCCGCGCCGTTGGGCCCCAGGAACCCCGTCACCGTGCCGGGCGGGCAGGAGAAGGACACGTCGTGCACCACGGTCGTCGACCCGAAGTGCTTGGTCAGGTTGCTCGCTTCGATCATGGCTCGACCTTCGCCGTCGGAACCCCCCGCCGGCAGCGGCCGTGGGTCTGCGCCGACGGTCCGAAGGTCGACGTCCAGACCGGCGACCATCGACCTATGGCGGTGCCGCCTGTCGCCCCACGGTCCTAGCCTGGACCGGTGGGAGCGGGGACGGTGCAGGTCGTGGGCAGGACCTCCGACGACGCCACGCCGGTCGGGACCGGGTCCCGCGCGTCCGGCGTCGGGCAGTGGACCTCACCCACGGGTGAGGTCCGCCGACGCCGGAGCCGCCGCGACTGGGTGGTCGACTCCCTGGTCTTCGTCCTCGCCGTGCTCGGCGGGCTGCTCATGCTCGTGATCGCCAGCACCCCCGTCGAGGACGCCGGGGTCGTGCCCTTCACGCCGTTGACCGCGACGGCGGACGTCGCGCTCGGGGCGCTGGCGTGCCTGTCGCTGTGGTGGCGGCGGCGGTACCCGGTGACGCTGACCCTGCTGACGACGGCGGTGTCGGTGGTGTCGACGTCGTCGGTGTTCGCCGTGATGGCGCTGGTGTTCACCGTGGCCCTGCACCGCCGCTGGGTGTGGACGGTGCCCGTGATCGCGGCCCAGGTCGTGGCGTCCCTCGCCTACTGGCTGGCCTGGACCGACGGCAGCCTGGGCTGGCTCGTCGGCCTGACCTTCGTCTTCGCCGGCGTGGCCATGCTCGCCGCGGTCGTCGCCCTCGGGATGTTCGTGCGGGCCCGTCGCCAGCTGATGGCCTCGCTGCGCGAGCGCGCCGAGCGGGCCGAGGCGGAGCAGGCCCGCTCGGCCCAGGCCGCCCGGCTGGGCGAGCGCACCCGGATCGCGCGGGAGATGCACGACGTGCTCGCCCACCGCATCTCCCTGGTCAGCATGCACGCCGGGGCCCTGGAGTTCCGGCCCGACGCGGAGCCCGACGAGGTGGCCGTGGCCGCGGGGATCATCCGGCACAACGCCCACCTGGCCCTGGAGGACCTGCGCGAGGTGATCGGCGTCCTGCGCTCGGACCCCGCCCTGCCCGACGCCACCGACACCGACTCCGGGTCGCGGCCCCAGCCGTCGCTGGACGCGCTGGAGGCGCTGCTGGCCGAGACCCGCGGGACCGGCGCGACCGTGCAGTCCGAGGTCGACCTGCCCGAGGACGGCACCGCGGACCTGCCGCTGACGACCAGCCGGACGGCCTACCGGGTCCTGCAGGAGGGCCTGACCAACGCCCGCAAGCACGGTCGCGGCGGCGTGGTGCGGGTCCGCGTGGCCGGGCGTCCCGGGGAGGGCGTGAGCGTCGAGGTCAGCAACGCGCTGCGGCCCGCGCACGGCGCACCGGGGTCCGGGACGGTTCCGACGGGGCAGGTGCCCGGGGCCGGGCGAGGACTGGTGGGTCTGGCCGAACGGACCATGCTGGCCGGCGGCCGGATGGAGCACGGGGTCGAGGGGGACGCGTTCATGCTGAGGGTGTGGCTGCCGTGGGGGTGAGCACGGGTGGGGCCGGGCCGGTCGACGGTCCCCAGGGCGGGGCCGACGTGGTCCGGGTGCTCGTCGTCGACGACGACCCGCTGGTCCGCAGCGCCCTGTCGTTCGTGCTCCGCGGCGCGGCCGGGGTGGAGCTGGTCGGGGAGGCCGGGGACGGCGACGAGGTGAGCGACGCGGTGGCCCGCCACCGCCCCGACGTGGTGCTGATGGACATCCGGATGCCGCGGGTGGACGGGCTCACCGCCACGGCCGCGCTGCGACGTCGGCCCGGGGCGCCCGAGGTGGTGGTGCTCACGACGTTCGACGCGGACGAGCAGGTGGTGCGCGCGGTGCGGGCCGGGGCGGGCGGGTTCCTGCTCAAGGACACGCCACCGGCCGACATCGTCGACGCGGTGCGCCGGGTCGCGGCCGGGGAGGCCGTGCTGTCCCCGACGGTGACCCGCGGACTGCTGCGCCACGTCTCGGCCCTGGACGCGGAGCAGCCCGCCGACGAGCGGCAGCGGGCGGCCAAGCAGGCTCTGGAGGGCCTGACCGACCGCGAGCGGGAGGTCGCCGTGGCCGTGGCGCAGGGCCTGCCCAACGCGCAGATCGCCGAGGCGCTGTACATGAGCCCGGCGACCGTCAAGGCCTACGTGTCACGCCTGCTGGCCCGGCTCGGCCTGGACAACCGGGTGCAGGTGGCCCTTCTGGTCCACGACGCCGGGGCGCAGCGGTGACGCGGATCGCCCTGCTGCCCCGCGGCATCAACCTCGGCGCCCGGAACAAGGTGTCCATGCCGGCGCTGCGGGAGGCCATGACCGCCGCCGGCTTCACCGGCGTGCAGACCTACCTGGCCAGCGGCAACGTCGTCGTGGAGCGGGGCGGCGAGGCGCCGCAGGAGGTGGCGGACCGGTTCCGCGCGCTCGTCGCGGACCGGTTCGGCGTCGACACGCCCTGCCTCACGCGGTTGCGGGACGAGGTCGATGCCACCGTGGACGCCGACCCGCTCGGGACCTTCCCCGGGGTGGCAGCCGACCCGTCCCGCCACTCGGTGACGTTCTGCTCCGCACCGCCGGACCCGGACGCGGTCGCGGCGCTGGACGCGGCGGCCTACCTGCCCGAGCGGTTCGCCGTCGTCGACCGTGACATCCACCTGTGGCACCCCGACGGCACGCGCAACGCCCGGCTGCCCCAGGCCGTCAGCCGGCTCGTGACGGGGGTGGTGTCCGCGCGCAGCTGGCGCACGGTGCTGGCGCTGCAGCGCATGCTCACACCCCGGTGAGGTGCGTCGTGACGGGGGCCGGGGCATGACGCAGGCCCGGCGCGAGAAGCCACCGGGCCTGCGTCTCCCCTCCCACGGGACGAACGGGGCTCCGCCCCCCGTCCGTCCGGCGGGTCAGCTGATGTAACCGGTGAACAGCAGCCGGTTCGGCGAGCCGTTGGCGCCGGACACGACGTTGGGCGTGCTGTTGGCGACCAGCGAGCTGGTCACCGCCGCGGGCGACGCGGACGGGTTGCGCTGCAGGAACAGCGCCGCGGCGCCGGCGACGTGGGGCGCGGCCATCGAGGTGCCGCTGATGGTCCGGGTCTGGGTGGTCGACTGGAACCAGGCCGAGGTGATGCTGGAGCCGGGCGCGAAGATGTCGACGCAGCTGCCGAAGTTGGAGAAGCTCGACCGGGCGTCGGTGCTGGTGGTGCTGGCCACCGTGATGGCGTTGACCGCGCGGGCGGGGGAGACGTTGCAGGCGTTCTGGTTCTCGTTGCCGGCCGCGACCACCATGGTCACGCCGGCGCTCACGGCCCGCTGGACCGCGGCGTCGGTCGCGGTCGAGGCGCCGCCGCCGAGGCTCATGTTGGCCACCGACGGGCCGCTGGCGTTGGCCGTCACCCAGTCGATGCCGGCGATGACGCCGGAGTTGCTGCCCGAGCCGTTGCAGCCGAGCACGCGGACCGGGATCACGGTCGCGCCCTTGGCCACGCCGTAGGTGGTGCCGGCGACCGTGCCGGCGACGTGCGTGCCGTGGCCGTTGCAGTCGCTGGTGCCGCGACCGTCGTTGATCGCGGTCGCGCCGACGCCCATCCGGCCGGTGAACTCCCGGTGGGTGGCCAGCACCCCGGTGTCGATGACGTAGGTGTCCACGCCGGCGCCGGTCGGGCCGTAGGTGTAGGTGCGGTTCAGCGGTCGGTTGCGCTGGTCGATGCGGTCCAGGCCCCAGGTGGCGTTGCTCTGCGTCGCGGACACCGAGACCGTCTGGTCGGCCTCCACGTAGGCCACGGCCGGGTCCTTGCGGACGGCGGCCAGCTCTGACGGGGTCAGCTCGGCGGCGTAGCCCGCGATGGCGGCGCCGTAGGTGTAGGTGACGTCCCCGCCGACCGCCTCGGCGCGCGCGACGGCCCTGGCCAGGCTGCTCCCCGCCCGGGCGTGGGCCGAGCCCCGCCGCAGGTCGACGGTGCCCCGGGCCGCGGACGCCTTCGTCGCGGTCGCCGGGGCCTGGTCGAGGACGACGACGTAGCGGCCGTCGATCGCCTCGGCGGTGTCGGCCAGTCGGAGCGGGGCGAGCTCGTCGCCCGTGGCGGCCTGCGCGACACCGCCGAGGGAGGTGATGACGAGGCTCGCCATCCCGATCGCGGCCGCGGCCCGCAGGGGGGCGCGACGCGACGCGGGGCGGGGGGTGTGGTCCATGGATAGCTCCTCGGGTGTGGTCCGGCGCCGGGCGACACCCGGCGGACCGGACGCTACCTCGGAGTCATGACAGATGTAAGACCTTGTGCAATGTCATGTCATGAGTCGTGGTCGGGCGGTCCCCGGGTCAGGCCGCGAGCAGGACGGATAGGGTCGACCCACCCTGACCGCCACGGTCCGGGTCGCTGGGGGGACCGATGACACGCAACCTGCTGGACCAGCCGACGCTGCTCCTGCTGTTCCTGGTCGTCATCCCGTTCGTCCTGTTCGTGTCGGCGCTCGTCGACATCCTCCGTCGGCCGGGGATCGACGGCGTGACGAGGCTCACCTGGGTGATCGTGGTCCTGGTCCTCCCGCTGGTGGGAGCGGTGCTGTGGTTCGTCCTGCGCGCCCGGTTCGGGACGGCACCCGCCTCCTCGGGATGAGCCTCCGGGTCCGGCGCGTTGTCCGGCAGTGGCACCCACCGGTGCCGCGACCAGACCGCGAGGAGATCCACGAAGTGACGACGTCCCTGCTCAGCCCGGTCCGCCTCGGTGCGTTCGACCTGCCCAACCGGTTCGTCATGGCCCCGCTCACCCGCACCCGCACGGGTGAGCAGCGCGTGCCCGGCGACCTCAACGCCGAGTACTACCGCCAGCGCGCCGGCGCCGGCCTGATCGTGTCCGAGGCCGCCGCCATCACCCCCGAGGCCGTCGGCTACAAGTGGACCCCGGGCCTGTGGAACGACGACCAGGTCGCCGGTTGGCGCACCGTCACCGACGCCGTCCACGCCGCCGACGGCCGGATCGTCGCCCAGCTCTGGCACGTCGGCCGGATCAGCCACAGCTCGTTCCACGACGGGCAGCCGCCCGTGTCGTCGACCGACCGGGCGGCCGAGGGCGCCATGTCGTTCACCGCCCAGGGCTACGAGGCCACCTCCACCCCGCGCCGGCTGACCTCCGACGAGCTGCCCCGCGTGGTCGAGGACTACCGCCGCGCCACCGTCCGCGCCCTGGCCGCCGGTTTCGACGGCGTCGAGGTCCACGCCGCCAACGGCTACCTGCTCGAGCAGTTCCTCGCCGACGGCGTCAACGACCGGACCGACTCCTACGGCGGCGACGTCGAGAACCGGGCCCGGCTGACGCTGGAGGTCGTGGACGCGGTCGTCGAGGCGACCGGCGACCCGGCCACCGTGGGCATCCGGCTGTCGCTGGGCAACGGCACCGCCGGCACGACCGACACCGACGTGCAGGGCGTGCTGACCTACCTGGGCGCCGAGCTCGACCGTCGTGGGCTGGCCTACGTGCACTACATCGAGCCCGTCGTGGACGGCGAGCGTCAGGTCGCGCTGACGGAGACCCTCCGGCGCACCTGGCGTGGCCCGCTCGTCCTGGCGCAGGGCTTCACCCCCGAGACGGCGGAGGCCGCCGTCGCCGAGGGCCGCGCCGACGCCGTCGCCTTCGGACGGGCGTTCATCAGCAACCCCGACCTGCCCGAGCGGCACCGGGTCGGCGCCGAGCTGGCCGAGGCCGACTCGTCGACCTTCTACGGCGAGGGCCCCGAGGGCTACACCGACTACCCGGCGCTGCCCGACGCCGCCTGAACCACCCAGCACCACCGGACCCACCTGCGAGGGCGGGGTCGTCGACGCGGCGCACGCGCGCCCGCGACGGCCCCGCCCTCGCCGTTTGCCCTCCGGGGTTTGTACCGATACGTTGATACGACGTTCGATACAAACAGAGGGAGAGACGCATGACACCGCTAGTCCTGGCGGTCGCGGCGACCGCCGTCGCCGCCGTCGTCCTGGCCTGCACCTGGACACCGCTCGGGGGGCGGCTGCTGCTGCGCGGCACGGCCCGGCGGGCCGACCTCGCCCCGCCCGTCCACGACCGCGGGCAGGTCGTCCGTCGTCTGCAGGAGCGGACCACCGCGGCGACGTCGGGCCTCCTGCTCGGTCTCTGGGTGGCGGCCGTCGTCGTGCCGCCCGACCCCGCGCCGGGGGAGGAGCTCGTGGTCCCCGACGCCATCCCGCTGGCCATGGGGGCCGGGTTCGTCGGCATGGCGCTCGCCGCGGCCGCGTACGCGCTCCTCGCGGTGCGCCGTGCCCCCGACTCCGACGCGCCGCGTGTCGCGCGCACCCGTGAGGTCCGCCTCGGTGACTACGTCAACGGCCTCGAGCGGTGGAGCACGGTCGTCGCCTGCCTGGTCCCCACCGCCGTCGGCCTCGTCCTCGCGGTCCTGCTGGCCGACCCCGCCGTCGCCGGGGTCGACCCGCTCAGGATCGGCCTGCTGGCCCTCGTGCCGCCCGCCCTGCTCGTGCTGTCACTGGCCGCCGGCGGGGTGGTGCTGAACGCCCGCCGCACCGTGTCCAGCCCGGAGGAGCTCGCCTGGGACGACGCCCTGCGGTCGCAGGCCCTGCGCGACATCGTCAGCATGCCCATGTACGCCGGGCTCGTCGCCACGCTGGGGCTGGGTCTCGAGGTCGCCCGCGCGGTCCCCGACGAGCGCATCGCCGTCGGCCTTACCGGGTTGTGGGTCATGCTCGCGCTCGGGGTCCTGCTGGTCCTGCTGGTCGTGATGCTCGCCAGCCGCCCCGCCCGGCACTTCCGGCTCCGGCTGTGGCCCGTCCCGCCCGCCGTCGCCCGGGCCGGGGCCCGGCCGTGATTCTCCAGGTGGACCCCCGCTCGGCCGTCCCGCCCTACGAGCAGGTCCGCAGCCAGGTCGTCGCCCAGGTCGACGCGGGGCTGCTCCGCCCCGGCGACCGGCTGCCCCCGGTGCGTCGACTGGCCGGGGACCTGGGCCTGGCGTCGGGGACCGTCGCCCGCGCCTACCGCGAGCTGGAGGCGGCCGGTGTCGTGGTCACCCGGGGCCGCAACGGCACGGTGGTGGCCGCCACCGGCGACGTCACCGAGCAGCGGGCTCAGGAGGCCACGCTGGTCTACCTGTCCGCGCTGCAGCGGCTGGGCCTCGGCGCCGACGACGCGGTCCGGCTGCTGCGCCAGGTCGGCGACGGCCGCACCCGCCCCACCTGACCCCGGCGGTCCTAGCCGGCCCGGGCCTGATCGCCGACCGGCGTCCGCTCGCCCCCGGTGCCGCGCCGCAGCAGCCGGTCGGCCCCGTGCGCCACCGCGGCCAGGCCCAGCAGGAGGACGGCGACCCCGCCGCAGTTCAGCAGGACCTGCGCCCAGCCGAGCTCGTCGACGTCGACGAAGGGGTACGGCCAGAAGCCACCGACCAGGGGTCCGCGCACGAGCGTGAAGGTGAGCCAGAGCACGGGGAACACCGCGCTCAGCGCCACGACCCCCCAGGTGGTGCGGCCACGGGGCCCGAACAGCACCCAGCCCAGGACGGCCAGGACCGGCACGACCGTGTGGACGGCCACGTCGGCGACGTAGCCCCACCCGCTCAGCTCGACCAGCCCGGCCAGGACCGAGTGGTAGACGACGCCCGTGACCGTGATCGCGACCAGCGACGTCAGGCGGAGCACCCGGCGCAGCCGGGTGTCGCGGTCGGGGTCCAGCGCCGTCAGCAGGGCCGACGCCGCCACCAGCAGGTTGGACTGGATGGTGAAGAACGCGAAGACGTTGAGACCGCGGGCCAGCGGGGTGCTGAAGTACCCGGTCTCCACCGCCGCCGAGAGCGGGACCTGGACGGCCACGGCCACCACCACGACGGCCGCCGTCAGCAGGAACCAGGCACGGGCGAGCGGCTCGTTGCGCACGGGGGCGATCACGCGCGAACGGTCGCACACCGCCGTCCGCGGGACAACGCAGCCGACCGCGACGGTCTCAGTGCTCGTGCCCCGCCGCGCCGGGGAACAGCCTGGCCGCCCCGTCGGCCTGCCGGTCCGTCGACGGCGTCGCGACCTCGTGGGACGCATCGTGGACGTCGCCCGCCTCGCCGCCGGGCCCCACGAGCACCAGCTGCCCCATCATCCCCTGGTCGTGGTGGGCCAGCAGGTGGCAGTGGTAGAGGTACGGGGCGTCCGGGTCGGGCGGTCCGTCGTGGCGCACGACGAGCCGGGCCACGCCGCCGGGCGGCAGCAGGACGGTGTCCTTCCACCCGGTCAGGTGGGCCGGCGGCGGCGACCCGTCCAGCTCGGCCACGACGAACGAGGTGCCGTGCAGGTGGAAGTTGTGGGGCATGCCGTCGAGGTTGCGGACCGCCCACTCCTCGGTCGTGCCGGTCTCGGCCACCTCGTCGACGCGCGACATGTCCATCCGCAGGCCGTTGATCGCGTTCCCGCCCGCCAGGTCGAACGTCCGGGTCACGGTGGCGTCCTGCACCGCCAGGTCCGGCGCCGGGGCCAGCGTCCCCGCCAGCGGCGGGCTCGCCCGGAGCCGCTCGGCCGCCCGCAGCTCGAGCACGTCGAACCGGTCACCCGCCCCGGACATCCGCGCCATGACCCCGGCGACACCGAGGTCCGGTGGTCGGCTCTGCAGCACGACCCGCTCGCCCGGCCCGACCCGGACCACGACCTCGGCCCGCTCGCCCGGCGACAGCATCACCGACCCGGTGCTCACCGGCGCCGGGAGCAGCCCGCCGTCGGTCGCGACCAGGTCCATCGGCCGGCCGTCGTCGAGCACGAAGTCGTAGACCCGGGCCGCCGAGGCGTTGAGCAGGCGCAGCCGCACGGCCTCGGTCGTCACGTCGAGGAACGGCCCCACCGTGCCGTTGACCAGCAGCGTGTCGCCCAGCGGGCCGGTGACCTCCAGGAACCCGTTGCCCCGCGCGAGCGAGCCGTCGCCCCCCAGCCTCACGTCCTGGACCATGACGGGGACGTCGTCCACGCCGTAGCCGTCGGGCAGCCCGCCCGGCGCGGCGGCGGGATCGTCCACCAGGAACATCCCGTAGACCCCTCGGCGGACGTGCTCGGCGGTCGTGCCGTGCGCGTGCGGGTGGTACCAGCCCGACGTGGCCGGCTGGTCGACCCGCCACGACGGCGACCAGGACCCACCGGGCCGGACCAGCCGGTGGGGTCCCCCGTCGGACGCGGCGGGCACGTGGAGCCCGTGCCAGTGCAGCGTGGACGTCTCGGGCAGCTCGTTGCGGACGTCGACGCGGACCCGTTCGCCACGCTGCACGCGGACCGTCGGGGCGAGGTGGGCGCCGTCGACTCCCCACGTCTCGGTGTCGCCGCGGCCGGTCAGGTCGGTCCGACCGGTCTGCATCGTCAGGTCGAAGACCCGCGTCCCCCCGGCGTCCACGGTCGAGGCCGCGAGGGCCGGGATGCGCAGCGGTCGCTCGAAGGTCACCGCCCCGACCGTGTCGGTCCGCCCGTTCCACCACAGGGCCACGGCCCCCACGACGGCGATCATCACCGGCACGGTCACCGAGACGACGACCGCCAGCACGACCGCACCGCGACCGCGGCGCCCCGGCGCAGGGGGCGTCGGGTGGTGCGCCTGGACGGCTGGGGAGGTCATGACGGCCAGCCTCCGCGCTGCCGTCGCGCCCCGGAATGGGGTTCACGACCCCACGGGACGGGGGTTTGCCCCCGCGTCCGACCACGGCAGACCCGACACCTGACACCATGCACCCGTGGCACTGGGCAACCAACGAGGCGAGTGGGACGACTACGAGTGGTTCCGTCTTGCGGACCTGCCCGCGCCCCGACCACGCCGCGCGGCCGTCGCCGTCCTCGAGGAGGACGACGCCACCGCCGGGATGCTCGGCGAGGCGCTCAAGGGCTGGGTCCGCTCCAACCCCGTCTGGCACGACGGGGCGGGTGACCGGGTGCTGCTGGTCGACCTGGACAACCTGCGCGCCGGTGCCGTCCGCTGGCGGGCCCGGATGGAGCTCGTGGTGGCGCTGGCCCGCTCGGCCGACCACGTCGTGATCTCCGGCCAGCACGCCGCGGTGGACCGCGGCCTGCCCCACCTGGCCGAGTTCGGCTCCGTGGCGCAGCCCGTGCCGGACGGCGCGGACCTGGCCGACTTCGTCCTGCTCGAGGGGGCGCAGGCCGTGGTCGCGCGGAGTCGCCAGGTGGTGGTGCTCAGCAACGACGGGATCTTCGCCGAGCTGGCCGACCGGGGCCCCGTCACGGTGCTCAGCCCGGGCGCGAGCGCCCTGAGCGACCGGTTGTTCGACGCCGCCAAGGTGGTCATCGACCTGATGACCCTGGAGCGCCGGCTCGCCCCGGCGTAGCCTCGCACCATGACGGCCACCGCCGGCACCACCCGAGCCACCCCGCCGTTGCGCGTCCTGCTCGGCCACGTGCTGCGCCGGCACCGCACGACCCAGCGCCGCACCCTGGCCGACGTCGCCCGCGACGCCCAGGTGTCCACGCAGTACCTGTCGGAGCTGGAGCGCGGCCGCAAGGAGGCGAGCTCCGAGGTGCTGGCCGCGCTGTGCCGCTCCCTCCACCTGGACCTGGCCGACCTGCTGGGCGAGGTCCGCGACGACGTGCTCGTGCTGCGCAGCTCGACCACCGTGGTGGGGGCTCGCGTCGTGGCGCTCCCGTCGCACCAGCGGGTCGCCGGCCCGGGACCCCGCTCGCAGCCGCAGCTGCGCGCCGCCTGACCCCGGGGGCGGACGTCGGGGACGTCCGGCCCGGCCTCCGCCTCACCCGTGCGCCCGGCGCACCCCGGACGAGGCGGGGGCGAACCCCGGCTGCCCCCGGTCCGACGGCCCGACCGTCGCCCCGGGCATGCCGTCGGCTCCGCTCACCACGTGGTCCACGAACCCGTAGTCCTTCGCCTCCTGCGCGGTGAACCAGCGGTCGCGGTCGGAGTCACGGAGCACCTCCTCCAGCGTGCGACCGGTGTGGAACGCGATCCGCTCGGCCGTCACCGCCCGGGTGTGGCGCAGGTTCTCGGCCTGGATGGCGATGTCGCTGGCGGTGCCGCCGATCCCGCCGGACGGCTGGTGCATGAGCACGCGGGCGTGCGGCAGGGCGTACCGCTTGCCCGGGGTGCCGGCGCAGAGCAGGAACTGCCCCATCGACGCGGCCAGCCCCATCACCACGGTGGCGACGTCGTTGGGGACGAACTGCATCGTGTCGTAGACCGCCATGCCGGCCGTGATCGAGCCGCCGGGGGAGTTGACGTACAGGTGGATGTCGCGGTCGGGGTCGTCGGCGGACAGCAGCAGGAGCTGGGCGCAGACGGCGTTGGCGGTGGCGTCGTCGACCTGCGTGCCGAGCACCACGATGCGCTCACGCAGCAGGCGTTCCAGGACCGGGTCGGTGGAGAGGGTGGCTGTCATACCTCGACGGTGCTCGCCGCGGTGCGCACGGTCACGGCGTTCTGCTGCGGGCGGCTCTGCCCACGGCAGCAGCACCCTCCTCCGCCCACCGGCTCGGGACGGGCGGCCGCGGGTCGTCCCCGCTGCGCCTGCCCGAGCCGGACCGACCTCCCTCAGCGCCGCGGCAGCTCGTCCGCCGCGACCGCGTCACGCTCGCCCATGGGCTGCTCGGGGCCCTTGGTGGTGTCGCGGGTGGTCTGCTTCTCCATCTCGGCGTTGATCTCCGCACCCAGCAGGACGACGTAGGCGGTCAGGAAGAGCCACAGCATGAGGATCGCGACCCCGGCGATGGCGCCGTAGGTCTCGCCGTAGCTGCCGAAGTTCGACACGTACAGGCTGAACGCGATGCTCCCGAGCACCCAGAGGACGGTCGCGACGACGGCGCCGAGGCTGGCCCAGCGCAGCTTGGGGTCGTCGCGGTCCGGCGCGAACCGGTAGACGACCGCGAGCGCGGCGGCCACCAGCGCGACCAGCAGGACCCAGCGGGCGACCTGGGCGAGGACCGTGCCGACGACGCCGAGGCCCAGCCCGTCCAGGACCGGCGGGACCACGGCGACCAGGCCGACGGACACGATGAGGAACAGGATCGCGCCGAGGGTCAGGGCCAGGGCGAGCAGACGGATTGTGATGAACCCGCGGCTCTCCTCCTCGTCGTAGGCCACGTTGACGGCCTTGACGAGGTTGGCGGTACCGCCGGAGGCGGACCACAGGGCCAGCAGCACCGAGATGACCAGCGCGACGCCGAGGCCGGAGTCCTGGCCGGCCACGTTCTCCATCTGGGTGGTGATGATCTCGCTCGCCTCGGCCGGCATGCCCTCGGTGAGGCTCGCGGCCTGCGCGCTCGGGTCGTCCACCACCAGACCCCACACGCTGATCAGGGCGATCATGGCCGGGAACAGCGCCAGGAACGCGAAGAACGCCACACCGCCCGCCAGCATCGGCACGTTGTCGGCCTTGGCCTCCGCGAACGCGCGGGTGACGATCTGCTTCCACCCGGCGGCGGGGATCTCGCTGGGCTTCGTCGCGTCGCCGCCCGGCAGGTCGTTGCCGGGGCGGTCATCGGTCGTCGTGCGGGAGGTGTCGCGGCTCATGCCCGACCGGTACCCACGTCGCGACCCGTCATGCGACCGACCACCTCCTGCGCCCCGGGCAGGAGGTGGCCCGGATGTTCTTCTGCTCAGTGCGAGTGGTCGTGGGGCCAGCCCGAACCGTTGCTCATCACCCGGTCGCCCCGGCTGCGACCGGGTCCGGGGCGCACGTCCGGTCCGGTGCCGAACCGCCACGGCGACGTGTAGGCCAGCGCCAGGTTGTTGCAGGGGTGCCCCACCGGTCCGGGCTGGTTGTTGGGCCGCGTCGGGTCCGCGACCCGCAGCACCACCCAGTCGCCGTCCGCGGCGTCGAGCCGGACCGCGAACCGAACCAGCCGGTCGTCCCGCCCGCCGGGCATCCGGACGTCCTCCACGTGCACGACCTCGGGGACGTCGGTGCCGGGTCGCAGCACCTGGATCTGCACCGGGGTCCCCGCGAAGGCGTCCCCCCGGTCCAGGTCCACGACGAAGCGGACCGGCTGCCCGGGACGGGTCCGCTGGAGCCGGCCGCCCATCTGCACCCCGTTCGCCGTCGCGTCCAGCCGCAGGCCGCGCAGGTTGGTCGCGAAGAACCGCCGCGCCTGCATGGCCTCCCTGACGCCGGCCCGGGTCAGCTCGCGCACGTAGAGCCCGGCCCGGCCCTTGCCGTCCGGCTCGCCCCAGCTCGTGCCGTGCTCGTCGGTGACGCCCAGCAGCCCGACGTCCCAGCCGGCGTTGAGGCAGGCCGTCAGGGGCGACGGGAACCCGGCGGAGAACTCCTTGAACAGGTAGTCCTCCTCCCGGTTCATGATCTCCATGCTCACGACGCGCTCACGGACCCGCTCGTCGTAGGCGAAGTCGTCGAAGACCAGCGGCTCGCGGTTGGGGTGGTTGAACCCGGCGATGCCGTCGGCCCCGCCCCCCAGGCCCTGGGCCGCCGGGTCGGCCCGCAGCCAGTCGTACAGGCTCTCCATGCCGTTGTCGCGGCTGGCCCGCACCCCGGCGATGACGGCGGCGACCTGCACCGGGCTGAGGCCGAGCTGCGCCAGGGCGCCGGCCAGCAGCGGCACCGACAGCCCGATGCCGACCAGCTGAGCCTCCGTGATCCCGTCGGTGAGCAGCGCGTCGATCCAGCGGCTGGTGAACCAGACGTTCATGTGGCCCAGCGCCGGGCTGGACCACTCGAACCCGGAGACGGCGGTGAACGAGCCTGGCACGTCGTGCGCGTCGGCCAGCGCCCGGGTGTTCTGGAACCCGGCCTCGTCCAGGCCGAGCAGCGACCGGCACTCGTTGCGTCCGCCCGGCGCCGGCGGGGGGAACAGGGCGCAGGCGTCACCGGGCACGGAGTACGCGGCGACGCTGTGGTCGGTGAGCGCCGCGACGTCCAGGCCGGCGTCGCGCATCGACCCGTAGGCCTCCTCGGGCAGCCCGGCGGCGTCGGACTGCAGCGAGTGGTTGTGCAGGTCGGCGTGGACCAGGCGGGTGCCGCGGGTGACGCGCGACTGCCGCGAGGTCTCGAACTCGGCCCGCGGGCCGAGCGGGGCGGCGAGCGCGTGGGCCGGGGCGGCGGCCACCAGGGCCGAGGCGGCGACGCCGCCGTGCAGGACGGTGCGTCGGGACGGGGCGAGGCTCATCGTCGGTTCCTCCGGACGGGTGGGGGACCGCGCGGACGTGCGGCCGGGCGCATGCTCGCCTGCCCAGGTGTACGGCGGGCGAGCACCGGATGACATCGCGGTGGCGGTCGGCGCCGGCGCCGGGGCCGGGGCCGGGGCCGGGGCAGCGCGTCGCTGTGGCGCGGGTCATGCCCGAGGCGGGACCAAGGTCCAGTGCCGGGGGGTGCCGAGCCGCCTAGCGTCGGAGGACGACGTCGACGGAGGCCACGATGAAGCAGCTGCTGGTGCTGGGGGCAGGGACCGCGGGGACGATGGTCGTGAACAAGCTGCGCCGACGGCTCGGCGACGACTGGCGCATCATGGTGGTGGAGCAGTCCGGGACCCACTACTACCAACCCGGGTACCTGTTCCTCCCGTTCGGCACCTACACCCCGCGGCAGGTCACCCGCCCGACCGCGTCGCTGATCCACAAGGGCATCGACCTGGTCCGGGGCGAGGTCGACCGGGTCCTCCCGGAGGAGCACGCGGTGCTGCTCGCCGACGGTCGGCGGCTCGCCTACGACCAGCTGGTGATCGCCACCGGCACCAGCCCGCGACCGGACCAGACGCCCGGGATGCTCGACGGCGGGGAGTGGCACCGGAGCATCCACGAGTTCTTCACCTTCGACGGCGCGCAGGCGCTGCGCGCCGCCCTGGAACGGTTCACCGGCGGCACGGTCCTGGTGCACGTCGTGGAGATGCCGATCAAGTGCCCGGTCGCACCGCTGGAGTTCGCCTTCCTCGCCGACGCCTACTTCCGCGAGCGCGGCATCCGCGACGCCGTCGAGCTCACCTACGTGACACCGCTGTCGGCCGCGTTCACCAAACCGGTGTCGGCACGCCGCCTGGGCGACGTCCTGGAGCAGAAGCAGATCGGCCTGGAGACGGACTTCGTCGTGGAGAGCGTCGACGCCGAGAACCGTGCGCTGGTGTCCTACGACGAGCGACGGGTCCCGTTCGACCTGCTGGTCACCGTGCCGCTCAACATGGGCGCGGACTACGTGGCCCGCTCCGGCATGGGTGACGAGCTCAACTACGTGCCCGTGGACAAGCACACGATGCAGTCCACCACCTGGCCCGACGTCTTCGCCCTCGGCGACGCCTCGGACATCCCGGCCTCCAAGGCCGGCTCCGTCGCCCACTTCTCGGTCGAGGTGTTCGTCGACAACTTCGTGGACCACGTCGCGGGCCGACCCATGACGGGCAGCTTCGACGGGCACGCCAACTGCTACATCGAGTCCGGTCACGGCAAGGCGATGCTCATCGACTTCAACTACGAGACCGAGCCGCTGACCGGCACGTTCCCGGTGCCCCACCTGGGCCCGTTCCACCTGCTCGAGCAGACCCGCGCCAACCACCTCGGCAAGCTCGCCTTCCGGCACATGTACTGGAACCTGCTGCTGCCCGGGCGCCCCATCCCGCTGCCGGCCCACATGTCGATGGCCGGCAAGCACCTCGAGACCCAGGAGGTCTGACATGCCCGTGACCACGATCGCCGACCGCGAGGTCCACGTCGACGAGGAGGGGTTCCTCACCTCCTACGACGAGTGGAGCCCCGAGCTGGCCCGCGCGCTCGCCGGTGCCATCGGCCTGGAGCTGACCGACGAGCACCTCGCGGTCGTCGACTTCCTCCGCCGGGACTTCCTGACCAAGGACGAGACGCCGACCTTGCGCCGGGTCTCGACCGTGGGCGGCTTCCCGACCAAGCAGCTGTTCGTGCTGTTCCCCAAGAAGCCCGCCAAGAAGATGGCCTACGTCGCCGGGCTGCCCAAGCCCAAGGGCTGCGTCTGAGCCGGCCCCACCACCCACCCACGCCCGGAAGGACCCCCGATGACCGTCACCCAGGCCGCCCCGCTCGTCCCCTCGTTCGACGACGAGGACGACGGGGACCGCACGCTCGCCATCATCTGCTCCAAGGGCTCGCTCGACATGGCCTACCCCGGGCTGATCCTCGCCAACGCCGCCCTGGGCGAGGGCGTCCAGACCCACCTGTTCTTCACGTTCTGGGGCTTCGACCTGATCACCAAGAAGACGATGGGCGACCTGCAGTTCACGATGCTGGGCAACGTGGCGACCCACCTGCCGCAGGGTCTGGGCGGGTTGCCCGGCATGACCGCGATGGCGACGCGGAAGATGAAGCGGTCCATCGCCGAGGTCGGCGTCCCCGAGGTGCCGGAGTTCCTCGAGCAGATCCGCGACTCCGGCGGCCACCTGTGGGCCTGCCGGCTGTCGGCGGACATGAACCACCTCACGGAGGAGGACCTCTACGACGGGGTCGAGGCCATCATCAGCGCCTCGGACTTCATCGAGAAGACCGCGGGCGCCCAGCTGCTCTTCATCTAGACCCGCGCGCCCCGGGAGGACCGGCGGGTGTATCGCCGCCCGCCGTCCCTGCTCCTGCGCCCTGGAGGTGGTGCCGTGGACCCGCTCGCGCACGTGCCGGGCGCCGGTGCGCCCCCCGTCGTCGGCCACTCGTTGCAGTTCCTGCGCGACTGCCACCGGCTGATGGACTCCCGGCGGGCCCGCTACGGCGACGTCTTCCGGACCGAGCTGCTCGGCCGCACCGTGGTCGTGTTCCTCACCCCGCAGGCCACGCGCGAGATCTACCTGGACCCCGACCAGGTGCTGTCCAGCGAGGGCGGCTGGTCGACCAGCATCGGCCCCCTGTTCCGCCGGGGGCTGATGCTGAGGGACTTCGACGACCACCGTGTGCACCGGCAGGTGATGCGTCAGGCCTTCAGCCGCACGGCGATCAGCGGCTACGTCGAGGCGATCCACAGCATCACCGACCGGCACCTGGACGCGCTGCCGCCGGGCGAGTTCGACGTCTACCTGCTCATGAAGCGCCTCACCCTCGACGTCGCCGCCGAGGTGTTCGTCGGTGCCTCGCTCGGGGAGCAGGCCGGCGCGGTCAACCGCGGGTTCGTCGACGCGATGGGGGCCGCCCTGACACCTTTCCGGTTCCGGGTCCCCGGTACGGCGTTCCACCGCGGGATGCGCGGGCGGGAGTCGTTGCAGCGGGTGTTCCGCGACCTGGTCGTGCAGCGGCGGAAGGAGGAACCTCGACCTGACCTGCTGTCGCGGCTGTCGCACGCCACCACGGAGTCCGGCACGGTGCTGGACGTCGACGAGGTCGTCGACCACATGATCTTCCTCATGCTCGCCGCGCACGACACGACCACGTCGACGCTGGCGGTGCTGCTCTGGCAGCTCGCGCTGCACCCGGACCGGCAGGACCGGGTCGTGGAGGAGGTGCAGGCGCTGGGCGGGGAACCGGTCACGCTGGCCAACCACGCGTCGCTGGTGCAGACCAGGCGGGCCATGCAGGAGTCGTTGCGGCTCAGCCCGCCCGTCCCGTTCTCACCGCGGGTCGCGACCCGGGACGTCGTCATCGACGGCGTCCCCATCCCCGCCGGTGTCGCCCTCACGCCGGCCAGCATGACGCTGCACCGTCACCCCGACTGGTGGAGCGACCCGTTGCGCTTCGACCCCGACCGGTTCGCGCCGGGACGGGCCGAGCACGCGCAGCACTCGCACCTGTTCGTCCCCTTCGGGGGCGGGGCGCACCTGTGCATCGGCAACCACGTGGCCGAGCTCGTGGTCACCACGGTCGTCGCACGGCTGCTGGCGACACGTCGTCTGGTGGCCGACCCGGGCGCCGGGGTGATCATGCAACCTGTCCCCATCCCCCGCCCCCGCGGCGCGATGGTGCTCACCGTCACGTAGGCGGCCCTGTGCCAGGGTTGGCCGGTGCACCAGACCACTACCTCCGGACCCGTCCGCACCCGCGAGCGCGTGCTCGCCCCTGACCTGGCCCGAGGGCTCGCGCTGCTGGGGATCGCGCTGGCCAACTGCGTGGTCTACATCTGGGGCCGCGAGATCGGCCCGCTGATGCGGCCGGTGGACGGGTCGAGCGCCGACCGGGCGGTGGACACCGTGGTCGGCCTGTTCGTGGACAACCGTGCGTTCCCGATGTTCACCATGCTGTTCGCCTACGGGTTCGTCATGATCCTCCGTCGTCAGGCCGCGGCCGGGGTGCCGTGGGCCCAGGCCCGCAACGTCCTGCTGCGCCGCTCGGCGTGGCTCGCGGCGTTCGGGGCGGTGCACATGCTGCTGCTCTTCTTCGGCGACATCCTGCTGAGCTACGGCATCCTCGGGATCGCGTTGGTGTTCGCGCTGCGCTGGAGCGACCGGGTCCTGACGCTGGTCGGCTGGTCGACGCTGGTCGTCTTCGTGGGCCTGGGGGCGTTGGACGGGCTGGGGGGCATGCTGTCGTCGTTCGGCGGCCAGCCCACGTCCGAGACGTTCCTCGGCGGCCTGCTGCTGCGGGTCCTCACCCTGTTCAGCACCGTGGTCGGGGCGCCCATGTACGTCCTGGCGTTCGCGCCGCCGGCCGTGGTCGGCGTCCTGCTGGCCCGCCGCGGGGTGCTCGAGAACCCGGCCGAGCACCTGCCGCTGCTGCGTCGGATGTCGGCCGGCCTCGTCGTCAGCGTGCTGGGGGCGCTGCCGCTGGTCCTGATGGCGACCCAGGTGATCGAGTACGGCTGGGTCACCTCCGCGCTGGCCGGGATGCTGCACGGCGGCACCGGGTTGCTGGGGGCGGTCGCCTTCATCGGCCTCGTCGGGTGGTTCGTGGGGGCCCGCCAGCAGCGCGCCGCCCGGACGGGGACCACCCTCCCGGCCCGTCCCGGCGGGCCGGTCGGCGCCCTGGCGGCGGTGGGCGAGCGGTCCCTGACCTGCTACCTGCTGCAGTCGGTGCTGCTGGTCCCGCTGCTGTCGCCGTGGGCGCTGGGGCTCGGCGAGGGTGCGGGCACGGCCCTCGTCTCCGCCGTCGCGGTCGGCGTGTACCTGGTGACGCTGCTGGTCGCCGTCGGCCTGGACCGGGCCGGCCGGCCCGGTCCCGCGGAGCTCCTGCTCCGTCGACTGGTCTACCGCTCGCCCCGTCCCGCGGCGGCCCAGCCCACCCAGCCGGCCCCGGTCTGACGTCCCACCCGCGGGTGCCATAACGCACGAGGCGGGCAGAAGGTTTCACTTCTGAGGGGCGGGGTACTCCGAGTTCGGCCCCAGGGCCACCCCGCCGTCCCGCTGCGGCTGGGGACATCTCAGCAAGGAGACGCACATGGGCATCATCGGTTGGATCATCCTCGGCCTCATCGCCGGCCTCATCGCCAAGGCGATCATGCCCGGCAAGGACCCGGGTGGCATCATCGTCACGATCATCATCGGCATCGTCGGTGCGCTGCTCGGTGGCTTCCTCGCTTCCGCCATCTTCGGCGTCTCCGTCAACGACGGCTTCTTCGACCTGGGCACCTGGGTCGCCGCCATCGTCGGCGCGCTGATCCTCCTCTTCATCTACCGTCTCGTCACCGGCCGCAAGGCTCGCGCCTGACCGACGTACCTCGAAGCCCCGGCGACCTCACGGTTGCCGGGGCTTCGTCGTACCCGGGGTCCGGTCCCTCCGGACCGACGGAGGTGAGCACCGTCGAGGTGGAGGCGAGCGGTGGTGCCGCAGGGCCGCCCACCGGGCGCCTCCTCAGCCGTGGGCCATGTCCCCGAAACGCGAGTAGTGGCCCTGGAACACCACGGTGATGGTGTCGGTGGGACCGTTGCGGTGCTTGGCGATGATGAAGTCGGCCTCGCCGGGACGGTTGTCCTTGTCGTAGGCGTCCTCGCGGTGCAGCAGCATGATCATGTCGGCGTCCTGCTCGATGGCGCCGGACTCACGCAGGTCGGACATCTGCGGCTTCTTGTCGGTCCGCTGCTCCGGTCCACGGTTGAGCTGCGAGATCGCGATGACCGGCACCTCGAGCTCTTTGGCCAACAGCTTGAGGGCACGCGAGAACTCGCTGACCTCCTGCTGGCGGGACTCCACACGCTTGCCCGAGCTCATCAGCTGCAGGTAGTCGAGCACGACGAGCTTGAGGTCGGTCTGCTGCTTGAGCCGGCGGCACTTGGCCCGGATCTCCGGCATCGTCATGTTGGGCGAGTCGTCGATGAACAACGGGGCGTCGTTGGTCTGCCCCAGGACCCGGGCGATCTTCTGCCAGTCGTTGTCCTGCAGCTTGCCCGTGCGCAGGGCCTGCAGCTTGATACCGGCCTCGGCGGAGATGAGGCGCGTCGAGATCTCCGACCGGCTCATCTCCAGCGAGAAGATCACCGTCGACATGTTGTTGTGGATCGCGGCCGAGCGGGCGATGTCCAGCCCGACCGTCGAGTTGTGGGTGGGCACCATGGACCGGGTCGCCAGGTACAGGTGGTCGTCGTTGTCGACCTCGACGCACCGGACGGGGACGCTGGCCACGGGCCGGACCTGGACGACGTACCGCCGGCGCAGCCGGGGGGTGCCGACGCTGCGACGCTCCTTGTGCACCAGCTGCTTGCGCATCAGGACGAAGACGTCGTCCGAGGGGGTGAAGCTGACGATCCAGCAGGTGGAGGTGGCCTCGGCGCGGCCGGCGACCCGCCTGGCCGTCACCCCGCACCGGTAGCCCAGGCTGACGACCAGCTCACGGAACGACTCGGCGAGCCGCGGGTCGGTCACGGCGAGCTGCACGCTGCCCCTGTCCGTGACCGTCCCGTCGGAGTCCAGCAGACCGGCGAGGAGAGCCCGGCGCTGGGCCTCGCTCGCCCGGAGGTACGCCGTCGGCACGTGCTTGTCCCCCAGGACGCCGATGCGCCGCAGCAGAGCGGTGAAGGTGTCGTGGTCGGGGAGGCCGGCCCCTTCGAGGCGCATGACGATCTCGGGGTCCGCGGTGCTGATGCGGGCTCCTGCGGCGTGCCCGGCACCGAGCCACACCCCCAGGACGTACGGGTCGACGGGGAGGTCGGCGTCCGGGAGGACCAGTGCCGCCGCGGTGTCCACCGAGTGGTTGGCCCGGGGGGTGCCGGCAGGGTGGTTGAGGGTGCCGGCGATCTCCTGGGTGGTGCGGACGGCGGCCGCCCCGTGGCCGCGCCGAGAGGCGCGCGTGTCGGTCCGCCACTGGTGCAGCGCGTCTGCGACCACGGTCGTGCCGTCGTCGAAGACGACCTCGTAGCAGGGGCGGCCCGTCAGCACCTCCGTCGCGGCGACGACGCGGGTGGGGCAGCCGTCGGCGTCCAGCAGGTCGTCCCCGACGCGGACCTCACCCATGGTGGTCCAGCCGGTCGGCGTGGGCAGGGGCGTGTCCAGGCCGAGGGCCTTGCCCATGGCGGGCCTGGCGGCGATGACGATCATCTGGCCGGGGTGCAGGCCGTTGGTGAGCTGGTCGAGCTCGCGGAAGCCGGTGGGCACGCCGTTCATGCCCTCGGGGCGGGCCTCCATCTCCTCCAGCTCGGTGACGGTGTCCTGCATGACCTCCGACAGGGGCCGGTAGTCGTCACGGGCCTGGCGGTCGGTGACGGAGTAGACCTCGGCCTGGGCGAGGTTGACGATCTCGTCGACGTCCCCGCCCTCGCCGGCGTAGCCGAGGGTCGCGATCTTGGTGCCGGCCTCGACCAGGCGGCGGAGGATGGCCTTGTCCCGCACGATGCGCGCGTAGTACGCGGCGCTGGCCGCGGTCGGCACCGTGGCCACCAGGGTGTGCAGGTAGGGCGCGCCGCCGACCCGGTTGAGCTCGCCGCGGCGGCCCAGGACGTCGGCCACCGTCACGGGGTCGGCGGGCTCGCCACGACCGAACAGGTCGAGGACGGCGTCGTAGATCATCTCGTGGGCGGGCCGGTAGAAGTCGGCGCCCTTGAGGTTCTCGCTGACGTCGGCGACGGCGTCCTTGGACAGCAGCATCGCCCCGAGGGCGCACTGCTCGGCGAGCACGTCCTGCGGCGGCATCCGCTCGAACCCGCTGGGTCCGCCCTGGGCCAGACCCCTCCCCGACAGCTCGAGGTCGGTCGACGACTCCGCGATGCTCAACGCTCCACCCACTCCCTGGCATGCACCCGGAGCGGTTCCCGGGTGAGTACCGAGGTGTAGCGAGGACCCCGGACAGAGCCGGACGCTAGGCCCCGGAGGGCCGACACGCCAAGCCCGTCGACCGCGGTTGTCCACAGGTCCTGTGGACAGTGTGGGGACAGACTCCCGACGATCATGAGCAACCGCAGGACACGCTGTCCACGGCTGTGGACACAGCTGTGGACGACTCGCCCGGGATACACCTCGTCTCAGCCGGTGAACCACCGCTGACCTGCGGTGTTGTCCTCCGGGAGGGTGTGGAGAACAACTCGTGGAGGGTTACGGCCTTATGAACAGCCCCGAACGACCAGATGGCGGGACGAGGTGACGGACCCGGTGCGCCCCCACCCCGAACCGGGTCCGACCTGCACGGTCGACGTGTTGTCCACAAGGTTGTCCACATTGTTGACGGTGAAAGTTGATGACGGCGGGGGCGAGCGGTGAGGAGGCCCGACACCCAGGCCCGCGAGATCCTGGCCCTGGCCGTCCCGGCCCTGGGCGCCCTCGTCGTCGAGCCGTTGTTCCTGCTCACGGACACCGCGATCGTCGGTGCGCTGGGCACCGACAGCCTGGCCGGGCTCGGGCTCGCCTCGGCCGTCCTGGCGACCCTGGTGGGGCTCTTCGTCGTCCTCGCCTACGGGACGACGGCGTCCGTGGCCCGTCGCCTGGGCGCCGGCGACCGGGCCGGCGCGATCGGGGTGGGGCTGGACGGGACCTGGCTCGCCCTGGGGGTCGGTCTGGCGGTGGCCGTCGTGGGGGCCGCGTCGGCCCCGACGGTGGCGACGGTGTTCGGGGCCGCACCCGGCGCGACGGCGGAGGCTGCCGTCTACCTCGGCGTCTCGTTCCTGGGCATCCCGGCCATGCTCGTCGTGCTGGCCGCCACCGGCGTGCTGCGGGGGCTCCAGGACACCCGCACGCCCCTGCTGGTGGCCACCGTCGGTTTCACGTGCAACGCGGTCCTGTCGTACGTGCTCACCCACGGTCCCGGCCCGCTGCCGGCGCTCGGGATCGCGGGCTCCGCGTGGGGCACCGTCGTCGCCCAGCTCCTGATGGCGACCTGGTTGGTCGCGCTGGTCGTCCGGGGGGCCCGGCGCTTCGAGGTCCCGTTGCGCCCCCACGTCCGGGGCATCCGGTCGGCCGCCGTCGCCGGGGTGCCGTTGCTGCTGCGGACCGTCACCCTCCGGCTGGCGCTCCTGGTGACCACCTGGGCCGCGGCCGGCACGGGAGCGGAGTCTCTGGCCGCCCACCAGGTCGTCTTCACGGTCTGGACCTTCGGGTCCTTCGCCCTGGACGCGCTGGCCATCGCCGCGCAGGCCCTGACGGGACGCAACCTGGGCGCCGGCGACGCCGCCGGCGCCCGCGCCACCACCCGACGCATGGTGCGCTGGGGCCTCGGCGGGGGGGTGGTGTTCGGGGGCCTGCTCGCCGCCGCGTCCCCGTGGCTGCCCGTGCTGTTCTCCGACGACGCCACCGTCCGGGCCGGGATCACCGCCGGGCTGCTGGTCGTGAGCCTCACCGCACCCCTGGCCGGCTACGTGTTCGTGCTGGACGGCGTCCTGATCGGGGCCGGCGACGGCCGCTACCTCGCGGTCGCGGGGCTGTGGGCCCTGCTGGGGTACCTGCCGCTGGTGGCGGTGGTCCCGCTGACCGGGCTGGTCGGAACCACGGGCCTGGTGGTCCTGTGGGTCGCGTTCGCGGGCGGCTTCATGGCCGCCCGCGCCCTGACCCTCGGGCTGCGGGAGCGCTCGGGCCGCTGGCTCGTGCTCGGGTCGAGCTGAGCGTGCCACGGGGTTGACGTCTCGGGCCGCTCCCACCAACAGCCGAACGGGCGGTCCCGGATCGCTCCGGGACCGCCCGTCGGGGCGTTCAGGTGGTGCAGGAGACGGTCAGGCCGCGACGACGTCCACGTCGATCGAGGCGGTGACGTCCGTGTGGAGCTTGACGGTGACCGTGTAGGTCCCCAGCGACTTGATCGGCTGGGGGATGATCACCTTGCGGCGGTCGATGGACGGACCGCCGGAGGCGACGAGCGCCTCGGCGATGTCGCCCGGGGTGATGGCGCCGAACAGACGACCCGAGTCACCCGCGCGAGCGGTGAGCGTGACGGGGCGCTGCTGGAGGGTGGCGCGGACCTGCTGCGCCTCCTCGATCGTCGCGATCTCACGGGCCTTGCGGGCCGTGCGGATCGACGTGACCTGCGCCTCGACGCCCTTGGTCCACGGGGTGGCCAGGCGACGGGGCAGCAGGAAGTTGCGGCCGTAGCCGTCCTTGACGTCGATCACGTCGCCGGGCTCGCCGAGCCCGGTGACCTCCTGGGTGAGGATCAGCTTCATGTGTGTTCCTCTCCTCAGCGGCCGGCGCTGGAGTAGGGCAGCAGGGCCATCTCGCGGGCGTTCTTGATCGCCTGGGCGATCTGACGCTGCTGCTGGACGGTCACCCCGGTGACCCGGCGGGCGCGGATCTTGCCCCGGTCGGAGATGAACTTCCGCAGCAGGGCGGTGTCCTTGTAGTCGATGTACTCGACCCCGGCGGTCTTGAGGGGGTTGAGCTTCTTCTTGGGCTTGCGCAGCACCGGCTTCTTGGCGGCAGCCACGGTGTCTCCTCTACGTCAGGTGCCGTACGGCCAGCTGGCCGGACGGACGGGTGTCACGAACATGAAGAACGAGGTTCTCGACCTCAGAAGGGCGGCTCGTCGTCGCCGCCGGAGTAGCCACCAGCCGCCGGACCGGTCGCCCACGGGTCGGCGTAGCCGCCCTGGTTCCCACCGGCAGGTGCGGCCGCGGGGGCGTTGGACCAGCCACCGCCACCACCCTGACCACCCTGCTGCTGGGCGGGCTGACCGCCGCCGAAACCGCCGCCACCACCGGGGCCACCAGGACCGCCGGAACGCTGCGTGCGGTTGACCTTGGCGGTCGCGTACCGCAACGACGGGCCGACCTCGTCGGCCTCCAGCTCGATGACGGTACGGTTCTCGCCCTCCTTGGTCTGGAACGAGCGCGACTTCATGCGCCCGGTGACCACGACCCTGGTGCCCTTGGTGAGGGACTCCGCGACGTTCTCGGCCGCCTCGCGCCAGATCGAGCAGCGCATGAACAGCGTCTCGCCGTCCTTCCACTCGTTGGACTGGCGGTCCAGCGTGCGAGGGGTGCTGGCGACGGTGAAGTTGGCGACCGCCGAACCGGACGGCGTGAACCGCAGCTCCGGGTCACCGGTCAGGTTGCCGACCAGCGTGATGATGGTCTCTCCGGCCATGTCAGCTCCTCAGCTCAGCGCGAGTCGGGGCGGATCAGCTTGGTCCGCACGACCGACTCGTTGAGGTTGAGCTGACGGTCCAGCTCGAGAGCCGGGGCGGGCTCGGTGGACATGGTGACCACCGCGTAGATGCCCTCGTTCTTCTTGTTGATCGGGTACGCCATGCGGCGACGGCCCCAGATGTCGATGTTGTCCACCGTGCCGCCGTTGTCCTTGATGACGGTCAGGTAGCGCTCGAGGCTCGGGGCGACGGTGCGCTCCTCGAGGTCCGAGTCCAGGATGATCATGAGTTCGTACTGACGCATCGTGCTAACCCACCTCCTGTGGTCTGTCGGCCACGGTCGGTCCGTGGCAGGAGGGTTGTACGTCGGTACCGGCTGGTGGCCCATCGGGGGCCGGGCAGGCACAGTCGTCGAGGGTACCGCGACTCAGCCGAACCGGACGACGACGCGGTCCTCCGCGCCCCACAACGGACCGGCGGCCGGGTCCTGGCCGTCCCCGTCCAGCCTCACCTCGTCGGTCTCGGGGTGCCGGCCCAGCTGGAAGGCCTGCCAACCGAGCCAGGCCATCGCCGCCAGCCGCCCGACCATCAGCACGGCGTAGAACCCGGCGGGCAGTGCCCGGTTGGCCTCGCTCAGGCCCACGAGGTACTGCCAGACCGCCACGACGTACAACGCCTCGGCCGCCCACCACCACAGGTGCTCGCGCCAGCGCGGCAGGGCCAGCGCCGCCCACGGCAGCAGCCACAGGGACGCCTGCACCGGCACGGTCTTCGACACCACGAACGTCGCGACCAGCAGCAGCAGCACCAGCACCGGCAGCCGCGGGGCCCGCGGGGTGGACAGCGCCCACACCGAGACCCCCACCAGCACCAGCAGCGTCAGCACGAGCGAGGCGACCGACGACTCCGGCCCCGTCAGGGCCCGGACGCCGCTGACCTGCTCGTCGGCCAGCAACCGGGGGACCAGCAGCCACGAGCCGTAGCCGGGCTCGGCCGCCCACCAGGTGCGGGCCGGTGCCGTCCAGGCCTGGGGCGACAGCAGGGCCAGCGGCAGGTTGACCGCCGCCCAGGTGAAGGCCGCGGCCGACCCGGCCACCGCGACCTCGCGGGCGCGACCACCACGCACGGCCAGCAGCACCAGCGCCAGCACGACCAGCACGACGTGGAACCGCGCCGACACCGCCAGGCCCAGCACGACGCCCGCCAGCAACGGGCGTCCGCGGGCCCAGACGGCGACGGCCAGGACCCCCAGGGCCACGCCGAGCAGGTCGAAGGACACCAGGCCGGACAGCACCACCACCGGGCTGAGGGCCAGGAGGGTGGCGTCCCACGGCCGGCGGCCCGACAACGACACCACGGCGAGCACGGCCACCACCAGGGAGCCGGCCGCGACCACCGCGAACAGGTCGAAGTAGACCCGGGGACCGGCGTCGACGACCACGTCGCCGCCGCCGGAGACGAGCAGCTCCGACACCCCCTGCAGCGGGCCCACCAGCACGGCGAGCAGCGCGGCCACGTACGCGGTCAGCGCCGGCTGGGCCAGGCCGTCCGGGGCGGCGGCGTCCAGGCCCAGCAGGGACCCGGGCGTGCCACCCAGCGTGCCGAACAGCACCGCGACGTCGGAGTAGCAGGTGTGGACGAACTGCCCCGGCGTGGTCCAGCCCTGCGCGCGGCAGTGCTGGGAACGGAGCACGGCCAGCAGGGTCGTCGCCAGGGCGACGACGACGAGCACCCGCGCCGGGCTCCACCACGGGTGCCCGGGCACGGCGACCCGCCGCCCCGCCGGGCCCCCCAGCAGCGGGCTGGCCCAGCGGGCGAAGCGGTCCTGCCGGGTGGGGGCGACCACCCCGGGAGGGGTCACGGCACGGTGAGGCTGGGGCGCGGCGCCGGTCGGGCGTCACCCCCGGCTCCGCCGACGTCCTGCGTCGGCTCGGGCTCCGGCTCGGGCTCCGGCTCGGGTTCGGGCTCCGGCTCGGGCTCCGGGTCGGGCTCCGGTGCCACCGTCGGCTCCGGCTCGGGCTCCGGCTCCTCCGGGGTCGGCGTCGGGGTCGGCGTCGGGGTCGGGGCCGGCTCGGGCTCCGCGGTCACGGTGACCACAGGAGGCTCGGGCTCCGGCTCCGCCTCCTGCTCCGTCTGCTGGGGCACCGGCTCCGGGGACCGCTCACGGGGCTCCATGTCCACCTGGTCGGGGAACTCGAGCACCTCCTGGCCGTCGAGGGCGCCCGCCATGATGGCGGTCCAGATCCGGGCCGGGTAGGACCCCCCGGTGACGGTCCGGGTGCCGNGTCGGGCTCCGGTGCCACCGTCGGCTCCGGCTCGGGCTCCGGCCCCTCCGGGGTCGGCGTCGGGGTCGGCGCCGGCTCGGGCTCCGCGGTCCCGGTGACCACAGGAGGCTCGGGCTCCGGCTCCGCCGGGGTCGGCGTCGGGGTCGGCGCCGGCTCGGGCTCCGCGGTCCCGGTGACCACAGGAGGCTCGGGCTCCGGCTCCGCCGGGGTCGGCGTCGGGGTCGGCGCCGGCTCGGGCTCCGCGGTCCCGGTGACCACAGGAGGCTCGGGCTCCGGCTCCGCCGGGGTCGGCGTCGGGGTCGGGGCCGGCTCGGGCTCCGCGGTCACGGTGACCACAGGAGGCTCGGGCTCCGGCTCCGCCGGGGTCGGCATCGGGGTCAGGGCCGGCTCGGGCTCCGCGGCCACGGTGACCACAGGAGGCTCAGGCTCCGGCTCCGCCGGGGTCGGCATCGGGGTCAGGGCCGGCTCGGGCTCCGCGGCCACGGTGACCACAGGAGGCTCGGGCTCCGGCTCCGCCTCCTGCTCCGTCTGCTGGGGCACCGGCTCCGGGGACCGCTCACGGGGCTCCATGTCCACCTGGTCGGGGAACTCGAGCACCTCCTGGCCGTCGAGGGCGCCCGCCATGATGGCGGTCCAGATCCGGGCCGGGTAGGACCCCCCGGTGACGGTCCGGGTGCCGGGGATCTCGATCGTCTCCGCCTCGCCGTCCTCACCGGTCTGGTACAGCGCGACGGCGGACACCAGCTGCGGGGTGTAGCCGATGAACCAGGCGGAGCGCGCGTTGCTGCTGGTCCCGGTCTTGCCCGCGACGGGCCGGTCCAGGGCCCGGGCCTCGCGGCCGGAGCCCTGCTCGACGACCTGGGTCATCGCGTAGGTGGCGTTGGCCATGACGTCGGCGTCGAACACCTCGGCCCCCGTGGTGTCGGGCTCGAAGAGCACCGAGCCGTTGGGAGCGGTGACGGAGGCCACGACGTGCCACTCCCGACGCACCCCCTGCGCCGCGAAGGTGGAGAACGCCTGCGCCTGGTCGATGACGCGCGGGGACGCCGACCCGAGCACGTTGGACACGAAGTCCTCCAGGCCCACGGTGTTGTCGGGCAACCCGGCGCGGACGGCGACGTCGCGCGTGGCCTCCGCACCCACCTCCTCGTTCAGCTCGACGTACGCGGTATTGACCGAGTTGGCCGTGGCCTCCACCAGGTCGACCGTCCCGTAGTCCGTGCCGCCGAAGTTGCGGACCGGGGTGTCGCCGTAGCCGTCGAACCGGCGACCGCTGTTGCCGTTGAACGTCTCCGTCAGCGGGATCCCCGCCTCCAGCGCCGCGACCAGCGTGTACGGCTTGAACGTGGACCCGGCCTCGGCGATCCCGGCCGTGACCGAGTTCTGCTGCTCGGTGAGGTCCTCCCCGCCGTACATGCCACGGACCGCCCCGGTCGTCGGGTCGATCGTCACCGCGCCCACGCGCAGCCCCGGGGACAGGGCCTCGCCGCCGGTGTCCTCCTCGTCGGGCATCTCCTCCGCGACCCCGGCCTCGACGGCGTCCTGCACCGCCACGTCGTAGGTGGTGACGACCTGCAGCCCGCCGGTGTCGATGTCGACGTCGTCGTACCCGAGCTCGACGAGCTCCTGGCGGGCGGCCTGCAGCAGGTAGCCCCGGGGCCCGGCGTACAGGTCGCCCACCTCGGCCTCGACCGTCTCGGGCAGCTGCATGGCGTCGACCTCGGCCTGGGTCGCGGCCTCGGTGACCACGAGCCCGTCCAGCACGTAGTCGAAGCGCTCCTGGGCGGCCTCGGGGTCCACGGCCGGGTCGTAGCGGTTCGGCGCCGGGAGCAGCCCCGCCAGCATGGCGGCCTGCTCGGTCGTGAGGTCGGCGGCGTCGACCCCGAAGTAGTTCTGGGACGCGGCCTGGATGCCGTAGGAGCCGCGGCCGAAGAACACCGTGTTGAGGTAGTCGGTGAGGATCTGGTCCTTGTCGAGGCGGCGCTCGACCTTGAGCGAGATGAGGATCTCGGTCACCTTGCGCTCGACCGTCTGGTCCGCGGTCAGGAAGTAGTTCTTGACGTACTGCTGGGTGATGGTCGACCCGCCGCCGGCCGGCTCGCCGATCACGATGCCCCAGGCCGCCCGGGCGATACCGGTCGGGCTGATACCCGGGTTCTCGTAGAACGTCCGGTCCTCGGCCGCGACGACGGCGTCACGGATGGTGTCGTTGATGTCCGCCGACTCGACGATGGTCCGGTCCTCGGCCGCGACGCCGGCGCCACGGATGGTGTCGTTGACGTCCGCCGACTCGACGATGGCCCGGCCCTGGGCCACGAACCGGCCCAGCTCGGGCTCGCCGTCGGAGTAGGAGATGGTGGACGTCGGGGCGAACGCTGCGTCGTTGGGGTCGCGGATCTCGGTGCGGACGGAGGCGAAGGCCGCGACCGCGACCCCGGCCAGCACGAGCACCAGGGCGGTCACCCCCAGCACCAGGAACGTCCGCCTCAGCCAGCGGCGCCGGGGCTTCGCGGGCCCACCCTTGCCGTTCGGGCCCTTGCCGTTCGGGCCCTTGCCGTTCGGGCCCTTGCCGCCGGCCCCGGAGCCGGCAGAGGGGAAGGGCGAGGCCTCGCCACGGGCCGCCGACCCCGCCCCGCCGGAGCCCACCGGTCGGGCGGCAGGACGAGCCCGCCGCCCGGCACCGGGCTGGGAGGGGTCGGGGAAGACGGGGCGATCGGGTCCAGACATCGCCGACCAGTATGACCTCGTGGAGTTGGCGGTCGTGACGACGAGCACCTACTGTGCAGCGGAACGACGTATCGAGCCGATACATCGTGACGCCACCCCGCTCGACGCAGGGACGGCCGCAGGAACACCACAGCCCGAGGACGGAGACCGGTGCCCCGACGTACCGACGTCATCGAGCTCGCCGTCCTCGGCGTCCTCGAGGACGCCCCGATGCACGGCTACCACCTGCGCAAGCACGTGACGGCCCTGCTGGGGCCGTGGCGCGCCGCCTTGAGCTTCGGCACGCTCTACCCGACGTTGCGTCGGTTGCAGTCGGGTGGCTTCGTCCGCGCCGAGGGCGCTCCGGTGGCCTCGACGACCAAGGTCGTCTACCAGGTGACCGAGGACGGCCGGGCCCGGTTCCGGGAGCTGCTGGCCCACCCGGGGGCGGCCCTGTCCGACGACGACGCGTTCGGCGTCCGGTTCGCGTTCTTCGCGCGGCTGGCCCCGGCGGACCGGGTGCGGGTGCTCGAGCAGCGCCGCGCCCGGCTGCTCGATCGGCTCGACCACGCCCAGGGGCGGGACTGCGCGGACCCCGCGGAGTCCCGTGACCCCTACCGCCGCGCCTGGGCGCAGCGGGGCGTGGCCTCGGTCGAGGCCGAGCTGCACTGGACCGACGCCCGCCTGGCCGCCGAGCGGTCGGGCGTGGACAGCCCCTCCACGGGGTAGCAGCCAGCACCACCGCAACCGCACCACCCGAACCGCACCAGCACGCGCACCATCCCCACGACCGGGCCGTCCGGTCACGAACAGGAGACAACGCATGGGTTCCATCCGTCTCGCCGTCGTCGGCGTCGGCAACTGCGCCGCCTCGCTCGTCCAGGGCGTCCACTACTACGCGGACGCCACGCCGGACACCGAGGTCCCCGGCCTGATGCACGTCGAGTTCGGCCAGTACCACGTGCGCGACATCGAGTTCGTCGCCGCCTTCGACGTCGACGCCAAGAAGGTCGGCTTCGACCTGTCCGAGGCCATCAAGGCCAGTGAGAACAACACCATCACCATCTGCGACGTGCCGCCGCTCGGCGTCGCCGTGCAGCGCGGCCCGACCCTGGACGGCCTCGGCAAGTACTACCGGGAGACCATCGAGGAGTCCGACGCCGAGCCGGTCGACGTGGTCGCCGCCCTGCGCGCGGCCAAGGCCGACGTCCTGGTCTGCTACCTGCCCGTCGGGTCCGAGGACGCCGCGAAGTTCTACGCCCAGTGCGCCATCGACGCCGGCGTGGCCTTCGTCAACGCGCTGCCGGTGTTCATCGCCTCCGACCCGGTCTGGGCCGCGAAGTTCACCGAGGCCGGCGTCCCGGTCGTGGGCGACGACATCAAGAGCCAGGTGGGCGCCACCATCACCCACCGGGTCCTGGCGCGGCTGTTCCAGGAGCGCGGCGTGGTGCTGGACCGCACCTACCAGCTCAACGTGGGCGGCAACATGGACTTCAAGAACATGCTCGAGCGGGACCGGCTGTACTCCAAGAAGGTCTCCAAGACGCAGGCCGTCACCAGCAACGTCGACCACGACCTGGGTGCGCGCAACGTCCACATCGGGCCGAGCGACTACGTGCAGTGGCTCGACGACCGCAAGTGGGCCTACGTCCGGCTCGAGGGCCGCGCCTTCGGCGACGTGCCCCTGAACCTGGAGTACAAGCTCGAGGTCTGGGACTCGCCGAACTCGGCGGGCGTGATCATCGACGCCGTCCGTGCGGCCAAGATCGCCGCCGACCGCGGCCAGGGCGGGCCCGTCATCGCGGCCAGCACGTACTTCATGAAGTCCCCGCCCGAGCAGAACCCCGACGACATCGGGCGCACCATGCTCGAGGCGTTCATCCGCGGCGAGTGACACCTCCGGTCGGCCGGGAGCCCCGCACGGGCTCCCGGCTGTCCCGGGTCTACGAGCACTCGCTGACCCGGTTCCTGGCCTTCAGCGCGGTCGGTCTGACCTTCGACCTGACCGTGCTCCTGCTGCTCGACCGGTTCACGTCGCTGCCGTACCAGGCCAGCGTGACCATCGCCTTCGTCCTGACGTACGCGCTCAACTTCGTGCTCAACCGCTGGTTCGCCTTCGACGCCGCCCACGGTCGGGTCGCCGGGCAGCTGGGGCGGTTCCTGCCGCAGGTCACCGCCGACTACCTCCTGGTCGTGTTCGGCGTCACGCTGCTCGTCGAGCTCGGGGTGCCGCTGCTGCCGGCACGGGTGCTGTCGGCGTTCACCAACGCCGTCCTCAACTACTGCGCCTACCGCTGGTGGACCTTCCGCGACGGCGGGGCGGGCGGCGGGGTGCCCGGCCGCGGCCACCACGACGAGCACGAGCACGACCAGCAGCGGACGTCCTCGGCGTGAGCCGACCGGCCCGTACGGGTGGCTTCACCGAGGTCCTGCGCTCCGCGCGCTACCGACGGCTGCTGTCCGTGCGGCTGGCCAGCCAGCTCGGCGACGGCGCGTTCCAGGCCGGTCTGGCCAGCTTCGTCCTGTTCAACCCGACCGACGCCCCCACCGCGCCGCTGGTGGCCGGGGCGTTGTCGGTGGCCGTGCTGCCCTTCACGGTCGTCGGCCCGTTCGCGGGCGTGCTGCTGGACCGGTGGTCGCGCCAACGGGTGCTGCTGGTCAGCAACCTGGTCCGGGTGGTCCTGGTCGCGCTGGTCGCCGCGGTCGTCCTGGTCGGCGGCGGCCGGCTGGACGGGGGGGTCCTGGTCGCCCTGTACGTGCTGGTCCTGGCGACCCTCACGGTCAACCGGTTCCTGCTGGCGGGGCTGGGCGCGTCGCTGCCCAAGACCGTCGAGGCCCGGTTGCTGGTGCCGGCCAACGCCATCACCCCGACCCTGGGCACGGGCGCGTTCGGCACCGGGTTCGGCCTCGGCCTGCTGCTGCGCCTGCTGGCGGGGCCGGGGGCCGGCACCGACGCGGCGATCCTGCTGCTGGCCGGGGGCCTGTTCCTGACCGCGGCCCTGCTGACGCTGCGGATCGCCCACCGCGCCCTGGGCCCGGACGAGCGCACGGCCGCGAGCACCGCCCAGGCCGTGGTCGCCGTCCTGCACGGGCTGCGCGAGGGCGCGGTGCACGTGTGGCGGCAGCCGGCCGCCCGTAACGCGATCGGGGTCATCGGTGCCCACCGGTTCGCGTTCGGGCTGTCGACGATCGCGACGTTCCTGCTGGCTCGCGGCTACCTGTCCGACGACGTCGACGTGGGTCTGGGCATCCTCGGCCTCGCCGGCGGGGCAGCCGCGGTCGGTGCGCTGCTCGCCGCCGCGATCACGCCGACCGTGGCGGCCCGGCTGGCTGCGCTGCCCGACCCGCACCGCCTGGGCCTGCGCGGGCTGGACGCGTGGGTCGCGCTGGCCCTGCTCGTCGCGTTCGCGGTCGAGGCCCTCTTCACGCTGGGGGTGGCCGTCTGGTCGCTGACCGCCGGCGCGCTGGTCCTCGGCCTGTGCGGGCAGGTCGTCAAGATCGCGGCGGACACCCACGTCCAGACCGCGGTCCTGGAGTCCGTCCGCGGGCGCGCGTTCGCGTTCTACGACGTGGTCTTCAACGCCGCGTTCATCCTGGCGGCGGCGCTCGGGGCCCTCGTCATCCCCGACGACGGGTACTCCAGACCCCTCTACGCGTTCATCGCCGTGCTCTACCTGGCCACCGGCCTGGCCTACGTCCGCTCGTCCCGCCGCGCTGCCCCGGACCCCGACGGGGCGCCCCGGCGCGTCGCCCGGCAGGGCTGACCCGGGCTGACCCGGCAGGGCTGACCCGGCAGGGCCCGGTTCACCCGGTCGACGACTCCGGCTGCTCGGCCCACCAGCGCCGCAGCTCCGCCTCGGCGGCGTCGGCGTCCAGCGGACCGGTGTCCAGCCGGACCGCCAGCATGTGCCGGTAGGCGCGCCCGACGACCGGTCCCGGCGCCAGGCCGAGCAGCGCCATGATCGCCGTCCCGTCCAGGTCCGGCCGCACCGCCTGGAGCTGCTCCTGCTCCTGGATGACGTCGATCCGCCGCTCCAGGTCGTCGTAGGCCAACCGCAGCCGTTGCGCCTTGCGGGCGTTGCGGGTCGTGGAGTCCGACCGCGTCAGCCGGTGCAGCCGCGACAGCAGCGGACCGGCGTCGGTGACGTAGCGGCGCACCGCGGAGTCCGTCCACGCGCCCTCGCCGTAGCCGTGGAAGCGCAGGTGCAGCTCCACGAGCCGCGCCACGTCCTTGACGGTCTGCCGGTCGAAGCGCAGGGCCTTGAGCCGCTTGGAGGTCAGCTTGGCCCCCACCACCTCGTGGTGGTGGAAGCTCACGCCGCCGCCGGGCTCGAAACGCCGCGTGGCCGGCTTGCCCACGTCGTGCATCAGGGCGGCCAGCCGCAGCACCAGGTCCGGGCCGGGAACGGCGGCGTCCGGGTCGCGGTGGTCGTCCTCCAGGGCGATCGCCTGCTCCAGGACGGTCAGCGTGTGCTCGTAGACGTCCTTGTGCCGGTGGTGCTCGTCGACCTCCAGGCGCAGCGCCGGCAGCTCGGGCAGGACGTGGTCGGCCAGACCGGTGTCCACCAGCAGCCGCAGGCCGGCGCGGGGGTCACGGCCGAGCAGCAGCTTCACCAGCTCGTCCCGCACCCGCTCGGCGGACACGATCGAGATGCTGGCGGCCATGTCGCGCATCGCGGCCAGGGCGGCCTCGTCCGGCGACATCCCCAGCTGCGAGGCGAACCGGGCGGCCCGCATCATCCGCAGCGGGTCGTCGCCGAAGCTGCGGGCGCTGGTGCCGGGGGTGCGCAGCCGTCGGGCCACCAGGTCGTCGGTGCCGCCGAACGGGTCGACGAAATGCAGCTCCGGCAGCCGGACGGCCATGGCGTTGACGGTGAAGTCCCGACGCTCCAGGTCGTCGACCAGGGACCGCCCGAACACCACGACGGGCTTGCGGGTCTCCCCGTCGTAGGCGTCGGTGCGGTACGTCGTGATCTCGACGACCTGCTCGCCCTTGCGGGCGCCGATCGTGCCGAAGTCACGGCCCATGTCCCAGGTCGCGTCGGCCCAGCCGGCGAGCGCCGCCTCGATCTGCTCGGGGCGGGCGTCGGTGGTGAAGTCCAGGTCCGGTGAGACCCGGCCGAGGAACGCGTCGCGGACGGGGCCCCCCACCAGCGCCAGCTCGTGGCCGGCGTCGACGAAGCGGCGACCGAGCTCGTCGGTCAGCGGGGCGAGACCCGACAGCGCCTTGGTGGCGCGGCGCAGGGCGGCGGAACGGTCTTCGGGCACGACGGTCAAGGGTGCCACGGCCACGGAGGTGCTCGCCGTACCCTGGTGCGATGACCCCGCCCCCCACCAGGACCGAGGTGTCCTCCGGTGGGCTGGTGGTCGACATGGCGTCCGACCCGATGCGCGTCGCCGTGATCTGCCGCCGCAACCGGTCGGGCCGCCTGGAGTGGTGCCTGCCGAAGGGCCACCTCGAGGGCGTGGAGACCCCCGAGGAGGCCGCGGTCCGCGAGATCGCCGAGGAGACCGGCATCGACGGCCGCGTCCTGGACTCGTTGGGGGCCATCGACTACTGGTTCTTCGCCGACGGCCACCGCATCCACAAGACCGTCCACCTGTTCCTGCTCCAGGCCACCGGCGGTCGGATCACGGTGGACAACGACCCGGACCAGGAGGCGATCGACGCCGCCTGGGTCGGTCTGGACGTGCTCGAGGAGCGGCTGGCGTTCCCCAACGAGCGCAAGGCCGTCCGGGCCGCGCTCGCGCTGCTCGACCGCTCCGACGCCCGTCGCGCGGACGGCAGCGGGTGACCGCCACGGGTCAGGACGCCGCCACGGGTCCTCGCCAGGGGCTCGCCCGCGCGACCGCCGTCATGGCGGCGGGGACGTTGGTGTCCCGCCTGCTGGGGCTCGTCAGCAAGGCGCTGCTGGCGGCGCTGCTCGGCACGGCCGCCATCAACCTGGCCGCCAACTCCTTCGACGTGGCCAACAAGCTGCCCAACCTGATCTACGCCCTGGTCGCCGGCGGTGCCCTCAACGCGGTCCTGGTCCCGCAGATCGTGCGGGCCGACCGGGACGGGCCGCGGGGCCGGGAGTTCCTGGACCGGCTGTTCACCATGGCCACGGCGGGCCTGCTGCTGCTCACGGTCCTGCTCACGCTGCTCGCCGCCCCGCTGGTCAGCCTCTACACCGGGGGCGGCTGGGCCGCGCCGGAGTTCGACCTGGCCGTGCTGTTCGCGCTCTGGTGCCTGCCGCAGCTGTTCTTCTACGGCGTCTACACGCTGTTCGGCCAGCTGCTCAACGCCCGCGGGTCGTTCGGTCCGTACATGTGGGCCCCGGTGGTCAACAACGTCGTCGCCATCACCGGGCTGCTCGTCTTCTGGGGCCTGTTCGGCCCGCAGGACACCAGCGACCCGCGGTCGTGGACGCCGGGGATGATCGCCCTGCTCGCGGGGTCGGCGACCCTGGGCGTCGCCGCGCAGGCCGCGATCCTCGTCTGGCCGCTGCGCCGGATCGGGTTCTCGTGGCGGCCTCGCTGGGGGCTGCGGGGGGTCGGCTTCCGCAGCGCCGGGGTCGTGGCGGCCTGGACCTTCGCCGGGATCGTCGTCAGCCAGCTGGTGTTCGTCCTGGTGTCGCGGGTGGGTGCCGGCGCGCTCGCCGAGACCCGGGGCACCGCCGAGGCCGCGGTGACGGCCTCGAACGCCGCGTGGACGTTCGCGTTCCTGCTCTACATGCTGCCGCACGGCCTGCTCGCGGTCAGCCTGGTCACCGCCGTGTTCACCCGGGTCAGCGGCGCGGCGCAGGCCGGGGACACCGAGGGGGTGGCCACCACCACGCGGACGATGATGCGGGTGCTGCTCGTGGGCATGACCCTGCCGGCCGCCGGGCTCGTCCTGCTGGGCCCGGAGATCACGGCCCTGCTGTTCCAGCAGCTGGACGACCAGGCGTACGTGGTGGGCACCGTCATCATGGCCATGGCGCTCGGGCTGCCGTTCTTCAGCGTCCTCTACCTGGTGCGGCGGGTCTTCTACGCCTACGAGGACGGGCGCACGCCGTTCGTGGTCACGCTCGCGACGGCCGGCGTGTGGGCGGCCGGCACGATCGCCTCCCCCCTGCTCCTGCCGCCCTCCCTGTGGGTGGCCGGGGTGGCGGCGTCGATGAGCCTGGGCGAGGTCGCCGGGCTGGTGGTGGCCGTCTGGCTGCTGCACCGCCGGATCGGCGGCCTCGGGGTCAAGGGGTTCCTCTGGGTCCTGCTCCGGCTGGCGCTCGTGCTGGCCGTCGTCGGACCGCTCGCGGTGCTGGCCGCGGACGCGGTCGGCGGGACCGGGACACAGCTCGAGGCGCTGCTCAGCGTGGTCGTCGGCGGGTCCGTCCTGATCGTCGGCTACCTGCTGGGTACCCGCCTGCTGCAGGTGGGCGAGACCACCGAGCTGCTCCGCACCCTGACCGCGCGGTTCGGCCGAGCGGGTGGCAGGACCTCAAGCACGCCCTGAACCCCGCCGACGTCCCGGACATGCAGAACCCCCGGGCGATCCGCCCCCGCGGTACCGGCGACGCCGGCGACGCCGGCGACGTCGTGGTCGGCTGGCTGGTCAGGCTCGTCGCGGTGTTCTCGGTCGTGGGCGTCCTCGCCTTCGACGGGGTGTCGGTCGGCGCCGCCGAGCTCGCGGTCACCGACACCGCCGTCGCCGCGGCCCGGGCCGCCGGGCTCGAGCTCGGGTCCGGCGCCACCGCCCAGCAGGCCTACGTGGCTGCGCAGTCGGCGGCCTCGCAGGACGACGGCCTCAACGAGGTCCCGGTCGAGGAGTTCGTGGTCGCCGCGGACAAGAGCGTGAGCCTCCTGGTGCGCCGAACCGCCCCGACCATGGTGCTGCACCACATCCCCGGCACCGACGGCTGGTTGGTGGCCGAGGCCACCGCCCGCCACACCGCAGGATGAGCAGCCCCGTGACCGGCCGCCCGGCTCGCCCTGGGCCGCCCGTGAGCCGTCGACCGCCCCGGTCCTGGCCGGCACCGCTCCTGGCCGCCCTGACGACCCTGCTGACGACCGTGCTCGTCCTGCTGACCGGGCTGCCGGCCCAGGCCGCCCCGACCGACCCGCCGCCCGGTGCCGACGACCTGCGCGCGCAGGTGGCCGAGCTGACCGCCCAGGTCGAGACCCTGGAGGTGGCCGTCGAGGTCGCCGCCGAGGACTGGAACACTGCCCGCGCCGAGCTCGACGCCCTGCTGCAGCAGGAGGTCGACGCCCAGGTCAGCCTCGACGACGCCGGCCGGACGTTGGACGCCGACCAGGGGGCGGCCACCCGGCGGATCCGCGCGCTGTACCGCAGCGGCGGCACCATGGAGCTGGCCTGGACCGCGCTGCACGGCGCCGGGTTCGCCGACGCGGCGACGACCTACCGGACCGCTCGCGTGGTGCTGGACTCCGACGCCGTCGCCGTCGAGCGTGCGGGTCGCGACGTCGACGCCGCCGTGGCGTCCTCGACCGAGGTGCAACGGCTGCGCCGCGACCGGATGGCCCTGGAGGCGGAGGCCGAGCAGCTCCGACAGGACACCGAGACCGCCCTGGCCGCCCACGAGGCGCTGCTCGCCGGCACCGACGAGGACCTGGTCGAGGCGGTCGAGCGCGAGCGGCAGGAGGTGGAGCGTGAGGCCGTCGCCTACGCGCTGGCCCAGGCGGAGGCCCGGGCGCGCGAGACGGCCAGGTCCACGACCGAGGAGGACGCGTCCACCACGTCCTCCGGCGCCGTCGCCGGTCCTTCCGGTGGCACGGTCCCGGCGGGGTTCGTCGGCGGTGACGTCGACCAGGGCGCAGTCGTCGAGGCCGCGGCCGAGGCCGCCCCCAACGCCACCGCCGCGGCCGCCATCCGGGCGGCGGCGACCAGGTTGGGGATGCCGTACGTCTGGGGTGCCACCGGGCCGGGGACCTTCGACTGCTCCGGTCTGACCATGTGGTCCTACCGCCAGGCGGGGCTCGCGATCCCCCGGACCTCGCGGCAGCAGTACGCGGGGCTGCCCACGGTCGGCGTGGACGAGCTCCTCCCCGGCGACCTGGTGTTCTACGCCAGCGGTGCCGCACCCTCCTCCATCCACCACGTCGCGATGTACCTGGGCGACGGGCTGATGATCCAGGCGCCCCGCAAGGGCGACGTGGTCAAGATCAGCGCCGTGTGGCGCAAGCCGATCTACGGTGCCGTCCGCCCGACGGACTGACCGAGCCTCGGCACCGCTCGCTTCGCCCTACAGTGGTCCGACGGCGGTGCCGGCGTCGTCTCGACGGTCGCGGTGCTGCCACTCGTGCGCGCGACGGACCTGTGATGGAGGCGGCTGGTGGACCGGATCGGACCGGGGACGCTGCTGGCTGGCCGTTACCGCCTGGCCGAACGCACGCACGACGACGGGTCCGGGTCCGCCTGGCGCGCCGAGGACGTGACGCTGGAGCGGCCGGTGGCCGTCACGGTGCTGGCCGCCGAGCACGCGCGCGTGCAGAGCACCCTGGACGCCGCACGCCGTGCCGCCCTGGTCGACGACCGACGGCTGCAGCGGGTGCTCGGCGTGGGCCTGGAGGGCAGCAGCGGCTACGTCGTGCTGGAGTGGGTGACCGGGCAGGACGTGGCCGCGCTCGCCGGCACGGTGTCCGAGCAGGAGGCCGTCCGGGTCGTCACCGAGGCCGCCGAGGCGTTGCGCACGGCCGCCACCCGCTCGCTGCACCACGGCCGCCTGGCCCCCCGCCACGTGGTGCGGGCCTCCGACGGGTCCGTGCGAGTCCTGGGCACCGCGATCGACGTGGCCGCCGCGGGGCAGGCCACCCCGGCGGCCGCCGCCCGGCCCGAGGCGCGCGACGTCCGTGACCTGGGCGCGGTGCTGTACGCCCTGGTGTCCGGTCGTTGGCCGTTCGGGAGCGTCGGCGGGCTCGAGGCCGCGCCGACCGAGAAGGGACGCCCGGTCCCCGTCGGCCAGCTGCGGGACGACGTCAGCGCACCGCTGGGCCGGCTGCTGGAGGACACCCTCGCCGGTAGCGGGGCGGAGACCCTGACCGCCCTGGTCGACCAGCTGCACGGCACCCGCGCCGCGATCCAGGCAGCGCCGGGCGCAGCTGCAGCCGCGGCCGGGGTGGCCGGCCTGGCCGCCGGGGCCGGGGTGGCCGGCGCCGGGCCCGCCGGTGGGCGAGGCGGGAGCACCGCGCCCAGCGGTGACGACACCGACGTCCTCGCACCGGTCCCCGCCACCGCCTCGGGGGCGGCACCGACGTCCACCCCGACGCCGGTGCCCGACCCTGCGCCCGCACCTGCCTCCACGCCCGCCCCTGCCCCCGCGGCCCACGGTGCGGTCTCGGCCACCGGTCCGGCCGGTGCCGCCGGTGGGGGCGCACCCGGCGCGAGTGACGGTGCCGCCCCCGGTGGGGTCGCGGCGTCAGGCGCGGGTGCGGTCGCCGGTGCAGCCGCCGGCGCCGCCGCCGGTGGGGTCGCGGCGGCAGCGGCCGGGGTCGCGGCGGCCGGCCCGTCCGCCGTAGCGCCGTCGGCAGCCGGTTCGACCGCCGCAGGTGCAGCCGCAGGTGCGGCGGGCGGCGCAGCGGCCGGCGCGGGAACCGCGGCCGGGCCGGGCCGGGCCGCGGCCCGCAGCGGCGCCCGGGCCGCGTCCTCGCCTCCGGCCCCCTCCGCCCCGCGCCCCGCGCCCGGCGCCCCGGCGGGCGAGGTGCGGGCCGCCGCTGCCCCCACCTCGGCACGTCCGGGCCCCGTGGCCCCACCCGCTCAGGAGGACGACGGCTGGGACCTGCTCCCGGTCGAGGACGAGTGGGACCAGCAGTGGGACACCCGGTACGACGAGGACTACGCGGGCGACGACGACGCCGTCTGGGGCGAGCCCCAGCCCTGGGACGCCGAGCCGTACGACCCCGACACCGCCTGGCCCGGCCCCGCCTCCGCCCGTGAGAGCACCGTCCCGGTGGTTCCCGCAGGCCGTGGGACCGGACGACGACGACCCGCCGGCGCGGGTACGGGCGTGGTCGTGGTGCTGCTCATGGGGGCCTTCGTCGTCGGGGGTCTGGTCTGGGCGCTGGAGCGGTTCCAGGACGCCGACGACGTCGCCGCGCCCGTCCCCGTCGTGACGGAGACCGTGGCCCCCTCGCCCGAGCCGTCCGTCGCGCCCGAGCCGTCCGTCGAGCCCGAACCCACCGCCGGCGTGGTCGAGGTGCTCAGCCCGGCCGGGGTCCAGGCCCTCGACCCCCAGGGCGACGGGGAGGAGAACGACCAGGACGCCCCGCGGGCGATCGACGGCGACCCCGGGTCGGGCTGGAACACCCAGCGCTACAACAGCCAGGACTTCGGCGGGCTCAAGGACGGCCTCGGTCTGGTCTTCGACCTGGGCGAGCCCCGGGTCGTCACCCGGGTGCTCCTGGACGCGCCCGGTGACGACGGCACCTACGAGATCCGCACGGCGAACGGACCGGGTTTCGACGGCTCGACCGTCGTGGCCACGGGCGAGACCGGTGACGGCACGGCCGAGATCGTCCCCGAGGCGCCCGTCACCACCCAGTTCCTCCTGGTGTGGTTCACGTCGCTGCCGGACGTGGACGGCGACTGGCGGGGTGTCGTCAACGAGCTGCAGGTGGAGGTCCAGTGACCGCGGGTCCTGGCGGCACGGGTGCGAGCGACGCGGGTCTGCTCGACGCGCACCTGGCCGGCGACCCGGACGCCTTCGGAGAGCTGGTGCGCCGGCACCGGGACGTCCTGTGGGCCGTGGCGCTGCGGACCACCGGCAACCCCTCGGACGCCGAGGACGCGCTGCAGGAGGCCCTGATCTCCGCGCTGCGCTCGGTCGAGCGGTTCGAGCGTCGGTCCGCGGTGAGGACGTGGCTGTACCGGATCGTGGTGAACGCGTCCCTGGACCGGCTGCGCCGCAACGCCGCCCGCCCCAGCACCTCGCTGGAGGGTCACGACCCCGCCCACCCCGTGGACGACGCAGCCCGGGTCGCCGACCGCCTGGACGTGCTGTCCGCGCTGCAGCAGCTCAGCCCGGGACAGCGGGCGGCCGTGGTGCTCGTCCACGTCGAGGGCATGTCCGTCGCCGAGGCGGCCGAGGTCCTGGACCTGCCCGAGGGCACGGTCAAGTCGCGCTGCTCCCGGGGGCGGGCGCAGCTGGCGCAGCTGCTCGGTCCCGGGAACCCCGGGGACCCGCCGCACGTCGAAGACACGGGTACGAGCGGACCGGGCACCACGACGAGCAGAAGGGCGGGTGAGCCCGCGTGAGCGACGACTGGGTGGCACGCCTGCTCGCGGAGGCCGAGCGGCCGACGATGCCGGAGGACGTGGCGGAGCGGCTGGAGCAGGGCCTGCGCCGTCACCTGGCCGACGCCGGGCCCGGGCCCACGGCGGCCCCGGCCGACGAGCCGACCAGCGCAGGCGACGCACCGACCGCCGCCGGGCCGACCACGGGTGGGGTCGTCGAGGACGGGGTGCCGGTCACCACGGCCTCGACCGGCGTGGCGGCCGAGCAGCCGGGCACCGCACCCACGGAGCCGCCCACCGCACCGTCGGCCACCGCACCGTCGGCCACCGCACCGTCGGCCACCGAGGCGGCCGGTGGCGCGTCACCCACCGGCTCGTCACCCACCGGATCGCCCCCCGGCGAGTCGTCGCCCGGACCGTCCTCGGCGTCCCCGGCCGACAGGCCGGCCTCGGGCAGCGTCCCCGCCCCTGCGGTCGTGCCGCCCGCGGCAGGCGCAGGGGCCGGGGCCGCCCCGCTGCGTGCCGGGACCGACGGCGACGCCGGCCGCACGCCTGGCAGCGGGCCGGACGAGGCTGCGGCGCTGTCCCGCACCCGCGAGGGCCGCACCTTCGGCACCCCCCGCCGCGAGCAGCGGGCCGACGACCAGGGTGAGCGCCGCCGGCGACTCCTCACCCGCTGGGTGCCGGTGGCGGCCGGGGTGCTGGTGCTCGGGGCCGCCGGCGCGGCCGCGGTCAACGTCCTCGGGGGCGACAGCGACACCACGGCGGACACGGCGGAGGAGGTCGCGGCCGCCGACGTGGCCGACTCGGTCGCCCCGCGGTCGCTGGTGGCGACGGGTACCGAGTACACGACCGCCGACGCCCCTGCCTTCGAGCAGCAGGTGCGCGACCTGGTGGCGCTGACCGCCACCGGCACCGAGGGCACGGGGGCACCGGTCGAGGAGGACTCCTCGGCGGGGGCCGGTGCGGCGGCGCCGGCCGAGCCGAGCGCGGAGGCCCTGTCCTCGCCCGCCCGGGTGGACCCGTCCGCGGCCCGCGCCTCGGCCGCCGCCAACCCGCTGGCCGACGCCGCCGCGCTGCGGGAGTGCGTGGAGACCGTGACCGACGGCACCGACGAGGACGCCGCGGCCGTCGACCTCGCGCTGGTGGACGGGGTCGAGTCCACCCTGGTCGTGGTCCCCGACCCCGCCGGCGCGAACCTGTTCGTCTACGTCGTGGGTCCTGACTGCACCGGGCTGGACAGCCAGTTCCAGTTCTTCACCGTCGCACCGTGACCGGCACCGGGTCGGCGTCCTGGACGGGACGCCGACCGGAACAACGTAGGCCGCAACCCCGTTGACGGGAGCGGACCACACGAGGAGGACATGTTCATGAGCTCCACCCCCACGCCCGACGCCGTCCGTCAGGTCGTCATCGTCGGCTCCGGACCTGCCGGGTACACCGCTGCCATCTACGCCGCGCGCGCCGAGCTGTCGCCACTGGTCTACGAGTCGTCCGTCGAGGCCGGCGGGGCCCTGATGAACACGACCGACGTCGAGAACTACCCCGGCTTCCCCACCGGCGTCATGGGCCCGGACCTGATGGACCAGCTGAGGGCGCAGGCCGAGCGCTTCGGCGCGGAGCTGGTCACCGACGACATCGTCGAGATGCGTCTGGACTCCGACGTCAAGGAGCTCGTGACGGGCTCCGGCGAGACGGTGCGCGCGCTGACCGTCATCCTGGCCACCGGCAGCGCCTACCGGAAGATCGGCGCCCCCAACGAGGACCGCCTGTCCGGGCGCGGCGTCAGCTGGTGCGCCACCTGCGACGGCTTCTTCTTCAAGGAGAAGGACATCGTCGTGGTCGGCGGCGGCGACTCCGCGCTCGAGGAGGCCACCTTCCTCACCCGCTTCGCCCGCACCGTGACCCTGGTCCACCGCCGTGACGAGCTGCGCGCCAGCAAGATCATGCAGCGACGCGCCTTCGACGACCCCAAGATGCGGTTCCGCTGGAACAGCGAGGTCGTCGATGTCCTGGGCGAGAACGCCGTGACGGGTGTGCGGCTGCGCGACACCGTGACCGGCGAGGAGTCCGAGCTGGAGACCAGCGGGCTGTTCGTCGCCATCGGGCACGACCCCCGGACCGACCTGGTCAAGGGCCAGGTCGCGCTGGACGAGAACGGCTTCATCAAGGTCGACGGCCGCTCGGGCCGGACCTCGCTGCCCGGGGTGTTCGCCGCCGGCGACGTGCTGGACCACGAGTACATGCAGGCGATCACCGCGGCCGGGTCCGGGTGCGCGGCGGCCCTGGACGCCGAGCGCTTCCTCGCGGCGCTGTCGGACACCCACGACACCATGGAGGCCGCCGCCGAGGCGTTCCCCGAGGCCACCGAGGAGCACCCCACGCCCAGCCTGGCCACCGTCGACTGACCGCGCCGACCCCCGGCCGCGCCTGACGTACCGACCGCACCAGCACGGACCCCACCGACCACAGACCTGACCGACCCTGACCGAACACAGAAACGGGAGACCTCCGCATGGCCACCACCGCCACGACCGACGCCGACTTCGACAAGGACGTCCTGCAGTCCGACAAGCCGGTCCTCGTCGACTTCTGGGCCCCCTGGTGCGGCCCGTGCCGCCAGGTCGGACCCATCCTGGAGGAGCTGTCCGAGCAGTACGCGGACAAGATCACGGTCGTCAAGGTCAACACCGACGAGAACCCCCGTACCGCCGCCGCGTACGGCGTCGTCAGCATCCCGACCCTCAACGTGTACAAGAACGGCGAGCTGGTCAAGAGCCTCGTGGGCGCGCACCCCAAGCCCCGCCTGGTGAAGGAGCTCGAGGACTACATCGGCTGAGCGAGCCGACCGCACGCACCAGCCCCGACGACCCAGCCGTCCCGCCCTCCGGGTGGGGCGGCTGCTTCGTGCCGGTCGCGTGACAGACTCAGGACCGGCCGAGCGGCCGTCGGGAGGGTGTGTGCCGTGACAGGAACCAGGCTGGACCGCTGGCACTCGTCGTACAGCCGGCGGGCCGCGGGCATGACCGCTTCGGAGATCCGCGCCCTCTTCGCCGTCGCCAGCCGGCCGGAGGTCGTCAGCCTGGCGGGCGGCATGCCCACGCTGGACGCGCTGCCGCTGCCGGAGATCTCGGAGATCGTACGCCGGTGTGCGGTCGAGCAGACCGCCGTGGCCCTCCAGTACGGCTCCGGGCAAGGCGACGTACTTGCGCGGGAGCAGATCGTCGACGTCATGACCACGGTCGGGACGGTGTGCGACCCGGACGACGTCGTCGTCACCACGGGCTCTCAGCACGCCCTCGACCTGCTGGTCCGCATCCTCGTGGACCCCGGTGACGTCGTGCTGGTCGAGTCCCCCAGCTACGTCGGGGCGCTCGGGGTGCTGCGCAGCTACGAGGCCGACATCCGCCACGTCGAGACCGACGCGGAGGGTGCCGTCCCGGAGTCGGTGGCCGACCACATCCGCCTGGCCCGGGCCGAGGGGCGTGCCGTGAAGGCGGTGTACCTGGTCCCGCACCACCACAACCCGAGCGGTGCCACGACGAGCCCGGAGCGACGCCGGGCCCTGGTCGAGCAGTGCCGCCGTGACGGGGTGCTCGTCATCGAGGACGACCCGTACGCCCTTCTCGGCTTCGACGCCGAACCCCTTCCCTCGATGCGGTCGCTGGACCCTGAGGGCGTCGTCTACCTGGGTTCCTTCTCCAAGACGTTCGCCCCCGGGCTGCGCGTCGGCTGGGCGGTCGCCCCGCCGGCCATCAAGGCCAAGCTGGTGCTGGCCGCCGAGGCGTCCGTGCTCTGCCCGTCGATGTTCTCCCAGCGGGTCGTCGCCACCTACCTCGCCGGCAGCGACTGGCGGGCGCACGTCAAGATGCTGCGGGGTGTCTACCGGGAGCGCCGCGACGCGTTGCTGGGAGCGCTGGAGACGCAGCTGCCGGACGCCACCTTCACCCGACCGGACGGTGGCTTCTTCACGTGGGTCCGGCTGCCGGGGGACCTGGACGCCAGCGCGATGCTGCCTCGGGCCGTGGCCGCCCGGGTCGCCTACGTCCCGGGCACGGCGTTCCACGCGGACGGCCGGGGAGGGCAGCACGTCCGGCTGTCGTTCTGCTTCCCGACCCCCGAACGGATCGTCGAGGGGGTACGCCGCCTGGCCGGCGTCGTCCGCGCGGAGCAGGAGCTGCACCGCACCTTCGGCCCCTCGCTCGGCGCCGCCTCGACCCCGGCCCAGGGCGACTACGCCCGGCCCGCCTCGGACACCGCATGAGCGCCCCGGTCACCACCGGCACCGACCGCGCCGCGACCGCCCGCGGCGCCGAGCCCGCGGGCACCCGCGCCGCGACCGACCTGGACGTCCTGGTGCTCGCCGGCGGGCTGTCGGCTGAGCGTGAGGTGTCCCTCGCCTCGGGTCGACGTGTCGTGGCGGCGCTGCACGAGGCCGGCGTCCACTCCGAGGCCGTGGACGTAGGTGCCGACCTCCTCGACGTGCTGCAGCGACGGCGACCGGACGTCATCTGGCCGGTGCTGCACGGAGCCGGTGGTGAGGACGGCTCCCTCGCCCAGGTGCTGGAGCTCGTCGGGTTGCCGGTGGTGGGCTCTGCTCCCGGCCCCTCTCGGACCGCCTGGGACAAGACCACCGCCGCCACCGTGGTGGGTCGGACCGGTATCCGCGTCCCCCGTTCGGTGACCCTGACCCACACGGTGCTGCGAGACCTGGGGGCGGCCGGGATCCTGCCGCACATCAGCCGGCTGCTGCCGCTGCCCGTGGTGGTCAAGCCGGTCCACGGTGGGTCCGCCCTGGGGGTGGGGGTGGTCCGGGAGGAGGCCGAGCTCGCCCGCGCCATGATGGCGGCTCTCGGGCACGACACCTCCTGCCGGGTGGAACAGCTCGTCAGCGGGGTGGAGGTCGCGGTCGCCGTGGTCGACGACGGGAGCGGTCCGCGGGCGCTGCCGCCGGTGGAGATCGCCCCCGACTCCGGCTCCTACGACTACGAGGCGCGCTACACCCCGGGGGCCACGGAGTTCCACTGCCCGGCGCGGCTGCCGGGTGACGTCCTGGCTCGGGTGCAGCAGGACTCGGTCGCGGTGCACCGCGAGCTGGGTCTGTCCCGGCTCAGCCGCAGTGACTGGATCGTGGACGCGGAGGGCGAGCCGTGGTTCCTCGAGGTCAACACGTCTCCGGGGATGACGGGGACGAGCCTGCTGCCCCAGGCCGTGGTGGCGGCCGGGGAGTCCCTGCCCGAGCTGTACCGGGCGCTGGCGGCCGCCGCGGCGGCGGTCTACGCCGACTGAGCCCCGTCCCGGGCTGGTGCGCCCGGCCCCACGGTTTCACGTGAAACGGCACGCCCCCAAGTACTCACCCTCCAGGCGCGTCGGGGCGGAGCGTCTTCACTCTGAGCAGCACCGTTTCACGTGAAACTCCGCAGCCGTCTGGTCAGGGCCTGCTACGCCCGCGCGGGATCGCCCGGGCACACGGGCAGACCAGCCCACGTGAGGAAGCGACCGACGAATAGCCGGGCGCCTGCGACCGCCTCGACCAGGTGCGGACCCGCTGCCGACGGTCTCAGGCCGCGGCAGCCGTCCTCATTGAGGTCGTCAGACGTCCCGGTCGAGAACCACCGGTGTCGCGGGCTGCACGGCCCACGCCGGGTCGGACGGCTCGGACCGCTCGGACGCGGTAGGAAGCCCGGTCGGCCCCTCGCTTGGGCCGGCCCGTGTCACCCCGGGACCGCCCGGATCCATGACCGCGAGGATGCGGTCCAGGTCGTCGACCGAGGCGAACTCGACAGTCAGTCGACCGCGCGTCTTGCCCAGCGCCACCTTGACCCGGGTGTCGAGGCGGTCCGACAGGCGCGAGGCGACGTCGTCGAGCAAGGGGAGGTGTCGTCCGGCCCTGGGAGCCGGTTGCCGGGTCGGTCGAGGTCCACGAGAGGCCACGATCTCTTCGACGGCCCGGACTGACAGGCCCTCGGTGACGACCCGGTGGGCGAGCTTCTCCGCCTCGGACGGGTCCTCCAGCGCCAGCAGCGCCCGCGCGTGTCCGGCGGACAGGACTCCGGCCGCCACCCGTCGTTGCACGGCCGGGGGGAGCTTGAGGAGCCGGATCGTGTTGGAGATCTGGGGACGGGACCGACCGATGCGTCGCGACAGCTCGTCCTGCGTGCACCCGAAGTCCTCGAGCAGCTGTTGGTAGGCCGCCGCCTCTTCCAGCGGGTTGAGCTCGGCGCGGTGGAGGTTCTCCAGCAACGCGTCGCGCAGCATGACGTCGTCGTCCGTCGCGCGGATGATGGCCGGCACGGTCGTCAGGCCGGCCTGGGTGCTGGCCCTCCACCGACGCTCTCCCATGATGAGCTCGTACCGCGCGCCGTCGGCGTCCGGCTCGAGGAGCGGGCGCACGACGACCGGCTGGAGCACGCCGATCTCGCGGACGCTGTGCACCAGCTCGCTCATGGCGTCCTGCTCGAACACCTGGCGGGGCTGCCGGCTGTTGGCACGGATCTGCGTCACCGGTATCTCGGCGAACTGGGCGCCGGGCACGTCGACCAGCTCGGTGCCCGTGTCGTGCGCGATATCGACCGTCCCGTCGCCTGCAGTCTCGTGGTCCGACGGCAGCTCGTTCGACGCCTGAGCGTTCAGCGTCGGGGCCGTGTCCGCGTCGGCTGCCGTGTCGCCCGGCATGTTGTCGGCTGGCAGCGCGTTCCCGTTCTCGTCGACCGTTTCACGTGAAACAGGAACGGGGCGACCACCCGGGCCCTGCGGGAAGAAGACGTCGACCGGTCGCTGGCGACCCCAGGGGCCGTCCGGTGGTGGCGCCTGGGTGGCCGGCGGGATGAGGGCGCCGATCCCGCGGCCGAGTCCGCGTCGCTTCTCACTCATGTCCGGGCACTCCTCGGTTGGCGATCTCCTGGGCGGCCTCGAGGTAGGAGAGGGCGCCGCTGGACGTCGGGTCGTACGTCATCACGGTCTGCAGGTGGCTAGGGGCCTCGCTCACGCGGACCGAGCGCGGGATGCTGGCGCTCAGCACCTTGGCCCCGAACACCTCTCGCACCTGGGCGGCGACGTCGGCCGCCAGTCGGGTGCGCCCGTCGAACATCGTGAGCAGCACGGTGCTCACGTCCAGGTCGGGGTTCAGGTTCTGCTTGACGAGCTCCACGGTCCGCATCAGCTGCGTCACCCCCTCCAACGCGTAGTACTCGCACTGGATGGGGATGAACACCTCGCGGGCTGCCACAAGCGTGTTGAGGGTGAGCAGCCCCAGGCTGGGGGGACTGTCGATGATGACGTAGTGCGGCGGTTCGGCCGCGCCGGCCACGAACCGGTCGATCGCGCGACGCAGCCGGTACTCCCGGGCGACCACGGGCACCAGCTCGATTTCGGCTCCCGACAGGTCCAGCGTGGCCGGAGCACAGGTCACCCCCGGTACCTCCGCGCACTCCTGGATCACGTCCGCGAGGTCCATCTCGTCCATCAGGACGTCGTAGATGCCGGCCACGTCACCGTGGTGCTCCACGCCCAGCGCGGTGCTGGCGTTGCCCTGCGGGTCGGCGTCGACCACAAGCACCCGGAGGCCGCCCTGGGCCAGGGCGGCGGCGATGTTGACCGCAGTGGTGGTCTTGCCCACGCCGCCCTTCTGGTTGGCCACCGTCAGGATCCGGGTCGTCTCCGGCCGGTCGAACACCCGACCGTGCAGACGGAGACGACGACGGGCGTCCGAGGCCAGTTCCTGGGCCAGCGGCGTCTCGTCGTCGGTGCTGGGCAGCGCTGAGGCAACCGCATCCCGCCACTCGTCGCCGTCTCGCTCCGGGGCCGCGGGCTGGTGCTCCGTTTCACGTGAAACGGGAGCGGTCATCTCATGCACCTCAGAAGGATCGACGTCGTCGGTCGGCAGAACTGGCGCGGGCGCGGACGGCAGTGACGACGACACCTGGGTAGCCGCAGCGGCGCTCGTACCACCGTCATGGAGCTCGCTGTCTGCAGCGGACGCCCCGCCGGCACGTGTCGCCGGGTCCACGCCCGCCGCGTCGTCGGCGAGCAGCGCTTCATGTGAAACGTTGCTCGCGCGCGGACGTCCGAGGTCGCCGGTGGTACGCCGCGGACTCCCGCGGAGCGCAGGGCCACTGGTGCCGCCTGTTTCACGTGAAACGTTGCTCGCGAGCGGACGTCCGAGGTCGTCGGTGGTACGCCGCGGACTGCCGCGGAGCGCAGGGACACTGGTGCCGCCTGTTTCACGTGAAACAGCGATGGAGACGTCCTCCAGCCGACCGACCGGCAGGGCCTCAGCCAGCGCGCCGCGCAACGACGACCGTCGTCTCTTCTGCAGAAACCCCACTCCCGCATCGTGCCACGTCGAGAGCGACGACCTTCCACCTCGAGGCCTGGTCGTGGACGGCCGCGACCTCGGCCACAGCCTGCTCGCCCTTCAGGGCCAGCACGAGTCCTCCCGGCCGGACGAGCGGGACGCACATCGGCAGCAGACGCTCCAACGGCGCCACCGCACGGGCCGTGACGACATCGACCTGCCGGGGGCCGATGACGGCCACCTTGCCTCGCGTCACCCTGACCTGGGGCGCGAGTCCGAGCTCGGTGAGTACCTCCTCCAACCAGGTGGTGCGCCGCAGCAACGGCTCCACCAGCTCGACGGTCACGTCGGGACGGGCCAGGGCCAGGGGGATACCGGGCAACCCGGCCCCGCTGCCCACGTCGACGACCGACGCGCCGGGCGGGACGAGCTCCTGGATCACGGCGGAGTTGAGAAGGTGCCGCTCCCACAGCCGGTCGCCCTCACGAGGCCCGATGAGACCCCGCTCGGTCCCCGACCCCGCCAGGAGCGACACGTACCGTTCGGCAAGCGGAAGACGCTCGCCGAACACCTCGGCCGCCGCCGCGGGAGCGGCCCTCACGCTCAGGCCGGGTGGATGACGACGAAGCGTCGGGGCTCTACCCCGTCGGAGTCACTGCGGAGACCGGCGTCGGCCACGGCGTCGTGGACAGCCTTGCGCTGGTACGCGGGCATGGGCTCCAGCTCGATGCTCTCGCCCTGGCTGCGCACCCGGTCGATGGCCTCCTTGGCGATGGCGGCCGCGGTCGTCCGTCGTCCCTCGCGCCAGCCCGCGATGTCGAGGAGCAGGCGGCTGCGCTCACCGGTGCGAGCCTGGGCGGCGAGCCGAGTCAGCTCCTGCAGCGCGTCCAGGACCTCGCCCTCCGGGCCGACCAGCACGGCCAGCCCGTCGGCGTCGTCCTTGTCAGCCAGCACCGCGACGCTCGCACGCCCGTTCTCCACGAAGATGTCGATGTCGCCGTCGAGGTCGGCGATGTCCAGCAGCTCCTCGAGGTAGTCGGCGGCGGCGTCCCCCTCCTGGTCGAGGAGCTTCTGCTTGTTGGACGGCTCGGGGCTGTCGGACCGCTCCCGCGTCGTCGCGGGGGCCTCCGTCGTCTCGTCCTCGGGGAGGACCGCCTCGGGAGCAGCGGCGCCTGCGGTGCTGTCGGCCGTGGTGTCCACGGTGCCTCCTACGAACGCCCTGGTGGGCGGTGCCTGGCCGTCGGGATCGATCGGCGTTGTCGGTGCCCGTCTCGACGAGGTGCGCGGCCGGCCGGGGGACGGGTGCCCCGGGCGGCCGTGGGTCTCAGGCGGGGCCGGTACGGGTCGTGCGCTTGCTCTTCGGCTTGCGCTTGGGCTGCTGCCGGACGACGGGCGGCGGCGGGGTGACCACCTGCGGCTCGGGCTGGCCGAGGATCTCGTGGACGGGCTTGCCGGTGCGAGCGGACTTCCGCTCGGCCTTCTTGAGGCGGCGTTCCTCCAGCTCCTTCTCGGCCGGTGATCCGGGGGCCGGGAGGGAGCGGATGACGATGGACTGCTGCACCGCGGAGTACAGGTTGGTCACGCACCAGTAGATGAGGACACCGATGGGGAACGCGACACCGGACACCGCGAACACGACGGGGAGGATGTAGAGCAGCATCTTCTGCTGCTTGAAGAACGGGCTGTCCAGCGCGGCCTGGCTCATGTTCTTGGTCATCAGCATCCGCTGGACGTAGAACTGCGAGGCCGACATGACGATGACGAGCAGGGCCGCCAACACGTAGGTGCCGGCCCCGGTGGGGTCGAGGAACGTGGCCGACAGCTCGGAGCCGAAGATGCGGGCGGCCTGGGCCTCTTCCACCTCGGTCGGCCCGAAGGGTCCGATGCTCCGCCCCGACCGGATGCCGTTGAGGACCCGGAAGAGCGCGAAGAAGATCGGCATCTGGAGCAGGATCGGCAGGCACGACGCGAACGGGTTCGTCTTGGAGCTCTTGTAGAGCTCCATCGTCTCCTTGGTCATCGCCTCGCGGGAGGCCTGGTCCGTCTTGCCCTTGTACTTGTCCTGGACCTTCTTGAGCTCCGGCTGGATGATCTGCATCTGCCGCGACGCCTTGATCTGGCGCACGAACAGCGGGATCAGGGCGGTCCGGATGACCAGCACGAGCGCGACGATCGACAGCACCCACGTGAGGCCGCCGTCCGAGGGCAGGCCCAGGGCCGTCAGCAGGTCGTGGGCCGTCACCATGATCCAGGCGACCACCCACTCCAGCGGGAACAGGAGGCTCGCGAAGAAATCGCCCATGCGGTCCGGGTCCTCCTCAGGACGTCGTCGTGCGTTCGTGCGTGGCGTGGTTCCTGTCGGGACGTTCGGGTACCGGGTCCCAGCCCCCGTCGTTCCAGGGGTGGCACCGCAGCAACCGGCGTGTCGTGAGCCAGCTGCCGTGCAGCACCCCGTACCGGCGGACCGCCGTCACAGCGTACGACGAGCAGGAGGGCGCGAACCGACAGACGGGACCCAGCAGCGGGGACAGCGTCAGCTGGTAGACGCGCAGCAGCAGGACGACCGCCTCGCGGGGCAGGTGCCACACCAGCCGACCGACCCTGGCCGCGGTCCACGAGCTCGACCTACGGTGCCCGGGCTCAGGACCGCTCATCGGCGAGCACCCCCAGACGACGCAGCGCGCTGCGCAGCTGCCGGCCCAGCTCCGGCTGGTCCGCGGCGGCGCTCGCGGGCAGCAGCCGCAACACCAGGTCCACGTCGTCGGTCAACGCCCCGCAGCGGACCAGGTCGGTGAGGTGCGCCTGGAGCCGGCGCCGGGTCCGGTTGCGGACCACGGCGTTGCCCACGGTGCGGGGGGCGACGAACGCGATCCGGGGCCCGGTCGGCCGCACGGGAGGACCGTTCACGCCCCCGAGACCCTGCTCGCCGTCCTGCTCGCGCGCACGGCCGTGGACGACCAGACCACCGCTGCGCGCGCGCCGACCCCGACGGACCGCGGCGGTGATGTCCACCCCGCGTCGCAGCCGACGCTCAGCCGGCAGGGCCACGGCACCGACGAGAGCACCCCTGCGCCGATGTCGCCGTGGGGCGCATCCGAGCAGGGGTGCTGGGGTCGTGGTCGGGTCGACGCGATCGCCGACCGTTCAGGCCGAGAGCTCGCTGCGACCCTTGGCGCGGCGGGCAGCGAGGATCGCGCGGCCAGCACGGGTCGACATGCGGGCCCGGAAGCCATGGGTGCGGGCACGCCGCCGGTTGCTGGGCTGGAAAGTACGCTTGCTCACTGGAACCTCTCACCGATCCTCGGGGACTGCGCTCCACCCGCGGAGACCGGGGCAGACAACCGCACAAAGGTACGTGACCTGCGACGACGGGGTCAAACCCGCAGGTCGGTCGGAACGTAGGGTAGCGGCTCGGCCACGAGGCGCGCTGCGGCCGGCCACCCCTGGCAGATCAGGTCCGGAGGATGGCTGCGCGGCCGCGACCAACCGTCTACAGTCGCAGAGCGCCGGCGACGAAGGGGTGAGGCGCGCGGTGAGGGCCGGTTGGAGATCAGCCCGATGTCGACCAGGTGACTTGCGAGCCGAGCGCCCAGGCCGTTACGTTCCGTGCGCTTCTACCGTCGTGATCCACACCTGTGGACAGAGGTGTGGACGACCGACGAGCCGGAGGAAGCCAGTGACGGATGCAGGGCCGGCATCGCCGTCGGAGACGCTCGCCGCCACGTGGGCCGCAAGCATCCAGGCGATGCCGTCCGACCTGTCCCCGTTGCACCGGGGCCAGCTCCGCTCGGCCCGGCTGATCGCCCTGGACGGTGACACCGCTCAGGTGGCCGTGGCCTCGTCCTTCGACCGGCAGCTCATCGAGACGAAGCTCCTCGACACCGTGGTCGACGCATTGAGCGCCACCACCGGCTCGTCCTGGCGCCTGGCTGTCGTGGTCGACCCCCGCCTGGGGGCCCTGGACGGGGAGCACGTGCTGCACGTCGACCAGCACGTCGTCGACCTCACCGGCCGCGACGACGACATGGACCACGACGACCCGGACCTGGACGCCATGCGCGGCAGGCACGCCGACCGTCGCAACGGCCTGCGGGGCGTACCGACCCGACGCCGCACCCTCGCGGAGGAGGCCGAGGCCCGCCTCAACCCCCGCTACGTGTTCGAGACGTTCGTCATCGGGGCGTCCAACCGGTTCGCGCACGCCGCGGCGGTGGCCGTGGCCGAGGCGCCGGCCAAGGCCTACAACCCGCTGTTCGTCTACGGCGACTCGGGGCTGGGCAAGACCCACCTGCTGCACGCCATCGGGCACTACGTGCAGAGCCTGTACGGCGGGATGCGCGTGCGGTACGTGAACTCCGAGGAGTTCACCAACGACTTCATCAACTCCATCCGCGACGACCGGGCCGCTGCGTTCCACAGCCGCTACCGCGAGGTCGACGTGCTGCTGATCGACGACATCCAGTTCCTGCAGAACAAGGTGCAGACGCAGGAGGAGTTCTTCCACACCTTCAACGCGCTGCACAACGCCAACAAGCAGGTCGTCATCACCAGCGACGTGCCGCCCAAGCAGCTGCAGGGCTTCGAGGACCGGATGCGCAGCCGCTTCGAGTGGGGGCTGCTGACCGACGTCCAGCCGCCCGACCTCGAGACCCGCATCGCGATCCTGCGCAAGAAGGCGATCGTCGACTCCCTCAACGTGCCCGACGAGATCATGGAGTACATCGCCAGCCGGATCTCCACGAACATCCGCGAGCTCGAGGGCGCGCTGATCCGCGTCACGGCCTTCGCCAGCCTGCACCGGCAGCCGCTGACGACCCAGCTGGCCGACGTCGTGCTCAAGGACCTCATCCCCATGGCGGACCAGCCGGCCATCACGGCGCCGCAGATCATGGCCGAGACGGCCACGTTCTTCGGGGTCACGGTCGAGGACCTGCACGGCAGCTCCCGGTCCCGGGTGCTCGTCAACGCCCGCCAGATCGCCATGTACCTGTGCCGGGAGCTCACCGAGCTCTCCCTGCCCAAGATCGGTCAGGCCTTCGGTGGGCGGGACCACACGACGGTCATGCACGCGGAGCGCAAGATCCGCGGCCTGATGAGCGAACGGATGGCCGTGTACAACCAGGTCACCGAGCTCACCAGCCGGCTCAAGCGCCAGTCCGGCAACCGCTGACCCGCCTCCCCGTCGTCCCGGGGGAGAGCTCTGTCCACAGCATCGTCCACAGGCTGTGCGCACACGAGGTGACCCTCGACGCACCGTCGGTGGGGCCGTCGACGGGGCGGACGACCCCTTCCACCGTGTTGTCCACAGCTCCTGTGGACAACATGTGCACGACGTCCGTTCCCTGTGGGCTCGGACCCCTTCGGCGTCGACCGTGAACCACAGGTCCTCCGCTCCGCCCGACCCCGTCCACAGCTCGAGGTCGTCGCGGCACCGTCCGTCCCCAGCCCGTCCACCGACGCCCGGCGTCGTCCGCCGCGTGACCTCTGCAGGTGGAGGCGGCGTGGCGCGTCGGCAGAAGTGGCTCGTCCACAGGATCCACAGGGCCTATGACGATGACTACGACACTCTTCATGGAGACGACGCCCCGACGCACACCACTGTGGACGGCCGAGAGGTGCTGCACCGAGGTCGGCGCTTCCGACTAGTCTCGGCATTCCGCACCACATCCTTGACCGAGGTCCCGGCAGTTCTGACCCAGACCTGTCCCAGCTCTGACTCGTGCAGCGCTGCACATCCGACGCGCCCCTGGAGGCTCCGTGCGACTGCAGATCGACCGTGACGTGCTCGCGGAGGCCGTCGCCTGGACGACACGCGTCCTCCCCGCCCGTCCTCCGGTCCCGGTGCTGACGGGTGTCCTCCTGGTCGCCGTCCCCGACGGCCTGCAGCTGTCGGCCTTCGACTACGAGGTGTCGGCGAGGATGACGGCGACGGCGCAGGTTCAGGAGGAGGGCCGGGTCCTGGTCCAGGGCCGGCTGCTGGCCGACATCGCCCGCACCCTGCCCAGCAAGCCGGTGACCCTGTTCCTCGACGGGTCCAAGCTGCGGGTCGAGGCCGGAAGCAGCCGGTTCGCCCTGCCGCTGATGCCGGTCGACGAGTACCCGCAGCTACCGCCCCCCCCGGAGCGTGTCGGCACCGTCAAGGGCGAGGTGTTCGCGGCCGCCGTCAACCAGGTGGCCATCGCCGCCGCCCGGGACGAGACCCCGCCGGTGCTGACGGCGGTGCGCGTCGAGATCGAAGGCAGCTCGTTGAGCCTGGTCGCCACCGACCGGTACCGGCTCGCGCTGCGCGAGGTCGAGTGGCACACCGACGACACCAGCGGGGAGCGGGCGTTCCTGGTCCGCGCCCGCACCCTCAACGAGATCGCCAAGAGCCTCGGCAGCGGGACCGACGTCGAGATCGGCCTGTCCACCGGCCCGGGCGAGCTGCTGGGCGTCTCCGCCGGTGGTCGCCGCACCACCGTGCCGCTGATGGACGGTGCGTACCCGCCCGTGCGGCGGCTGTTCCCGGAGTCCTCCGACACCACGGTCGTGGTGGAGACGGCGCTGCTGGTCGACGGCGTGCGCCGGATGGCCCTGATCGGCGACCGGGCCCCGGTCCGGCTGACGGTGACCGAGAACGAGATCGTGCTGGACGCCGGCACGGGCGAGGACGCCCAGGCCAGCGACGCCCTCGCGGTCGAGGCGGTCGACGGTCCCGGCCTGTCGATCGGCTTCAACACCGGCTACCTCATCGACGGGCTGGGCGCCACCGGCGCCAAGTACGTCCGCCTGGCGTTCACCCAGCCCTCCAAGCCGGTGCTGCTGTCCGGGCACGACACACCGGACGCCTCGGACTCCCGCGGCTACACCTACCTGCTCATGCCGACCCGGGTGGCCGGTCGCGCCGACGGCTGACCCGCGCCAGCCTGGGGTGACGGCCCGGGCGCCCCTCGCCCCGGACCGACGGACCCGACGAACGACAGGAGCTCAATCGTGCACATCGGCCTGGTGGGTCTCGGCAAGATGGGCGGCAACATGCGGACGCGGCTGCGGGCCGCGGGCATCGAGGTGACGGGCTACGCCCCCGACCCGTCGACGACCGACGTGGCCAGCCTGGCCGACCTGGTGGCGGCGGTCCCCGCGCCGCGGATCGTGTGGGTCATGGTGCCGAGCGGGGACATCACCCGCGGGACCGTCGACGAGCTGCGTGAGCTGCTCGAGGACGGCGACATGGTCATCGAGGGGGGCAACTCCCGCTTCGTCGACGACCGGGTCCACGCCCACGAGCTGGCCGACAAGGGCATCAGCTACCTGGACGTCGGGGTCTCCGGTGGGATCTGGGGCGTCACCGAGGGCTACGGGCTGATGGTCGGCGGCGACCCCGCCGACGTCGAGCGCGCCATGCCGGTCTTCGACGCCCTCCGGCCGGAAGGTCCGCGCCAGGAGGGCTTCTCCCACGCCGGGCCGGTGGGCGCCGGGCACTACGCCAAGATGGTCCACAACGGTGTCGAGTACGCGATCATGCAAGCCTTCGCCGAGGGGTACGAGCTGCTCGAGGCCAGCGACGCCGTCGACGACGTCCCGGCCATCTTCGAGGGCTGGCGGCGCGGCACCGTCGTCCGCTCCTGGCTGCTGGACCTCATGGTCGCCGCGCTGGAGGACGACCCCAAGCTCGACAAGGTCAGCGGGTACGCCGAGGACTCCGGCGAGGGACGCTGGACCGTGATGGAGGGCATCGAGAACGCGGTGCCGACCCCCACCATCGCGGCCGCGCTGTACGCCCGGTTCGTCTCCCGGCAGGAGGACAGCCCCGCCATGAAGGCGATCGCGGCGCTGCGCAACCAGTTCGGCGGCCACGCCGTCCGGACGGCCACGGCCGACGAGCCCACGGGCCCGGCGTGAACCCGTGCACGTCGAGCACCTGTCGCTGACCGACTTCCGGTCCTACCCGGAGGCCGAGGTCGCCCTCGGCCCCGGGGTCACCACGCTCGTCGGAGACAACGGGCAGGGCAAGACCAACGTGGTCGAGGCCCTGGCCTACCTGGCCACCCTGGGCAGCCACCGCGTCGCGACCGACGCGGCGCTCGTTCGTTCCGGGGCCGAGCGGGCGGTCGTGCGGGGCCGGCTGCGCCGCGGCGGTCGGGCGGCGCTGCTGGAGCTCGAGATCACCCCGGGCAAGGCCAACCGGGCCCGGGTCAACAAGTCACCCACCCGCCCCCGGGAGGTCCTCGGGCTGCTGCGGACCGTGGTGTTCGCGCCGGAGGACCTGGCTGTCGTCAAGGGCGAGCCTGACCAGCGACGACGGTTCGTCGACGACCTGCTGGTGGCGCTCAGCCCCCGGTTCGCCGGCATCCGGTCGGACTACGAGCGCATCGTCCGCCAGCGCAGCACGCTGCTCAAGAACGGCCGTGGCCTGCGCGGGGAGGCCCGCGACGGCCTGCTCGCGACGCTCGAGGTGTGGGACAGCCACCTGGCGCAGACGGGGGCGGACCTGCTGCACGCCCGGCTCCGGACGCTGGAGCAGCTGTCGCCCTACGCCGAGCAGGCCTACGCCGACGTGTCCGGCGTCCCCGGCGCGCTGACGACCGCCTACCGCGCCCGCGGACTGCACCCGGGGGTCCGGTCGACCGACACCGCGTCCCTGCCGTTGCCGCCGACCGACCGCGAACAGCTACGCGACATGCTCCTGGTCGCGGTGCAGCAGGCCCGGACCGTCGAGCTGGACCGCGGCACCACCCTGGTCGGGCCGCACCGCGACGACGTCGACCTCGTCGTCAACGGGCTCCCGGCCCGCGGGTACGCCAGTCACGGCGAGTCCTGGTCGACCGCGCTCGCGCTGCGGGTGGGGTCGTTCGACCTGCTGCGCGACACCGGCGGTGACGACGGCGAGCCGGTGCTGGTCCTGGACGACGTGTTCGCGGAGCTGGACGCCCGTCGCCGTCGCCACCTCGCCGCGCGGGCGCTGGAGGCGGAGCAGGTCGTCGTCACCGCCGCCGTCGCCGAGGACGTCCCCGCGGAGCTGGTTGGTCGGGTGCTCGAGGTCCGTCGTGACCAGCAGACGGGGATCAGCACGATCGAGGTACGGGGCGGCGGGGCGGCGGACGGCTCGGTCGGTCCGGTTGCTGCGGTCGGTCCGCTCGGCGACGTGCCGGAGCGACTCCCGGAGCGGCTCCCGGAGCCGGACGCACCGGACCGGGCGGAGCTGCCCGTCGACCCGACGGGACCGCATCCGGAACCGCACGTGGCGGAGCCCGGGTGACCACGCCGGGCGGCACCACCGACGGCTCGGCCGGCGACACGCCGGAGGGCGCGGAGCCCGACGCCGTGAGCCTGGCCTGGCAGCGCGCGCTGGCCGCCGCGCGGGCCCGGGGGCTGCGCCCGGGCATGCCGGGTGGTGCGCTCGGCGGCCGGGCGCGCACGGCCGGACGCTGGCGGGCCGGTCAGGAGGTCACGCTGTCCGGACCGGGCAAGGACGGCCGCGACCCGGCCGGTATCGGGGACGTGACCGGCAGCCTGGTCGCCGCGGCGGGCTGGACCGACGCCGTCGCCGTGGGCGGCGTCATGGGCCGTTGGCCCGAGGTCGTCGGGCCGGACGTCTCCGAGCACTGCGTCCCGACCGGCTTCCGTGACGGCACGCTCACGGTGCGGGCCGCCACCACGGCCTGGGCCACCCAGCTCCGCCTGCTCGTCCCGGACGTCCGCCGGCGACTGGACCAGGTCGTCGGCGAGGGCGTGGTCACCCACATCGAGGTGCTGGCGCCCGACGCACCGTCGTGGAAGCGGGGCCGGCTCAGCGTCCGCGGCCGCGGCGCGCGCGACACCTACGGCTGACCGGCGGGCGCGGGAGCCCCGTCGGATATCGAGGCCGCCGTACCGACCAGCGACACGACACGCGTGCTGGACGGTCAGCTCGACCCCGCGACGGGTCCGGTGTCGCTGGTCGGTACGCCGCCCCGCCGCCGGTCCTGCTGCCCGGCCCGCCCGACCCGCCGCCCGGCCCGCCCGCCCCGCCGCCGGTCCTGCTGCCCGGCCCGCCCGACCCGCCGCCCGGCCCGCCCGCCCCGCCGCCGGTCCTGCTGCCCGGCCCGCCCGACCCGCCGCCCGGCCCGCCCGCCCCGCCGCCGGTCCTGCTGCCCGGCCCGCCCGACCCGCCGCCCGGCCCGCCCGCCCCGCCGCCGGCCCCGCCGCCCGGCCGGCCGCCCGGCCCACCCGCCCCGCCGCCGGTCCCGCCGCCCGGCCCGCCCGACCCGCCGCCCAGCCCCCAGCCCCCCGCCGCCCCCGCCGGCCCGCGCCGTGCACCGCGGTGCGCCCGCCGCGATCCTGGCGCCGTCGCACCCGTCGGGCGCCCCGTGGGGGTCCCCACGCGAACGGGGGTCTCGCGGCCGAGAGAGCCCGTGCAGGGCCGCAGAACGCGGATCACCGGTGTGGACGGTCGGGTCGAGCACCTCTCCCGAGGTAGACTAGGAGGGTTGTCCGCCATCTGAGGAGCCTTGCCGCGTGACCGACGGGAACCCGACTTCCGAGTCCTCCCCCAGCACTCCCGACAGCAGCGCACCCGATGGCGAGAAGACCGTCGCCGCTGCACCCGACCAGGCCGCCGTGGGTTCGGCCTCCGGTTACGACGCGAGCAACATCTCGGTCCTCGAGGGGCTCGAGGCCGTGCGCAAGCGTCCCGGCATGTACATCGGGTCCACCGGTCCCCGGGGCCTGCACCACCTGGTCTACGAGGTGGTCGACAACTCCGTGGACGAGGCCCTGGCCGGGCACTGCGACGCCATCGAGATCACGCTGCTGGACAACGGCGGCGTCCGCGTCGTCGACGACGGCCGCGGCATCCCGGTCGACATGCACCCGGTGGAGAAGAAGCCGGCGCTGGAGGTCGTGCTGACCGTCCTGCACGCGGGCGGCAAGTTCGGCGGCGGCGGGTACGCGGTGTCCGGCGGCCTGCACGGCGTCGGCGTCAGCGTCGTCAACGCCCTGTCCAAGCGGCTCGACGTCGAGGTCCGCCGGCAGGGGTACCACTGGCGCATGTCGTTCGTGGACGGTGTGCCGACCGGGCCGCTGGAGCGGGGCGAGCCGACGGACACCACCGGCACGTCGGTGACGTTCTGGGCCAGCGAGGAGACCTTCGAGACGGTCGAGTACGACGCGGAGACCCTGCGCAGCCGGTTCCAGCAGATGGCCTTCCTCAACAAGGGGCTGCAGCTGACGATCGTCGACGAGCGCACCGCGCACGTGACCGACGGCGAGGACGTCGTCGACGGCGGGGACCGCAGCGACGCCACGCGCGAGATGCGCACGACGTACAAGTACGACGGCGGGCTCGTCGACTACGTCAAGCACCTCAACTCCTCGAAGAAGAGCGACCCGGTGCACGACGAGATCCTCAGCTTCGAGGCCGAGGCCGAGGACAAGCACATCAGCGTCGAGATCGCGATGCAGTGGACCCTGGCCTACAGCGAGTCGGTCCACACCTACGCCAACACCATCAACACCCACGAGGGCGGCACGCACGAGGAGGGCTTCCGGGCCGCGCTGACCTCGCTGGTGGGCCGGTACGCGCGTGACAACAACATGCTCAAGAAGGACGAGCAGATCACGGGCGACGACATCCGTGAGGGCCTGACCGCCGTCATCAGCGTCAAGCTGGCCGAGCCGCAGTTCGAGGGCCAGACCAAGACCAAGCTGGGCAACACCGAGGCCAAGAGCTACGTGCAGAAGGTACTCGGCGACGAGCTCGGCAACTGGTTCGCGGCCCACCCGCGCGAGGCCCGCGACATCATCCGCAAGGCCCAGCAGGCGGCGGCCGCGCGCGTCGCCGCCCGTCGCGCCCGCGAGGCGACCCGCCGCAAGGGCCTGCTGGAGTCGAACTCGATGCCCGGCAAGCTCAAGGACTGCCAGTCCAACGACCCGGCGCGCTGCGAGATCTACATCGTCGAGGGCGACTCGGCCGGCGGCTCGGCGATCGACGGTCGCGACCCGGAGACCCAGGCGATCCTTCCGCTGCGGGGCAAGATCCTGAACGTCGAGAAGGCCCGGCTGGACCGGGCCCTGGGCAGCGAGGCCATCCAGGCGCTCATCACGGCGCTGGGCAGCGGCATCGGTGAGGACTTCGACGTCGACAAGCTCCGCTACCACAAGATCGTCCTGATGGCCGACGCCGACGTCGACGGCCAGCACATCCGGACCCTGCTGCTGACGCTGCTGTTCCGCTACATGCGCGGCCTGGTCGAGGCCGGTCACGTGTTCCTGGCCCAGCCCCCGCTGTACCGGATCAAGTGGACCAACGCGGAGCACGAGTACGTCTTCACCGACCGCGAGCGCGAGGTGCTGACCGAGGCGGGCCTGTCCTCGGGCAAGCGGCTGCCCAAGGACCAGGCGATCCAGCGCTACAAGGACCAGGCGATCCGGTGCTACAAGGACCTCGGCGAGATGAACTACGAGGAGCTGTGGGAGACGACGATGAACCCCGCCACCCGCACCCTCCTGCGCGTCACCCTCGACGACGCGGCGGCCGCCGACGCCATGTTCAGCGTGCTCATGGGCGACGACGTCGAGTCCCGCCGCTCCTTCATCCAGCGCAACGCCAAGGACGTCCGCTTCCTCGACATCTGAGGAGCGCCACCCGGGGCCACGGCCCCACGCCCGAGGCCGACAGCCACACCCCTGACGGAGGCACCGCAGCGTGACCGACCAGACCACCGACTTCCCCACCGGGGACCGGATCGAACCGATCGACATCCAGCTGGAGATGCAACGCTCCTACCTGGACTACGCGATGAGCGTCATCGTCAGCCGCGCGCGGCCGGACTTCCGCGACGGGCTCAAGCGCGTCCACCGGCGCGTGCTCTACGCGATGTACGACGGTGGGTACCGACCCGACCGGCAGCACTCCAAGTGCACCCGCATCGTCGGTGACGTCATGGGGCAGTACCACCCGCACTCGGACACGGCGATCTACGACACCCTCGTCCGCCTGGTCCAGCACTGGGTGATGCGCTACCCGCTGATCGACGGGCAGGGCAACTTCGGCTCCCGCGGCAACCAGGGCGCGGCCGCTCCCCGGTACACCGAGTGCCGGCTGCAGACCATCGCCATGGAGATGGTCCGTGACATCGGCGAGGAGACCGTCGACTTCGGCGAGAACTACGACGGGCGGACCCAGGAGCCGCTGGTCCTGCCCTCGCGGTTCCCGAACCTGCTGGTCAACGGGTCCGCCGGCATCGCCGTCGGGATGGCGACCAACATCCCGCCGCACAACCTGCGCGAGGTCTCGGCCGCGGTGCAGTACGCGCTGGACCACCCCGACGCGAGCGGCCCGGAGCTGCTGGACGCGCTGATGGAGCGGGTCCAGGGCCCGGACTTCCCCACCCACGGCGTCATCATGGGCAAGCAGGGCATCGAGGACACCTACCGGACCGGCCGCGGCTCCATCACCATGCGGGCCGTCGTCGAGGTCGAGGAGATCCAGGGCCGCACCTGCCTGGTCGTGTCCGAGCTGCCGTACCAGGTCAACCCCGACAACCTCGCCGAGAAGATCGCCGAGATGGTCAAGGACGGCAAGCTGTCCGGCATCGCCGACATCCGCGACGAGACGTCCGGGCGGACCGGCCAGCGCCTGGTCATCGTGCTGCGCCGCGACGCCGTGGCCAAGGTCGTCCTCAACAACCTCTACAAGCACACCCAGCTGCAGTACAACTTCAGCGCGAACATGCTGGCCCTGGTCGACGGCGTGCCCCGCACGCTCAGCCTGGACGGGTTCATCACCCACTGGATCGCCCACCAGCTCGAGGTCATCCAGCGCCGCACCGCGTACCGGTTGCGGCAGGCCAAGGAGCGCCAGCACCTGCTCATCGGCTACCTCAAGGCGCTGGAGAACCTCGACGACGTCATCGCGCTGATCCGTCGCTCGGCCACGGTCGAGGACGCTCGCAACGGGCTGATGGAGCTGCTCGAGATCGACGAGGTCCAGGCGCGCGCCATCCTCGCCATGCAGCTGCGCCAGCTGGCGTCGCTGGAGCGGCAGAAGATCGCCGACGAGTACGCCGAGCTCACGGCGCAGATCACCGACTACGAGGACATCCTGGCCACGCCGACCCGGCAGCGGCAGATCGTGTCGACCGAGCTGCAGACCATCGTCGACAAGTACGGCGACGACCGCCGCTCGAAGATCGTCCCCTCCGCCGGCGAGGTGTCGATGGAGGACCTGATCCCCGAGGAGGAGGTCGTCGTCACCATCACCCGGGGCGGCTACGCCAAGCGCACCCGGGCCGACTCCTACCGCGCCCAGCGGCGCGGCGGTCGGGGGATCCGCGGGGCGGCGCTGCGCGGGGACGACGTGGTGGAGCACTTCTTCACCACGAGCACCCACCACTGGCTGCTGTTCTTTACCAACCTGGGTCGGGTGTACCGGGCCAAGGCCTACGAGCTGCCCGAGGGCGCGCGTGACGCGAAGGGCCAGCACGTCGCCAACCTGCTGGCGTTCCAGCCCGACGAGCGGATCGCCCAGGTCGTCGACCTGTCCGGTTACGACGAGATGCCGTACCTGGTCCTGGCCACCCGGCAGGGCCTGGTCAAGAAGTCGCGGCTGACCGACTACGACTCCCCGCGCTCCGGCGGGCTGATCGCGGTCAAGCTCCGCGACGGCGACGAGCTGGTCGCGGCCCGGCTGGTGGACTCCGGCGACGACCTGCTGCTGGTGTCCCGCAAGGGCATGAGCATCCGGTTCACCGCCGACGACGAGCAGCTGCGCCCGATGGGCCGCGACACCTCCGGCGTGACCGGGATGCGGTTCCGGGCCGACGACGACCTGCTCAACGCGTCCGTGGTGCCGGCCGGCTCGACCGGTGACGTCCTGGTGGTGACCGAGAACGGCTACACCAAGCGGACCCCGGTCAGCGACTACCGGGTGCAGGGCCGCAACGGCTACGGCATCAAGGTGGCCAAGGCCAGCGACGAGCGCGGCGACCTGGTCGCGTCCCTGATCGCCGGCGACGGCGACGAGATGATGGTGATCATGTCCTCGGGCCGGGTGATGCGCAGCCGCGTGGCCGACATCCGTTCCAGCGGGCGGGACACCTACGGGGTCATCCTCACCAAGCCCGGCAAGGACGACGCCGTGATCGGGGCCGCGCTGAACAGCGAGGTCAGGATCGACGACGAGGCGGAGGCGGTGCCGACCGAGGGCACGGCCGGGGATCCGGTCGTGGGTGACGACGGGGTCACGAACCCGGGTGAAGTGCCCGTGACCGTGGCTGACGAGGTACCGTCGTCCGATGACGAGCCTGACGGCTCGACCCGCGAGGTAACGGGAGGTGACGGGTGAGCACGACCGAGTCCGGTCCCAACTCGCCCACCGCGGTGGGGTCCCGTCCGGGCGGTGCTGAGGCACCGTCGGGCGCACGTCCGCAGTCCGAGCGTCCTCGCCCGGTCGACGGCCCGCGGGGGACGGCACCGGTCCGCACCACGACGGCGCCGCCGCAGCCCGGGCAGACCCGTCCGGGCGGGCCGCAGCGTCGGGCGACCGGCACCCAGCCCCGGCAGGGCCAGCCCCTGCGCACGGGTGAGCGTCCGGGTCAGCCCACCCAGCCGGGTCAGCCGGTCCGGGGGGGCCAGCCGCGACCGGGTCAGCCCCGTCCCGGTCAGCCCGGTCCGGGCCAGGCGCGTCCGGGCCAGCCGAGCGGCGGTCAGCCCCGTGCGGGTCAGCCCCGCCCGGGTCAGCCGCGTCCCGGTCAGCCCCGCCCCGGGGTGCGGCCGGCGGCTGCGGTTCGTCGTGGCCCCCGCAAGGCCCGTCTGTCGCTGGCCCGGCTCGACCCGTGGTCGGTCCTCAAGCTGTCGTTCCTGCTGTCCGTGGCCCTCGGCATCATCGGCGTCGTCGTGACCGCCGTGGTGTGGAACGTCATCGACGGCATGGGTGTCTTCACCGACATCAACGAGATCGTGGGCCAGGTGCAGGGCGACGCGCTGTTCGACATCTACGCCTACGTCGGCTTCGAGCGGATGCTGTCCCTGTCCGTCGTCGTCTCGGTCGCCAACGTCGTCATCCTGACTGCGCTGGCCACCCTGTTCGCGTTCGTCTACAACATCAGCTCCGGGCTCGTCGGCGGTCTGCACGTCACGCTCACCGACGAGTGAGCCGCTGATTTCAGCGAGGGTGCCCACCTCGGGTACCCTCGGCAGGCGCGCGAGCGCACGGGCCTATAGCTCAGTCGGTCAGAGCGCTTCCCTGATAAGGAAGAGGTCGGTGGTTCAAGTCCACCTAGGCCCACCCACCCGTACGAGCCCCACGCCGGTCCCGGCGCCTGCCCGCCAGGCACCGGTGGCCGGCGTCTCGCGTCCCAGGCGGTCAGGGTGTACCCGGGACGGCGCCTCGACGGTCAGCCGTGCGCGCCTGGTCGTGGCCGTCCTGCTGGTGGCCGTCCTGAGCGGCTGCGCCCCCGCGGGAGCACCGGCCGACGGCGGTACCTCGACGTCGGCGAGCGCCGCGACGGCGGCGGCGAGCGGGGCCGCCGGTGTCCGCACCGGCCCGGTGCTCGGGCCGCCCACGTCCGGCGCCGACGTGGGTCCCCCGAGCCCGGCCTCGCACGGTCCGTCGGCGGTCACGACGCCGACGAGTCCGACGGTCACGGCGGAGCCGTCCAGGCCGGTGCTCGGCGGCACCCCCGACCCGCGGGCGACACCGGCCCCGGAGTGGGTGGGGACCCGCGCCCTGGGCCCGGCCGGGAGCGGGCCCGTCCCCCCGCAGACCACCCCTCCGGAGCTGCTGGACCGTCGCATCCTCACCGTGGACGTGCTGCAGCCGCCGGTCGACGGGCAGTTCACCTCGTCGGTCGGCAGCGTCCCCGACGACGTGCTGGCGCGCTCCACCTGGGAACCCGCGTGCCCGGTCGCCGCCGACGACCTGCGCTACGTCCTGGTCGCGTTCTGGGGGTTCGACGGCCGGCCCCACACCGGTGAGGTGCTGCTGCACCGTGACGCCGCGGACGCCGTGGTGGCGGCGTTCGCCGCGATGCACGCCGACCGGTTCCCCCTGGAGGAGGTGCGGGTGGTGGCCCGCGAGGAGCTGGACCTGGCCCCGACCGGCGACGGCAACGTGACGTCGGCGTTCGTGTGCCGACCGACGACCGGGGGCGGCGGCTGGTCCGAGCACGCCCACGGCCGGGCGCTGGACGTCAACCCGTTCCACAACCCGTACGACCGGGGGACCGGCGAGGACCGGGTCGTCATCCCCGAGCTGGCGACCGCATACACCGACCGGGACCGCCGGCTGCCGGGGATGCTGCTGGACGACTCGGCCGTGGTGCGGGCCTTCCGGGACGAGGGCTGGACCTGGGGCGGTGACTACCGCACGCTCGCGGACTGGCAGCACTTCTCGGCGAGCGGCGGCTGAGACCCCGGCGGTGGTGGGCCGAGGACAGGCGCGTCGCCCCGTCTGCCCGGCTGCTCTACAGTTGGCACGCACGTCGTCCGCCCGCGATCGAGGAGAAGCCCGTGAAGCGAGTCCTCGTCCTGGCGTTCGCAGGCCTCGCGGCGTTCGCCGCGTGGCGCAGGTGGACGGACCGTCGGCACGAGGCCCAGCTCTGGGCCGAGGCGACCGACCCGGTCTGACCGCAGCACCTGCTCGACCCGGACGGCTCCGGGGGCGTGGCGCAATTGGTAGCGCACCTGCTTTGCAAGCAGGGGGTTAGGGGTTCGAGTCCCCTCGCCTCCACTCAGGCCGGAGGCCCTCTCGTCTCGCCGCGAAGGGTCTCCGGTCTGTTCTGATCGCAGCGACGTGCAGCCACGTCGAGCCCCTCAGCCGGGACAACTCCGGCGTATCACCCCAAACCGACTCCACCTCCTCTGTCTGCGCCATCGAGGCGCACGGGACGCGCCCAGCGTCCCGTCACGACAGGAGGACCAGTCATGCCGATCAGAGTCAACGAGAAGGCCCCGAACGTCCCGGTCGAGGAGCGGGCGGCGACGACGCTGCGCCGCCACCTCGAGGCCGGGACGCTCGACGAGATCGGGGGGCTGGCGTTCCCGAGCCGGCCCCGCTACCTCGTCACCTACATGAACTCCCAGACCGGCGGGCGGGTGCGCTCGGCCACGCTGGTGAGCGTCACGAACCAGTCGGACTTCCCGACCACCGTCACGGTCAGCTGGTACCGGGGGTTCAGCGACAACTCCTCACCGGTGGGGACGTCGACCATGGTGATCCCGCCGGACTACACCGTGGACTTCGGGTCCCGGGACCTGCCGTCGGAGATCACCGCCGTCAACTCCACGCCCAACCCGGAGCTGACCTTCGACGAGGGGCGGGCCGTCGTGCAGTCCCGGGTGCGCGAGATCGGGGTCAGCGCCCGCGTGGTCTACACCTCCGGCGACCGTGACGAGGAGCTGCTCGCCATCACCGACTCCAAGGTGGTGCGCTACGGCGAGGGCAACACCGGCGACTGAGCCGGCTCCCCGGGGCGCACACGCCCCCCTGACGCAGCGGAGGGCGCCCCCGCTGCAGCGGGAGCGCCCTCGTCAGGTGCAGGTGCGCGACGTCAGGACCTGTTCTCGTCCTTGCCGTCGTCGGTCACCGAGTGCGCCCCGGGGGCGATGTCGGCGATGTCGGTCTCGGGACGCTGCTCGTCCTCGTCCTCGTCCCCGTCCGACTTCTCCGTCTCGTCGTCCGACCCGCCCTCGGTCGCGGGCGTGACCGGCGCGGACGTCGGCTGGACCGGGGCCGGCGGGTAGGTCGGGTAGGGCTGAGCCCACGGGTCGGTCGCGTCGTCCTGCTTGCGCAGCAGGAACGCGACGGCCCCGCCGATCGCCGCGAAGACGCCCAGGACGAGCAGGAGCTTGCGGCCCTTGCGGCCCTTCGTCTTCTTGGTGGTGGCGACGGCGTCGCCCTTGAGGACGTGCACCGCGCCCGAGCCCCGCTCGTTGGCCGTCGCACCCGCCGCGGCCGCGGCGGCGGCCGCCGCCGTCGCCGTGTCGACGACCTTGGGCAGCCAGCCGTCCACGATCGTGTCGCGGGCGGAGTCCACCGCCGGCGCGATCTTCCCGGCTGCCGCCTCGACCTTGGGGGCCGCGTACTGCACGGTCGCGTCCTTGGCGTGGCGCAGCCGGGGCTCGGCCCAGTCAGCGGCGTGCTTCACCCGGGGCTCGGCCCAGTCGTTGGCGGTCTTCACCCTGGGCTCGGCCCAGTCGCGCGCGTTCTTGACCTTGGGCTCCGCCCACTCGCGGGCCGAGTCGATCCGCAGCTTGGCGGCGGCCTTCTCGGCCGCGACGGCCTCGCCGGCGCTGGCGACCGCACGCTCGGCGGCGCGGTTGGCCTTCTTCTCGGCCTTGCGCGCCTTCGTCGTCGTCCTCGACATGGTTCCTCCCGAGGTCGTTGTGGTTCACGGGACACCGTGCCCCGAGGGCCATCCTGCCGTGATCAGGCCGCGGACGCACGGGCGCGTCACGCCTGAGACACTGAGGACATGCTTGCGACCCAGACCGCGACCATCAAGACCACCAAGGGCGACATCCGAGTGGAGCTGTACGGCAACCACGCGCCCAAGACGGTGGCCAACTTCACCGGCCTCGCCACGGGCGAGAAGGAGTGGACCGACCCGACCACGGGCGCCACCCGCAAGGACCCGTTCTTCGACGGGCTCGCGTTCCACCGCGTGATCTCCGGCTTCATGGTGCAGGGCGGCTGCCCGCTGGGCACCGGCACCGGCGGTCCCGGCTACACCTTCGACGACGAGATCCACCCCGAGCTGTCCTTCGGCGAGCCGTACCTGCTGGCCATGGCCAACGCCGGCAAGCGCGGTGGCCAGGGCACCAACGGCTCGCAGTTCTTCGTCACGGTCGTGCCGACCCCCCACCTGCAGGGCAAGCACACCATCTTCGGCAAGGTCGCCGACGCCGAGTCCCAGGCCGTCGTCGACGCCATCGCCGCGGCGCCCACCGACAACCGTGACCGTCCCCGCGAGGACATCTCCATCAGCGGTGTCGAGCTCTCCTGACCACCCTGGGCCGGCCGGGACCGAGGGTCCCGGCCGGCCCGACGGGCAGCCGTCGGCGCAGCCGGTCTGCCCGCGCCACCTCGACCGGGTGGCCTACGTGCGATGCCAGCGCTGCGAGCGTCCGGCCTGCCCGGACTGCCAGCGCCCGGCCGCCGTCGGTGTCCACTGCGTGGACTGCGTCCGGGCCCAGCCGGCCGTCACCGCCCGCACCGTGGCCGGGGCCCCCCTGGGCGACGGCCGACCGGTCGTCACCCAGACCCTGATCGGCGTCCTCGTCGTGGTCTGGCTGGCCCAGGCCGTGCTGCCGGGGGTCACGCGCGCGCTGGCGTTCGCCCCGGTGCTGTCGATGGCCGAGCCCTGGCGGTTCCTCACCCTCGGGCTCGTGCACTCCCCCGGGCTGCCGCTGCACCTGCTCCTCAACGGCTTCGCGCTGTGGGTGATCGGGCGTGAGATCGAGGTCCAGCTCGGCCGGTGGCGCTACCTGACGCTGCTGGTGCTGTCGACGATCGCCTCGGCCGTGGGCGTCCTCTGGCTGACCCCGACCACCTCCGACGGCTGGTTCGGCCTGACCGTCGGCGCGTCGGGGGCCGTGTTCGGGCTGCTCGGGGCGGCCGTGGCCCTCAACGGCCGCCGGGGCGAGCCCGTCGTGCGCCAGGTGCTGGTGCTGCTGGTGCTGGCCGCCGCCGGCCTGCTGCTGCCCAGCATCTCCTGGCAGGGCCACGTCGGCGGTCTGATCGGGGGCCTGCTCGTGGGCGGCGTGCTGGTGCTGGCCCCCCGGACCAACCGCACCCGGTGGCAGGTCGGCGGCCTCGTCGCCGTCATCGTCCTGCTCGTGGTGCTCACCGTCGTCCGGTGGCTCGTGGTGGGTCCGGGGGTGCTGGCGTGAGGTCCCCGGAGCAGGTTATGCACACTGTGGACAACCGCTGGGGACAACTCACACCGGTGTAGTTCCGCAGGTCAGCGCCACCTGGTGGTCATCAGGAACCCCGCCATGGCCAGCCCGAAGCCGACACCCAGGTTCCACAGGCCGATGCCCGGGATCGGGTAGGCCTGCTGCGTGATGTAGAAGACGACGATCCAGACCAGGCCGAGGACCATGAGCCCGACCATCACCGGGACCCACCAGCGGGGGTTGGGCTTGGGGGGCGCGGGCGGCCCCGTCGTGACGGGTGCGGGGGACGCCGGCTTCTTGCGTCGGCTGGACTCGGGCACGTCTGCTCCTCGGAGGGGTCGGTGGTGAGGTCGTGGTCCCGTGGCTCGAGGCCATCGGGTGCTCCGCACAGGGTACGGCGACGGGCAGCCTCCTCGGCAGGTCACAATGGGACCGATGGACATCGACAGCGAGCCCCGGGTCCCGGGCCCCGGCGACGGTCCCCGTCGGCGCGGGCGCGAGGGGCTGCTGCGTGCGCTGCGGCAGGGCCCCGGCGCCGGTGTGGCCGTGGTGCTGGGCGCCGCCGGTCTGCTGTTCGCCGCCTCCGGCAGCACGGCGCAGGGCACGGACCTGCGGGACGACTCCGTGGACCTGGCCTCGCTGGTCGGCCAGGAGCGTGACGCGGCCGAGGGCACGACCACGCTCGTGGAGTCGCTGCGGGCCGAGGTGGCCGAGCTCGAGGGCCGCACGGCCGGCGCCGACCCCGAGCTCGACGGTGCCCTCGCCGCCATGGGCGAGGCGGCCGGCATGCAGGCCGTCACCGGCCCCGCGGTGCGTGTGGTGCTCGACGACGCCGACTTCACCAGCCGTCGCGCCGCCCAGGCGGGGTCCCCCGACGACCTGGTCGTGCACCAGCAGGACGTCCAGGCCGTGGTGAACGCGCTGTGGCTCGGTGGGGCCGAGGCGATGATGCTGATGGACCAGCGCGTCATCTCCACCAGCGCCGTGCGCTGCGTGGGGAACACGCTGAGCCTGCAGGGCCAGCCCTACTCCCCGCCGTACGTCATCACCGCCGTCGGCGATCCCGAGGCGCTGCTGGCCGCGCTGGCGGACTCGGAGAACGTGGACGCGTACCGCCGCTACGTCGAGGCGCTGCTGGCCGCGCGGGAGGACGCGGAGAACGTGGACGAGTACCGCCGCTACGTCGAGGCGCTGCTGGCCGCGCTGGAGGACTCGGAGAACGTGGACGAGTACCGCCGCTACGTCGAGGCCTTCGGCCTGGGGTACGAGGCGGAGGACATCGGCGAGACGGAGCTGCCCGCGTACAGCGGGCCGCTGGAGCTGCGGTTCGCGCAGGTCCGCGACGCATGACCCGGGTGCTCGCGTGATCCGCGCCCTCGTCCGGGCGTTCGGTGAGCTGATGGTGACCGGGGGCGCCCTGGTCCTGCTGTTCCTGGCCTACCAGCTGTGGTGGACCGACGTGGTCGGCGACCGCGCCCAGCAGCAGACCGCCGCCGCCCTGGAGCAGCAGTGGGACACCGCCGCCGCACCGGTCGAGGGGGCCGCCGCTCCCGCCGTCGACCCGGTGCTGGCCGACCTGCCGTCGGACGTGGTGGCGATGCTGCGCGTGCCCCGGTTCGGCGAGGACTACGTCGCCCCGGTGCTGGCGGGCACGGACGACCTCGTCCTGCAGGACGGGGTCGGTCACTACGACGGCGCCGCCCTGCCCGGCGAGGTCGGCAACTTCGCGGTCGCGGGGCACCGCACCACCTGGGGGGCACCGTTCAACCCCATCGCGGACCTGGTCACCGGGGACGCGGTGGTCGTCGAGACGCCGGACACGTTCCACGTCTACCGGGTGGAGGTCACGGAGATCGTGCTCCCCACCGACGTCCGGGTCATCGCGCCCGTCCCGTCGCAGCCGGGCGAGACGCCGAGCGAGGCCTGGCTGACGATGACGTCGTGCCACCCGATGTTCAGCGCCCGGGAGCGCTACGTCGTCCACGCGCTGCTGGAGTCCTCCACGCCTCGCGGCGACGGGCCGCCGGCGGCGCTGCAGGCCGCGGAGGTGGGTTGATGTACGGCGCGATCTGGCGGGTGCTGCCCGGACCGCTCGCGGTCCGGCTGGTCCTGGTGGTCCTGCTGCTGGCCGCCGCGGTGGCCGTGTGCTTCCTGTGGCTGTTCCCGGTGCTCGAGCCGTACGTGCCCTTCAACCAGCAGACCGTCGAGGAGCCCACGCCGTGAACGACCCCATGGACCAGGTCGACGACCCGTCCGGGACGGCACCGTCCGCCGGCCCGCCGGTGCGGGTGCTCGTCGTCGACAACTACGACTCGTTCGTCTTCACCCTGGTCGGCTACCTGCGCCAGCTGGGCGCGGAGGTCGACGTCGTCCGAAACGACGAGGTCACCCCGGAGCACGCGGACGACTACGACGGCGTCCTGCTGTCGCCGGGCCCCGGGACACCCGGGGAGGCCGGCATCTGCGTGGCCACCGTGCGTCGTGCCGCCGAGCGGGGTCAGCCGCTGCTCGGGGTGTGCCTGGGCCACCAGGCCCTCGCGGAGGCGTTCGGCGCCACCGTGACCCACGCCCCCGAGCTGCTGCACGGCAAGACCAGCCCCGTGCTGCACGGCGGCGACGGGGTGCTGGCCGGGCTGTCGTCGCCCTTCACCGCCACCCGGTACCACTCGCTCGCCGTCGTCGACGAGACCATCCCGGGCGAGCTCCAGGTCACCGGGCGCACGCAGGGCGGCGTCGTGATGGCGCTGCAGCACGAGTCGCTGCCGCTGTTCGGGGTGCAGTTCCACCCCGAGTCCGTCCTCACCGAGGGCGGGCACCTGCTGCTGGCCAACTGGCTCGCGGTGCTGGGCGACACCGGCGCCCCCGCCCGCGCCGCGGGCCTCAGCCCCCTCGTCACCCGCTGACCCCCTCGGCCGCAGGGCCGAGGGGGCCGAGGCCTCAGGGCTCGGCGGTGGGCTCGGCGGTGGGCTCGCCGCTCGGCTCGGGCTCGGGCTCCGGCTCGGGCTCCGGCTCGGGCTCGGGCGCCGGGGGCGGCGTCGGCGTGACCGTGACGACGGACGGCTCCGGCGGCGGGGCCACGGCGATGGTCAGCGCGACCTGCTCCCCGATGTCCAGGCGACGGTCCTCGGTGCCGTCCTGGGCCAGGACGGTGCCCGGCTCCTCCTCGGCCGTCTCCTGGTTCTCCGTCGTCACGCCGAACCCGGCAGCCTGCAGGCGCTGGATGGCCTCGGTCTGCTGCAGGCCGATGACCGACGGGACGGTGTTCTGCCCGCTGGCCAGGACCAGCGTGACCGCGGTCCCCTCCTCGACCGTCTCGCCGGTGGCGGGCTCGCTGGACAGCACCAGCCCGGCCTCGACGTCGGGGTCGTCGGCCTCGCTCGTGCCGCCGAACTCCAACCCGGCCGCCAGCAGCGCGTCACGGGCCTCCGCCTGCGTGAGGCCCTCCAGCTGCGGGACGGCCACCTCTCCGGGGCCGACGGCGACCGTCAGCGTGACGGCGGTGTCCAGCGGGTACAGGGTGAGGGTGTCCGAGGGCAGCGGGTCCTGCTCGGTGACCACTCCGGCCTCGGCGTCGGCCTCCTCGTCCTGCTCGACCGTGACGTCGGTGAAGCCCAGCTCGGTCAGCTGCGCCTCCGCGTCGGCCTGCTGCAGGCCGACCAGCTCCGGCATCCGCACCTCGTCCACGGGCTCCTCGCCGCCGGAGGCCAGGAACCACACCACGCCCCCGATGAGCGCCAGCGCGAGCAGGACCAGCAGGGCGTACAGCCAGACGCGTCGCCTGGGCTGCTCGTCCTCCTCGTCCTCCCCGGGCAGCTCGTCGACCTCGTCCTCGGCCCACACCGGGGGCGGGACGGCGGCGGGCATGCGCTGGGTCATGGCGCCGGTGTCGGCGAAGGCCGCGGCCGGGGCGAGCACGGGCAGCCCCGTGGCCACCCGGTCCAGGTCCGCGAGGAACGCCTCGGCGTCCTGGTACCGGTCCTCCCGGGCCTTGGCCAGGGAGTGCAGCACGACGTTGTCCAGGTCGACCGGGACGTCGGGGTTGAGGGTGCTGGGGGCGGCGGGCGTCTCGCCGACGTGCTGGTAGGCCAGCGCCAGGGCGTTCTCCCCGACGAACGGCGGCCGACCGGTGAGCAGCTCGTAGAGCAGGCAGCCGGCGGAGTACAGGTCGGACCGGGCGTCCACGGACTCCCCGCGGGCCTGCTCCGGCGACAGGTACTGCGCGGTGCCCATGACGGCGTTGGTGCCGGTCATCGTGGCCGAGGTGTCCGCCATCGCCCGGGCGATGCCGAAGTCCATGACCTTGACCTCGCCCGCGTCGTTGACCATGACGTTGCCGGGCTTGATGTCGCGGTGGATGATCCCCGCGCGGTGGCTGTACTGCAGGGCGTCCAGGACCCCGGCGGTGATGCGCAGGGCGTCGTCGAGGTCCAGCGGCGACGACTCCTGCAGGATCTGCTTGATGGTCCGACCGTGGACCTGCTCCATGACGATGTAGGGCTGCGGCGCGGGCGAGCCGTAGGGGTCGAGCGCGGTGTCCTCGCCGGTGTCGTACACCGACACGATGGCGGGGTGGTTCAGCGAGGCCGACGACTGCGCCTCCCGCTTGAACCGGGCCTGGAACGACGGGTCGCGCGCCAGGTCCGTGCGCAGCAGCTTGACGGCGACGGACCGACCGAGCCGTCGGTCGTGCGCCGACCAGACCTCGGCCATCCCCCCGCGCCCGATCTCCTCGGTCAGCTGGTAGCGGCCGCCCACGAGCCGAGGCTCGCCTGTCGTCTGATCCGTCATCGTCCGTCCTTGTCGATCGTGGTCCACGGGGAGCCTGGCACATGCTCCAGACCCGCCGCGGACGTGTCGTCCCCGCCGCCCACCAGGCCGAACGCCTGGAGCAGGGTCGCCAGCAGCAGCAGGGCCACCAGCGCGAGCAGGGCGACGAGCGGCGCACGCAGCGGCCGTCGTCGCCGGGAGGGGGTGACCCGCGTCGCCGCAGGTCGTGCCCTCGGTCGTGCGTCCTGGGCCGTCGGGTGGCCGACGACGGGGATCTCCCTCGTCCGGGGCACGGCCGGGGCCGACGGCCTCGGTCCGCCGCCCGTGGGCGCGGCGACGCCGGCGGCCTCCGCCTCGGGGGCGGGCAGGTCGGCCGCGGGCTCGACGCCCTCGGCGATCGCCCGCAGCCGGGTGGCGAGGGTCTCGACGTCCGGCCGGGCGCCGGGCGACTTGGCCAGGCAGCGGGACACGGTGGTGCGCATCGCGTCGGGCACCGTGCCCGGCAGGGGCGGGAGCGGGTCCTGGACGTGGGCGCGGGCCACCTCGGCCGGGTTGTCCCCGGTGAACGGCGGCTGCCCGGTCAGCAGCTCGTAGGCCACGACCCCCAGGGAGTAGACGTCGGACGCGGTGGTCGCCCGCTCGCCCCGGGCCTGCTCCGGAGACAGGTACTCCGCCGTGCCCATCACGAGCCCGGTGCGCGTGACCGGGACGGCGTCCGCGGCCCGGGCGATGCCGAAGTCGGTGACGGTGACGTCGTCGGGGCGGCGCCCGGCCTCCGTGGCCCCGGCGCCCGGCTGCCCGGGGCCTGTCTGCTCCTGGCTGGGGTGTCGCGACACCACGAGGTTGGCGGGCTTGACGTCGCGGTGGACCAGGCCGATCCGGTGCGCGGCGGCGAGCGCGTCGGCCACCTGTGCGAGCAGGCCGGCGACCTCCTGGGCCGGCAGCGGGCCGCTCTCGGCCAGCACCGCGTTGAGCGGGCGACCCTGCAGCAGGTCCATCACCAGGTACGCGGTCGCGGTCCCGCCGGTGAGGACCGCGGGGTCCTCGCCGTAGTCGTGCACCGCGGCGACGTGCGGGTGGCGCACCGACGCCGCGTGACGCGCCTCGGTCCGGAACCGGTCGAGGAACCCGTCGTCGTCGGCGAGCTCCGGGCGCAGCACCTTGACGGCGACGTCCCGGTCCAGCCGGTCGTCGTGCGCGCGCCACACCTCGCCCATCGCCCCGACCGCGACCTGGTCCAGCAGCCGGTAGCGACCGGCGAGCACGAGCCCCGCTCCCGCCTGCGTCATCGCGCCAGCACCGCTTCCATCACGGCGCGCGCGATCGGTGCCGCGACCCGGCCGCCGCTGGTCTCGCTGCCGGCGCTGCCGCCGTTCTCCACGACCACGGCCACGGCGACCTGGGGGTCGTCGGCGGGGGCGAAGGACGTGAACCAGGCGTGCGGGGCCTGGTCGTTCCCGGTCTGCGCGGTCCCGGTCTTGCCGGCGACCTGGACCCCGGAGATCTGCGCCGCCGTGCCGGTCCCGTTCTCGACGACGTCGACCATCATGGCGGTGATGGCATCAGCGGTGGCCGGCTCGACCGGGTCGGCCATCACCTCCGGCTCGACCTGCTCGACGACCTGCAGGTCCGGGCCGCGCACGGTCCTGACCAGCTGCGGTCGCATCAGGACCCCGTCGTTGGCGACCGCGGCGCTGGTCATGGCCACCTGCAGCGGGGTGACCCTGACGTCGAACTGCCCGACGGCCGCCTGCGCGCTCTGGGGGGCGTTGAGCCCCTCCGGGACCCGCGACGGCGTGACGGTCAGCGGGATGGCCAGGTCGTCCTCGTAGCCGAAGCGCTCGGCCTGCTCGCGCAGCGCGTCCCCACCCAGGTCGATCCCGAGCTGACCGAACGCGCTGTTGCAGCTGATCCGCATGGCCTCGGCCAGCGTCGTCAGGTCACCGGGGCCGCACGGGCGGTCGTCGTAGTTGGGCAGCACCGCCGTGGTGCCGGGCAGGTCCAGCGCGGCCGGGCCGGGCAGCTGCGACTGCGCGGTGTAGCTGCCGCTCTCCAGGGCGGCGGCCGCCGTCACGATCTTGAACACCGACCCCGGCGGGTAGGTCTGGCTGGCGATGGCCCGGTTCTCCAGCGGGCGGTCCGGGTCGGCGTTGAGGCTGTCCCACGCCTCCCGCACGGCGGCCAGGTCGTGGGAGGCCAGCGACGCGGGGTCGTAGGACGGCTTGCTCACCATGGCCAGGATGCGGCCCGTGCTGGGCTCGACGGCGACCACGGCCCCGCGCTGGTCGCCCAGGGCGTCCCACGCAGCCTGCTGCGCCGCCGGGTCCAGCGTCAGCTCGACCGAGCCGCCCGTCGGGTCCTGGCCGGTGAGGACCTGGCCGATCCGGCTGTAGAACAACGAGTCGGCCGTGCCGGCCAGCACGTCGTTCTCGGCGTCCTCGGTGGCCGTGGTGCCGTAGACGATGGAGAAGAAGCCGGTGGAGTGGGCGTACAGCTCCCCGCCGGGGTACTCGCGCAGGTACTGGTAGTCCCCGCCCACCTCGGTGCTGGTGGCCACCGGGTCGCCGGCCACCACGATCGGCCCGCGCTCGCGGCCGAACTCGCGGTAGACCTCGCGGACGTTGCCCTGCCCGGCGGCCACCGACGACGCGCCGACGAACTGGATCCACGACGTCGACAGCAGCAGGCTGGCGAACAGCAGCGTGACCACGACGGCCAGGCGGCGCAGCGGGGTGTTCACGGCAGCCTCACCACCTGGGTGCGGGCGTCGTCGGCCGGGGTGGCCGGCGTCTGGCCGCGGGGCGGCTCGGGCAGGTCGGGGCGGCGGGCCAGGTCGGAGACCCGCAGCAGCAGCGCGATGATGATCCAGCTGCCCAGCAGGGAGGACCCGCCGTAGGCCAGGAACGGCATCGTCAGCCCCGTGAGCGGGATCACCCGGGTGACACCGCCGGCCACGACGAACACCTGCAGCGCGATGGAGAACGCCAGACCGCAGGCCAGCAGCTTGCCGAAGCCGTCACGGACGCCGATGGCGGTGCGGATGCCCCGCTGCACGAGGATCCCGTACAGGACGAGGATCGCGAACAGCCCGGCCAGGCCCAGCTCCTCGCCCAGCGACGCCACGATGAAGTCGCTCTCGGCGAACGGCACGATCTGGGGCCGGCCGCGACCCAGCCCGGTCCCGAGCAGCCCGCCGTCGGCCATCCCGTACAGGCCCTGGACCACCTGGTACGACCCGCCGGTCGCCTCGATCAGGCGGGGGTCGAACGGGTCCAGCCAGACGGCCACCCGGTTCTGGACGTGGCCGAACAGCTGCCAGGCCAGGACGCAGCCGCCGGCGAACAGGGCCATGCCGATGACGATCCAGCTGACCCGCTCGGTCGCGACGTAGAGCATCGCCACGAAGATGCCGAAGAACAGCAGCGAGGTGCCCAGGTCCCGCTCGAACACCAGGATGCCGACCGACGCGAGCCAGGCCACGAGGATGGGGCCCAGGTCGCGGGGGCGGGGCAGGCGCAGCCACAGGATCTTGGGCCCGACCAGCGACAGGGTGTCCCGCGCGACGACCAGGTAGCCGGCGAAGAAGATGATGATCGCGATCTTGCCGAGCTCGGCCGGCTGGAACGTCGTGATCCCCAGGTCGATCCAGATCGTGGCGCCGTTGACGGTGCTCCCGATGCCGGGCACCAGCGGCAGCAGCAGCAGGCCCAGCCCGACCACCATGGCCGTGTAGGTGCGCGCCCGCAGCCGGCGGTGGTCGCGCAGGACCACGAGCACCACGGCCGCGGCGACCACGGAGATGGCGGTCGCCCCCAGCTGCCGCACGGCCAGGGAGGTGTCCTCGGCCAGGTCCAGGCGGTGGGTCATCACCAGCCCGATGCCGTTGATCAGCAGCGCGATGGGGATGAGGACGGGGTCCGCGTACGGCGCGACCACCCGGACGACGACGTGCAGGGCCAGTCCGAGCCCGAGCAGGCCCGCGCCCACGGCGAGCAGCCGCACGGGCAGCACACCCTCGACGGTGAGGCCGACCAGGGCGTAGGCGACGGTGGAGATGCCGACCGACACCAGGATCAGCAGCAGCTCGAACCCGCGACGGGTCCCCGGGGCGAGGGCCGTGACGACGGTGGTCATCGCCTCACCCGGCGCCCAGCTGGTCGCGCAGGTCGGACACGATGCGGCTGGCCTCCGTCCGGTCGTCCGCCTGGATGCCCTCCGCGACGATGCCCTGCTGGAAGGACGGCAGGTCCTCGACCGCGACGTCGGTGAGCTCGTCGACCGTGGACAACCGGATCGGCCCGATGTCCTGGCTCAGGCCGCGGTACACCGCCACCATCTCCTGGCCGGAGCCGCTCTCGGCCGCCCCGACGAAGTACTGGTCCTGCGACCAGCTCCACGCCAGCCACACCGAGCCGCCCAGCCCGGCCAGCACCGCGAGCACCACGAGCCAGGCCACCCAGCGGCGGTCGCCCGGGGAGTCGTCGTCGTGGTCCTCCTCCGGTCGGTCCTCGCGGCCCAGCGACGCCGCGCGGGCGGCCGGGCTGTCGTCCTTCGGGGGGGCCGGGCTGGTGCCCTTCTTGGTGCGGGCGGCCGCCGCCCCCACGACCTGCGGGGCCGTGGAGGGCGGGGAGTCCAGGTCGACGACGTCGGCCACGATGACCGTGACGTTGTCCGGGGCGCCGGAGCGCAGCGCGAGGCGGACGAGGTTCTCGGCGGTAGTGCCCGGGTCGTCCCCGGCGGCGAGGGTGTCGTGCAGGGTGTCGTGGCTGACGAAGCCCGACAGGCCGTCGGAGCACAGCAGCCAGCGGTCGCCGGCGCGGCCCTCGCGCACGGACAGGTCGGCCTCGTCCCCGTGCTCGCCGGTCAGCACCCGCATGACGACGTTGCGCTGCGGGTGGTTCTCGGCCTCCTCCTCCGTGATCCGCCCGGCCTCGACCAGGCTCTGCACGTAGGTGTGGTCGGTCGTGACCTTGACCAGCTCGCCGCCACGCAGCAGGTAGGCGCGGGAGTCGCCGATGTGGGCGAGGATCAGCCGCGACCCGGCCCGCATCAGGGCCGTGACGGTGGTCCCCATGCCTGCGAGCTCCGGCTGGGCCTTGACCCGGTCCTGCAGCGTCGTGTTGGTCCGGCGGATCCGCTCCCCGAGGCGGGTCTGGGCCTCGGTGCTGCCGAGCGCCTCCCCGTCCAGGCTCGCCAGCTCCCCCACGGCCAGCGAGCTCGCGACGTCGCCGCCGGCGTGCCCGCCCATGCCGTCGGCCACGACGAGCAGGTGGGGCCCGGCGTAGCCGGAGTCCTCGTTCTTGGTCCGGACCAGGCCCACGTCGCTGCGGGCGGCGTAGCGCAGGGCGATGGACACTAGGCCCTCAGCTCCAGCACGGTGCGCCCGATCCGGATCGGGACCTTGACCTGCAGCGCGACCGGTCCCTGGACCTGCTCCTTGCGCAGGTAGGTGCCGTTGGTCGAGCCCAGGTCCTCCAGCACCCACTGGCCTTCCTGGCGCGAGATGCGCGCGTGCCGCCCGGAGGCGAACTCGTCGTCGATGACGAGGGTGCAGTCCGCGGCCCGGCCGATCGTGATGGCCGAGGTGCCGAGGGTGATCGTGGTGCCCTGCAGCGAGCCCTCGGTGACGACGAGCTGCCGGGGCAGGGCCGGCGGGCGGGGCTCCGGCGGCTGCCGTGCCCCCGCGTCCCGTCGTGGGGCCGGCTGGGGCTTGGGCGTCGGCTGCTTGGGCGTCGGTGCGGCCTTGGGCGCCTTCGGCGCCTGCCGGACGGCGACCCTGGTGCCGTACAGGTCGCCGCGCAGCACCCCGACGACGCCGAGCACGAACAGCCACAGCAGCACGAGCAGCCCCAGCTGCAGGACGGTGAGGGTCAGCTCGCTCATCCGGCGTCCCGCACCACGATGCGCGTGTGCCCGAGCGACACGACGTCACCGGCCTGCAGCGCCTGGTGGTCGATCTGCCGCTCCCCGACGAAGGTGCCGTTGGTCGAGCCCAGGTCCAGCACGGACAGCACGGTCCGCCCGGACGAGCCGTCCACCCGCAGCTCGGCGTGACGGCGGGAGACGCCGTTGTCGTCGAGCACGATGTCGGCGTCGGAGCCGCGCCCCAGCGTGGTGACGGGGCCCGTCAGGACGTAGGCGCGTCCGTCGACCTCGATGACCGGACGTCCGGCGGTCGCCGTCCGGCTGGTGGCCGGCGCGACGGCGCCCTTGACCGTCTGGCTGGCCACGTCGAACATCCCGACCTCGAGGTCCTCGTCCCGGTCGAGGGTGACGGTGACGGGCCCGACGAAGGCGTAGCGCTGCTTGTCGGCGTGCTCCATGGCGGACGCGGCGAGCTCGTCGGCCAGCGCGTCCTCCCACTCGGCCAGGCGGTCGTGGTCGTCCGGGCTCAGGGTCACCGTGAAGTGGTTCGGCACCAGGGTGCGGCTGCGGCCGAGCACGGCGGCGCGGTCGTCCAGCTCACGGCGCAGGGCGGAGGCGATCTCCACCGGCTGGACGCGGGACTTGAACGTGCGGGCGAACACACCGTTGATCGTGCGCTCGACGCCCTTCTCGAACTTGTCGAACAGCCCCATGGCAGGACCACCTCCTCTCCGACTCCCGGAGGGCACGCGAGGGCACGACCGCACCCCGAGACGTGCCCGGCCTGCTCGCAATGTACCGGCGGGGGAGGTGGATCGTGGAACGCGCGGTTCGGGAGGCCGCTGCAGTCGTAGTACGCTTCCCGCTGCGCGCGAGTGGCGGAATAGGCAGACGCGCACGGTTCAGGTCCGTGTGTCCGAAAGGACGTGGGGGTTCAACTCCCCCCTCGCGCACGCAGCACGACGAAGAGCCCCCGACCAGCAGGTCGGGGGCTCTTCTGCTGCCCCGGACCGCTTCAGGCCGGGGCCACCGCTGCCGATCCCGATGAGGTGGACGAGCACCGGACGCCGGCCGACCTCGGCCCCCACGACCTGGCCACGGCCCGCCGGACGGTGGCTGCGCTGTCGGTGGTGTCGGCGGCGGTGCTGCTGGGGTTCACCGTGCTGGTGCCGGAGTCCTCGTCGCTGCCGGAGGTCTCGTTCACCGTCGTCCTGCTCATGACGGGGCTCGCCGCGGGTGTCCTGCTGGCGCCGGCGCGGGTCGCGGCGGCCCTGTGCCTGCTGATCCCGCTGGTCGGGGTCGCGGGGATCACCGCCCTGGACCTGCTGACCCGAGACACCTCGCTGGCCGCCGTCGTGTTCTTCTTCCTCCCCGTGCTGTTCGGGGCGTCCCAGCTGCGGCGCGCGGGCGCGGTGACGGTCCTGGGGGCCGCCGTCCTGGGCCACGGGACCGTGGTCGGGTCGCTGCTGCCGCCCGGGGAGGCCGTCGCCGACTTCGTCTACCTGGGCGTGGTGCTGGTGACGACCACCGTGCTCCTGGTGCGGGCCGGGGAGCGGCAGCGTGCCCTGGTGGTGCGGCTGCAGCGGCAGGCGGCGATCGACCCGCTCACCGGTCTGGTCACCCGGCGCGTCCTGGACGACGCCCTGGGCGTGGCCCTCAGCAGCGCCGCCGCCACGGAGGGGACCTCGCTGATCATCGTGGACGTCGACCGGTTCAAGGACGTCAACGACACCTACGGCCACCCGGTCGGCGACGACGCGCTGGAGCTGCTGGGTCGGCTGCTCCGCGAGGTGTCGCGCCCCGGTGACGTCGTGGCCACGGAGGGGACCTCGCGGATCATCGTGGACGTCGACCGGGTCAAGGACGTCAACGACGCCTACGGCCACCCGGTCGGCGACGACGCGCTGGAGCTGCTGGGTCGGTTGCTCCGCGAGGTGTCGCGCCCCGGTGACGTCGTGGCCCGGATGGGGGGTGACGAGCTGGCCCTGCTGCTGCCCGCCTGCCCCTACGACCGGGCGGTGGCGCGGGCCGTCGCCGTGGTGGAGCGGGTGCGGTCCCGACCGGTCGACACCGTGGAGGGCACGCAGGTGCACCTCACCGTCAGCGCGGGGGTGGCGCACGCCCCCGACCACGCGACGGACGTCCGGGCGCTGTACGCCGCCGCCGACCACGCCCTGTACCGCGCCAAACGGGCCGGCCGCGACCAGGTCGGCCTGCAGCCGGCCCTGTCCGAGGCGTCCTAGGTCAGGGTCCTGCGGGCCGGTCCTGCTCGGCCGCGGCGGCGATGTCGTCCAGGTCCGCGCGCAGCGTCCTCTCCACGGCTCGTCGGGTCAGGGGCGCCGTGACCCTGGTGAGCGCCCGGGCCAGGGTCCCGGAGGGCTCACCGGCGAAGGTCATGGTGACGTCCGTGCCGCCCGCCACGGGCACGAACGTGAACGTCGACACGTAGTGGGTGCGGCGGCTGTCCGCCTCGGCGGTGTACGAACGCCCGGGGTCGACGGCCGTGACGGCCATCTCCTCGCTGGCGCTCCTGCCGAACATCGTGCGGGTCTCGCGCCAGCGGGTGCCCACGCCGAACGGGCCGGGGGTGAGCACCTCGACGGCGTCGATGTCGGTGATGACGTCGGGGGCGTTCGCCAGGTCGGTGGCGACGGCCCAGACGCGGGCGGCGGGGGCCGCGGCGTGACGGGTGGCGCGGAAGGTCTGCACGGTGAACCTCCGGGGAAGGGGACGGCCCAGGGTCGCAGAGCCGTGGGGCCCGCCGACCCGGTCGCGGCTACCGTGGTTTCGTGGCCAGCGCGTCGTCCAAGGCACCGGCGCTCGAGATCGACGTCGACGGGCTGCCCGTGCGCCTGTCGAGTCCCGACCGGGTCTACTTCCCGGCCCGCGGTGAGACCAAGCTGGACCTGTTGCGCTACTACCTGAGCGTGGGCGACGGGATCGTCAACGCCCTGCGCGAGCGCCCGTGCATGCTGCACCGCTTCCCCAAGGGCGTGGCCGGCGACAAGGTCCACCAGAAGCGGGTCCCCGCCGGGGCACCGCCGTGGGTGGAGACCGTACGGCTGCACTTCCCCCGCTGGAACCGGACCGCTGACGAGCTGTGCGTCACCCACCTGGCGCAGGTGGCGTGGGCGGTGCAGATGTCCACGGTGGAGTTCCACCCCTGGAACAGCCGCCGCGCCGACACGGAGTCCCCGGACGAGTGGCGCATCGACCTGGACCCCGGACCGCTGTCGGACTACGCCCAGGTCCGTCGCGTGGCCCACGTCGTCCACGAGGTGCTCGACGAGCTCGGTGCGGTCGGGTTCCCCAAGACCTCCGGCGGCTCGGGGATGCACGTCTACGTCCGGGTCCCGCCCACGCACTCCTTCACCGACGTCCGTCGGGCGGCGCTCGCGTTCGCGCGCGAGGTCGAGCGCCGGGCCCCCGACGACGTGACCACGACCTGGTGGCGCAAGGACCGCGACCCGCACGCCCTGTTCGTCGACTACAACCAGAACGCCCGTGACCACACGATCGCGGCGGCCTACTCGGTGCGGGGCAACCCCGAGGCCACGGTGTCCACGCCGATCCGCTGGGACGAGGTGGACGACGCCGAACCGGGCGACCTCACCATCGCGACGGTGCCCGAGCGGTTCGCCCGGCTCGGTGACCTGCACGCCGACATCGACGAGCACGTGTTCGACCTCGCCCCGCTGCTGGTGTGGGCCGAGCGGGACGAGGCGGCCGGCGCCGAGCCGCCGGCCGAGCCCGCCGACGCGGCGGACTGAGGCGCCCGCCACCGGGCGGGTTTCGGGCGCGGGGGGCCGGGTAGTCCGGCCACGACAGCACCAGCGGACCGCAAGCCGAGGAGCGCACACCATGGGCGGAGACCGGGACATGACGGGCCAGGACCCGATGTCCAGCACGGCCGAGGGCGACGACGACCCGGGGTCGGCCGCGCTGGGCGAGGCGGGCACGGAGGAGGGTCGGCGCGGGACCGAGGACGAGGCGTCGTCGACCCCGACCCCGCCGCCGGAGGCGTTCGACGACACCCCGGTCACCGACGCGGTGCCCGAGGAGAACCTGGGGTTCCCCGAAGGCTGAGGTCGGTCTGCCCCCGAGGGATGGTTACGGCAGGACGTAGTGCGAGCCACGCCGCTCACCCACTAGCCGAAGCTGTCCGCCCTCCACGAGTCTCTTGAGGATCACCCGGGCCTGCGCAGGGGACGTCTGACACAGTTGGGCAGCCTGCCCTCGCGTGACAGAGCCGTACGCGCTCACGTAGTCGAGGACCATCCGCTGCTGCTGCAGCGGGTCGGCACCCTTGACCCGCACGTAGGCGTTGCGGTCCTGAGCCAGGTCGTAGAAGCGTGCCGTCAGATGGAACCGCCGGCTCCTGCCACTGCCGCGGGCCTCCAGCAAGCCAGCCTCGACCAATCGCGTCGTGATCACCCGCGTCGTCGCCGGCAGCATGTTGGTCGCTTCCGCTAGCTCGGTCCCGGTAGCTGACCCAGAGGCCTTGACCTCATGCAGAAGTCGGATTTCGTCGAGGCCGAGCGTGCGCTGGGTCTCGTTCTCGAAGGTGAGCAGGAAACGGACCAGGTCGAGGTCGGCAGTGCCGAGCGCCACGCCCACCACCACGGAGTCGGAGGTTGTCCGGGAGTAGTCGGGCTCATCGCGGCCGGCTCGCAGTTGCTGTTCGAACATGTCGTTCACACCTTTGCCGCGCCGGTCGACGAGACCTGCGCGCTTGAAGGCGTCGGCGATGATGGGGCTCCGCGGCCGGGACTGGTCCAGCAGGTTCGCCACAGTGACCCCTGGTGGGAACCCGCCAGCACTTGCGACGGTGAACTCGTGACGGGAGATCTGTATCCGGATGGGGCCGAGCTCGGAGTAGTCCCGGTGGACGAGAGCATTGGCGACGGTCTCCCGCCTGGTCACCGAGGGGATGAGAGGTACCTCGACGCGCAAGAGCCCGGCGCTGAGTTCGGTTACGGAGTCACGCGCGTCGAGGATGCGGCGCACCTCTTCGGCGACCTTCAGGAGGGGCCCCGTCAGGCGAAGGTCCAGGAGATGGTCTTCGCGGAGGTCCTGGAACAGGACCTCCGCCGCAGGAATCCATCGAGCGACGGCGTTCTCGGTGCCGAAGAGCAGTACGGCGCCGAGGCTGACTTGTTGAGGAGCTGGCCGAAGGCCGAGCGCCCTGAGGATGTCACCGTCCGACAACGAGGCCATGCTCTGGTCACCACTGCTGCGGCAGAGCCGGCGGAAGCGGTCGAACTCCCGAGGGTCCAGATGGGCGTCGGTCGCCTCGCGGGCCACCGACGCGGCGTAGTCCATGCCACGCGTGACCATCCCCATGCTCACGATCTCGTGGGGAGTCATGGGTACGCACTGAGGCAGGCCGTGGGGGTCGAGGACGCGCTTGGTGAACACCCCGTCCTTGGTCGCGACCGGCGCAGGGTCAGCGGCCGGGATGTCCACCCTCAGGACGTCGAGCCCTTGGACCACGTCGATGCGGACGCTGACGGCCAGGGACGGCTCGGTGGAGTTCTGGATCAGAGCGGCCACCCGGTGCGGAAGCGTCTCCTCCCCGTGCCGCGGGTTAGCGCCGACCACGGTGCCGTCATCCTCCACGCCCACCAGGAGGACACCACCCTGGGAGTTGGCCAGACAGGTCACGGCGCGAACCAGGTCGCGGTCGTTGACCTGTCGCTTGAACTCGGTTGTGAGGTCTTCCCCGGAGCCGATGAGGGCGGTCGTCGTCACGACCTCAAGAGTTATGCATAACTATGAAGGGAGCAAGGGACGCGAGGACGAAGTCATAAGTATTAAAACCCAGTGGTCCGAAGCGTGACCTGCAACCGGCCTCAGCCCCGCAGGCCGCCGAGGAGGTCGGTGAAGGAGGGGGCCGTGTCGAACGCGTCGACGACCTGCTTGGGCTCGCGGACCGCGACCAGCGCCGCGAGCTCACCCGCCGCCCGCGTCACGCGCCCGGCCAGCGCCCCGGCGGCGTCGCCGTCCCCGCCCCAGTCCTCGCTGGCGGCGAACACACCCGTCGGCACGGTGAGGGCCCGCAGGTAGCTGAACAGCGGGCGCATCGCGTGGTCGAGGGCCAGCGAGTGCCGTGCGGTGCCGGCGGTGGCGGCGAGCAGGACCGGGGTCCCGTCGAACGCGGCCTGCCCCAGCAGGTCGACGAAGGACTTGAACAACCCCGTGTAGGAGCCGCTGTAGACCGGGGTGGCCGCGATGACGCCGTCGGCGGCGAGCACCGCGTCGAGGTCGCCCTGCAGGTCGGGGCTCGCGAACCCGGTCAGCGTCGCGTTGGTGATGTCGTGGGCGCGTTCGCGCAGGTCGATCACCGCCGACTCGGCCTGGACGCCGCGCGTGCGCAGCTCACCGGTGGTGGCGCTCGCGAGCCGGTCGGCGAGGCGGCGGGTGGCCGAGGTCTCGCTCAGGCCGCCGCTGATGACGACGATGCGTCGCGTCACGGGGACACCTCCTGGGTCTGGGGCTGCTGGGCCCGGGTCTGCTGGGCCGCCAGCAGCGTGGCGTGGGTCGGGGCGTCGGGCACGTGGGCGGGGCGGTCCTTGGCGAACTCCGCCCGCAGCACGGGCAGGACGTGCTCGCCCAGGTAGTCCATCTGCTCCAGCACCGTCGTCAGGGGGAGCCCGGCGTGGTCGAGCAGGAACATCTGCCGCTGGTAGTCCCCGACCACCTCGCGGTAGGCCAGCGTCCGCTCGATGACCTGCTGGGGAGAGCCCACGGTGAGCGGGGTCTGGTCCATGTACTCCTCCAGCGTCGGTCCGTGCCCGTAGACCGGGGCGACGTCGAAGAACGGCCGGAACTCACGGATCGCGTCCTGGCTGTTGGGCCGGACGTACACCTGCCCGCCGAGGCCGACGTAGGCCTGATCGGCCGGGCCGTGGCCGTAGTGCTCGAAGCGCTGACGGTAGAACCCGACCATCCGCTCCACGTGCTGCTTGGGCCAGAAGATGTTGTTGTGGAAGTAGCCGTTGCCGTAGTACGCGGCCTGCTCGGCGATCTCGGGGCTGCGGATCGACCCGTGCCAGACGAACGGCGGCACACCGTCCAACGGCCGGGGGACCGACGTGAAGCCCTGCAGCGGGGTGCGGAACTGGCCCTGCCAGTCGAGCACGTCGGTGCGCCACAGCTGGTGCAGCAGGTCGTAGTTCTCGACCGCGAGCTTGAGGCCGTCGCGGATGTCCTTGCCGAACCACGGGTACACCGGGCCGGTGTTGCCCCGGCCCAGCATCAGGTCGACGCGACCGTCGGACAGGTGCTGGAGCATGGCGTACTGCTCGGCCATTAGGACCGGGTCGTTGGTGGTGATGTGCGCGATGGACGTCGAGAAGATCAACCGCTCGGTCTGCGCCGCCAGGAACGCCCCCATGGTGGTGAGCGCGGACGGCACGAACGGGTGGTCGTGGTGCTCGCCCAGCGCGAAGACGTCGAAGCCCACCTCCTCGGCCTTGAGCCCGATCTGCATGAGCCCCTTGATGCGCTCCTGCTGGGTCGGGGTCCGACCCGTGGTCGGGTCCGGGGTGATGTCGCCGACGCTGAACACGCCGAGCTGGATGCCGCTCACCGGGTGCCTCCTCGATAGTTGACGCTTCTACGACCACGAACGTCGGGCGGGCGCCGGTTATGCCGCAGGAGCATGCCTGCCCGGTGTGCCGGGACGGTCACGGACCGCCGCAGTCCTCGCCCGCGCGTCGGGACTGCACGACCGGCGGACCGGTGAGCACGCCGCCGTCGACGGCGACCACGAGCCGCTCCCGGGTGAGCAGCTCGAAGCGGACGGTCCCGCCGTCGGTGTCGACGACCGAGGAGGTGCCCGGTGCCTGCCGGACCAGGGCCCCGTCGTCCTCGACGAAGGTGAGGTCCAGCGCCGTGGCGTCCCAGCCGGGACGGGTGACGCGTTGGCCGACGACGACACCGTCGCGGACGGTGGTCGACACGTCGCGGTCCCGACCGTCGGTCCCGGAGGACGTCTGGCACCCGTCGGTGGACGCCACGACGGGGACGCCCTGGTCGATCGCCTCGTCGACGGGCAGCCCGAGGGCGTCGACCTCGGGCAGCAGGTCGGCGTAGGTCGTCGGGTCCTCCACCACCCGGCGCGTCTCGGGCAGCACGGTCGGCGGGAACTCCGCCAGCAGGGTCTCGGGCGTCGGGGTGCAGTCCCGGCCCCGCCGGGTCGCCACCTCGAGGTGACGGACCAGCTCGCCGCCGAGGTCGGACACCGAGATGGTCGTGCTGCCCCTGGACAGCTCCAGCAGCCGCACGGTGCGGTCCCCGGCGGGGATCGTGAGGTCGGTGAGCCCGTCCGAGCCGCCGATGGCCTCCAGCGTGCGGTCCGCGGTCAGGCCCAGGGGGACGACCGAGGGGCCCGGCGGGGGCGGCTCGTCGGCGTGGAGCCGCACCTGCAGCGACACGACCTCCCCGTCCACGGCCCATCCGAGCAGGTCCGCCCCCTGCACGGAGGCCCCCCGTAGCCGGACGCAGCCGTCCGGCTGCTCCACCTGCTGCCAGCCGGACTCGACCAGGCCCGCCGCCTGGGCGCCGAGCCGGAAGGGCCCGATGCCGCCGCCGTCCACGGCGACCTCGTCGACCCGCCACTGCGCCAGGTCCTCGACGTCGGGGATCGGCACGGTCGGCAGCGGGTCGGCGGCCGGCGACGGTCCGGACGGCGCCTGCGTGGGCAGGGCGAGCCCGTCGGGCGCCTGGGTGCCGGGCCGCACCAGCAGGACGACGCCCACCAGGACCGCCGCGCCGGCGACCGCCACCACGGCACCTCTACCCACGTCGTCCCCGTCCCCCGTCCCTCGGCCCGGCCCCTGGCCCCTGGCCGCTCACATCTGCTTGCGCCACTTCATCATGGGGGGGCGGCCGTCCGGGTCGATGACGACACGGTAGAAGCCGGCCGACAGCCGTCGCTGCCACGCCGGCGGCACCTGCAGCCGGTGAGGGCGGAGCCGCCCCGGCGGTCGCTCGCCGACCCGGCCGTCGGCGTACCAGCGGTCCAGCGTCGCCGCGCTGTCGCGCAGCGCCGTCACCGCCGAGCCCAGGTCCAGCAGGTCCCCGTCGTCGCCCTCGGCGCGGTCGAGGTGCTCGCGCATCAGCTCCAGCCGCAGCTCGCGCGCGAAGCGCCGGGCGCCGTCACCCAGGCCCGCCGGGTCCCGGGGCTCGCGCGGGTCGCGGGCCGTGTCGAGGACCGCGGCCGTCAGCTCGGAGTCGTGGGTCCAGCTGCGCCGGTTGAAGTTGTCGCTGCCCACGGTGGCCCAGACGTCGTCGACGACGCAGACCTTGGCGTGGACGTAGACCGCCTCGCCCCGGCGGTTCTCGACGTCGACCACGTGCACCCGGTCCCCACCGGCCTCCTCCACCATCGCGAGCGCCTGGGCGTGACCGTGGTGGACGGCGGGCAGGCGCAGCCTGCCCTCCTGGTCGGGGTAGCGGGGGACCACGGCGACCAGGTGCAGGTCCGGCTCCCGGCGCAGCGCCTCGGCGAACACCTCGGCCACCTGCGTGGACCACAGGTACTGGTCCTCGATGTAGACGAGCCGCTTGGCGCGTCGCAAGGCCTTGGCGTAGCCGCGGGCCGCGCTGCGCTCGCCGTCGGGGGCGAACGGGTAGCCGGGACGGCGGTTGGGGTAGGTCCGCAGCAGCTGGACGGCGCAGGTCCCCGCGGCCGGCGGGTCCGGCCGCGGCTCGGGCAGCGTCGAGGCGTCCCGGTCCAGCCTGCGCAGGACGTCGGGGATGACGTGCCACGGCATCCGGGTCAGCTCGGCCGGGTCCTCCCAGCGCTCGCGGAACACGTCCTCGACGTCGCGCACCGCGGGACCACGCAGCCGGACCTGCACGTCGTGCCACGCCGGGCTGTCGCCGTAGCGGGACGAGAACGGCTGGGTCTGCGGGTCGCCCCCGTGCTCGGCGTCGTCGCGGCGGCTGTGGCCCAGGTCGATCCCGCCGACGAAGGCGACGTCGGTGCCGGGGTGCTCCGCGTGGCGGACGACGACGAACTTCTGGTGGTGGCTGCCCATCGGCCGGACGCGCTGGTCGAGCAGCACCTCCCCGCCGTCGTCGTCGATGTCCTCCGACAGGTCCCGGTTCTGCTCCGACGAGAACTGGAACCGGTCCATGTGCGAGCGCCACAGCAGCCCCTTGACCATCGCGCCGCGCCGGGACACGTCGCTGAACGCCTGGCCCACGGTGGGCCCGTCGTCGGTCAGCCGCTCGTCGGGGTCACCGCGCCAGTCCGCGAACACCACCAGGTCACCGGCCCCGGCCCCCTCGAGCGCCTGGAGCAGCAGCGGGAAGTAGGTCCGGCCGTGCACCAGCGGCAGCACCTCGTTGCCCTCGGTCCACGCCCGCAGCCGGGTGGCGTGGTTGCCCCGCTCCCGCTCGCTCAGGAACCAGTGACGGACGTCTCCTGGGGGCCGGTCGGGCTCGTGCCGGGGCATCGCCGCAGCATCGCAGGCCGGCCCGGGGCTGTCGTGCAGAACCGGGCCCGGTCCGGCTGCTCGCGCGGGCGGCCCGGGTGCGGTTGCCTGTACCGCATGACGTCCCAGGTGTTCCTCGTCCGCCACGGCGAGACCGGGTGGAGCCGTTCGCACCGGCACACCGGTCGTACCGACATCCCCCTGACCGACACCGGCCGGGAACAGGCCGAACGGGCCGGTCGGGCGCTCGCGGGCCTGGACCTGGCCCTGGTGCTGTGCAGCCCGCTGGGTCGGGCCGCCGACACCGCCCGCCTGGCGGGTCTGGGGGACGCGGCCGAGCTGGTCGACGACCTGATGGAGTGGGACTACGGCGTGGCCGAGGGCCGCAGCACGGCCGACATGCAGACCGAGGTCGAGGACTGGACCGTCTGGACGCACGGGGCCGGTCTGGGCGAGTCGGTCGAGGAGGTGGGCGAGCGGGCGGACCGGGTCATCGCCCGCGTCGAGGTCGCCGACGGCGACGTCGCGGTGGTCGCGCACGGCCACATGCTGCGCATCCTCACCGCCCGCTGGCTGGGTCTGCCGGCGCTGCACGGGCGCAGCTTCGTCCTGGGGACCGCGACCCTCAGCCGGCTCGGCTACGAGCACGGCAACCGCGTCGTCCAGGTCTGGAACGACGACAGCCACCTGCGGGCCTGACGGGCGCTCCCCGCCGCTCGGGCCCACGGTGCTCTGGTCGGCGCCCGACCGGGTGCACACGTCGAGGCGACACCCCGCCTAGCTCGACGAGCGTTCGAGCTCCTCCTTGGTCCGCTGCTCGGCTTCGCCCCGGCCGGCCAGGTAGGAGGCCACCTTGTAGGCCGAGGCGACCAGCGGCACCGCCACCACCGCACCGGCGATGCCGAGCAGCAGGGTGGCGCACGTGACCGTGGTCAGGATGGCCAGCGGGTGCAGGCTCAGGGCCTTGCCCATGACGAGCGGCTGCAGGATCTCGCCCTCGACGTTCTGCACCAGCAGGACCACGACCAGGATGATGATCGCGTCGGTCGGGCCCTCGGTCATGAGGGTCACCAGCACGGCGGCCGCCCCGGCGACCACGGCACCCACGATGGGTACGAACGCGGCCAGGAACGTCAGCAGGGTCAGCGGCAGCCAGAGGGGCACGCCGACGAGGAGGAGCCCGGTCCCGATCAGGGCGGCGTCGACCACCGCGATGACGACGGTCCCGCGGACGTAGCCGGTGAGGGCGGTCCAGGCCTCCTGACCGGCGCCGTCGGTCCGTTCCCGGTGCCGCGACGGCACCCAGCTGAGCAGCCACGCCCACATCCGTGAGCCGTCCTTGAGCAGGAAGAACACCGCGACCAACGCGAACAGGGTCCCCGTCACGGCGGTGCCCACCGTCGAGGCGCCGGTGAGCACGCCCGAGGCCAGGGTGGGTGCGACGGACTGCAGCCCGCTGGTGGCCTGCTCCTGCAGGGCCGTGACCTGGTCCGCGTCCAGCTGCAACGGCCCGTCGACCAGCCACTGCCACACCGTCTCCACCCCGCCCGTCAGAGCGCCGGTCAGGTCGTCCACCTGGGCGAGGACGTTGTCCACCACCAGCAGGAGGATCGCCACGGGAACGCCCACGAGGACGAGCAGGCTCAGCAGGGCCGCCAGGACCGACGGCACCCCGCGCCGCCGCAGCCGGCCGGCGGCCGGCTCGGTCAGGGCCACCAGCAGCACGGCGACCACCAGCGAGAACGTGACCAGGGCGACCTCCAGGGCCGCAGCGACCAGCACCGCGAGCACGGCGACCAGCACCAGCAGGACGGCGCCGTAGGCGGCGCAACGCAGCAGCCAGTGGGGCACCAGGGGGCCTGACGGGGCCGTGGGGTGCTCACCCCGCTCATCGGGCGAGGGCGCACCGGGACGGGTCGACCGACCGAGCCTCACGGCTGCGGTCGGCGGTGGGCGAGGGCGGGGGCGACAAGCAGGAGCACCCTGCATGCTCCCAGGTGCAGGGCCCCGCCCGTCCTAGCCGCCGTCGGCCGGCAGCCGGTCCGGCATCCCGAACCGGGCGAAGAGCCGGGTGTCCAGGAACGACGTGATGGCCGCGATCCGACCGTCGGTGATCTCCAGGACGTGCAGGCCCCACGGCTCGTACCCGTCGCCGTCGGCGGCGGGCTTGTACTGGGCGAACGCCGGGCAGCCGTTGGCGTCCTCCGCCCGCAGGACCCTGGAGCCCTTGCAGGCGATGCCCGGCCCGAGCATCCAGTCGCCCAGGTCCTGCGCCCCCTGCAGCCACAGCGCGAACGGCGGCATGTTCTGGGTGGCGTCCTCGTGCAGCAGCGCCACGAACGCGTCGATGTCGTAGCTCTCGAAGGCCTCGACGTAGCGCTGGAGCAGGTGCCGTTGGGCGTCGTCCAGCGGGTCGAGCGGCCGCGGGTCGTCGTGGTGGGCGGCCAGGGTCGCCCGGGCCCGTTGCAGCGCGCTGTTGGCCGAGGCGACGCTGCTCCCCAGCAGAGAGGCGACCTCCTGGGCGCTGAACCGGAGGACGTCGCGCAGGATGAGGACGGAGCGCTGACGCGGGGGGAGGTGCTGCAAGGCCGCCACGAAGGCCAGCCGGACGCTGTCGCGCTCGGCGGCCTGCTCGGCCGGGTCGGTCGTGGCCGGCGCCACCCCGCGCCACGGCAGCGGCTCCAGCCACTCCTCGTGCGGTCGGGGGTCGCCCAGGGAGGACTGCACCGGGGCGGACGGACCGCCGATCTCCAGCGGGGTGGCCCGCCGCTTGCGGCCGGCGATGGCGTCCAGGCAGACGTTGGTGGCGATCCGGTACAGCCACGAGCGCACGCTGGACCGGCCCTCGAAGGAGTCCATCGACCGCCAGGCCCGGACCATGGTCTCCTGCACGGCGTCCTCGGCGTCGTGCACCGACCCGAGCATCCGGTAGCAGTACCCCGTCAGCTCGCCCCGGTGCAGGGCCAGGTCCGCCTCCGCCACGAAGCCACCGGTCGTCTGCTGCGTCGCCTGCGCCATCTCGGTCCCCTCCCAGGTCGCTGCGTCGACGCTAGACCTGGGCACCGACGACGCGGAAGGGCCGGACGCCTCGGCGCCCGGCCCTCCCGGGTGGTGCGTGGCCGTCGGACGGCCCCGGACTCAGTCCGTCAGGCGGACCTCGTCGAGGTAGAACGGCGTGCGGCCCGGGGTCCGCAGCGACCAGCCGTTGACCTCGGTCAGGGTGAGACCGTCGGCCGGTGCCCCGGCCGGCTGCTGCCGGTCGCGGCGGAACGACGACCACGGCACGGTGACCTGCTGCCAGCCGCTGGTGTCCTGGAACGACGCCGTGAACCGCTCGGCGGTGTCCGGGGGCCCGTAGACCTCGACGTAGTCCACCAGGTACTCGCCCGGCAGCTCGAGGTCCGCCCCGAGCGCGCCGCCGAAGTTGCCGCCCAGGGCGGTGTTCAGCAGCAGCGTGTACGGCTTGTCGAAGGGCCAGCCGTTGGGGGCGACGTCCTCGGGCGTGGCCTCGTGGAACTTGACCCCGTCGAGGTACCACTCGATCAGGCCCGGCTGCCACTCCGTCGTGATGGTGTGGAACTCCTCCGGCACGGGCCGGTCCAGGGTGATGGTGTCGCCGAAGGACTGCCCGCCGGAGTACCCCGGGCCGTGGATGGTGGCGAACACGTCGAAGGGCTCCCGGCCGACGAACTCGTAGAAGTCGATCTCGCCCGTGGTGGGCCAGCCGACGTCGCGGAAGTCGTCACCGAGGCTCCAGAACGCGGGCCAGATGCCCGTGCCGGCCGGGGCCTTGAGCCGGGCCTCGATCCGGCCGTAGCGGAACTCGGCGTTGCCCTCGGTGACCAGGCGGGCCGAGGTGTACTCGCACGGGCCGTACCAGCAGGGCAGGTCGGCGGCCTCGGGGTCCTCGACCTCGGCGGTGCGGATGACCAGGTTGCCCTCACCGTCCAGCGAGGCGTGCTCGGCCCCCTCGGCGTAGTACTGCAGCTCCTGGTTGCCCCAGCCCCAGCCACCGGTCTCGAAGGACCACTTGTCGGGGTCGGGCAGGCTGCCGGCGGGACCGTCGAAGTCGTCGGACCACTTCAGCTCCCAGCCGTCGGGGCCGGGGTCCGGGGCGCTGTTCTCGGCCAGCTCGAGCTGGACCCGGCCGCGCGAGCCGGTGCCGCGGTACCAGAACGACAGGCCGTCGGAGTCCGACCAGTCCTGCGGCTCGGCGAACGTGCGGCCGATGGTGCCGGGACCGCGGCCGGTGACGACGTCCTCGGTGTAGACCTGGCCGGGCCGGGCCAGCGGGCTGCCGACCGGGACCTCGGTCACGTCGACCGTGCCGCGGGGGCCGGCCTCGAGCAGACCGGGCTCCTGGCCGTCCTCGACGAGCCGCTCGTCGCGGGGGTCGTCGTCGATGAGGCTGACCACACCGCGGGTGGCGGGCCCGCCGGGCAGGCCGTCGGTGTCGGTGAGGACGACCTGGTACGACTCGTCGACCTCCCAGGTGTCGTCCTGCAGGCCGGGGATGCTGAGGAACGCGTCGCGCTCGCCGGCCGGGATGACGACCGTGCCCGCGCTCGGCACGTAGTCACGGTCCGGGGTGGCGACCAGGTCCTCGGTGGCGGTGCGGTCGGTGGAGTCGCTCGTGGCCCAGTCGATCGTGACGTCGCGGTCGGTGGCCCGGCTGAGCCGGATCCTGGGCTCGGCGGTCTCGCCCTCGCCGACGCGGGTCACGGGCGGGTCGAAGGCCACCGTCAGCGGGCGTTCGCCGAACAGCGCGACGTCGTCGAAGGCGAACTGCCGCTCGCCCCCGCCCGTGCCGAGCGTGCCGAAGCCGTAGCCGTTGATCTCCTCCAGCGTCAGGCCGTCGTCCGGGGCGCCGTTGCCGATGTTCTTGAAGGCGAACTCGTCCCACTCCCACGACAGCGTGCGCCACCCGGGGGTGTCGTCGATCCAGGACACCGTCCAGCGCCCGGCGTCGTCGCGGGTCGAGCCCTCGGAGCGGTTGTCCAGCAGGTCCAGGAACATCCCGGTGCCGGAGCCGCTGCCGAAGAACCGGACCGAGAACCCGGCGGACGCCGAGGCGTCGACGGGGGCCCAGTCGAGCGGGTCGCCGCCGGTGAAGATGCGGACCAGGCCGGCGAAGCTGCCTGTGTTCGACCCCAGCACCAGGCTCTCGCCGCCACCGGGCGACGGGGTCCAGGGCGGGGCGCCGGCACCGACGTAGCTGTAGGCGTAGCCGTCGCCGGAGAACTCGAAGACGCCGATGGCGTTGCCGTCGGGGTCCGTCGTGCGGGGCAGCTGTTGGTCCTCGAAGTCGTCGAGGACGACCACGGGACCGGGGAGCGGGTCGTCGACGGCCGCTCCGGCCGGCCCGCTGCCCAGCAGCGAGACCGGGACGACCAGGGCGGCGGCCGTCAGGGCGACGACGGTGGTGCGCAGGGGGGATGGGCGGGTCCGCATAGGTCCTCCTCGACCAGGTGCGACTGGCCTCCCGCACGACCGGACGTCGGGGGGGCCGCTGTTCGTGGGATCACGATGCACAGACCGGGGCGATTTCCGCAAGCGCTTGCAGAGTGTCGTGCGGCGGCCGGTCGGGGACGGTTGGGTTGGCGGGTCGGGTACCGACCGCCGATGATCTCGAAGACCCCGGACGAGACGAGACCGACCCGTGACCGACCCCGCCCTGCCGGTGCTGCGCCGTGTCGGGTCCGGGCGACCCCTGGTGCTGGTGCACGGCCTCGGCGCGACCCACGACTGCTGGCGCCACGTGGTGCCGCTGCTCCGGCTGCACCGCGAGGTCGTGACGTTCGACCTGCCGGGCTTCGGGCACGCCCCGTCGCTGCCGGGGCCGCTCACCGTGGGCACGATGACCGACCGGGTGGAGGCCCTCCTGCACGAGGAGGACCTGCTCGGCGCGGACCTGGTGGGCAGCTCGATGGGCGCGGAGGTGGTGCTGGAGCTGCTGCGCCGCGGCCACGGCGGTGACGTCGTCGCCCTCGCGCCCAGCGGGTACTGGGGCCTCGTGGGGCGCGTCTGGTTCCTGCTGGTGGCCTGGGCGGCGCTGGTCCTCGTCACCGTCCTGCGCCCGGTCGCCCCCGCCATCCTCGGCACCCGGGTCGGCCGCGAGGTGCTGCTGCGGCCGCTCTCGCCGCGGCCCCGTCACCTGAGCGACGTGGTGCCGGACTCGTCGCGGCTCTTCGGCTGCACGCCGTCGTTCGTGCCCGGCCTGCGCCACCTCGGCCGCCGCCGTCCGCCGGTCGTCGTCCCGGCCGAGCGGACCCGGGGGCGCCGGGTGACCGTCGCCTGGGGGCGCCGCGACGGGCTCTGCCTGCCCGCGCAGGCGCACCGCGCGCAGCGGGCGGTCCCCGGGGCCGCGCTGCACTGGTTCGACCGCTCCGGTCACCTGCCGCCGTGGGACGAGCCGCTCGCGACCGCCCAGCTGCTGCTGTCGGTGACCGGCGGGCCGACCGCCGAGCAGGTGTCCGGCCCCGCTGACAGCCTGGCGTGATGGAGCTGGGGTCGGTACGGGAGCTGAAGGAGGCGTGGCTGTCCCGGGTGGCGGTGCGGGGCGTCGCGGGGCGGGCGCCGATGGTGGGTCCGGTGGCCCTGGGCGCGGCCCCGCGGGGTGCCGGCTACGCGCTCGCCGTGCGCTACCGGCACGAGGGGCCGCTGGTGGCCCGGCTCGTCGGGCAGCTGCGGGACGCGGTCGGGGACCGGGAGGTCGACGTCCGCCGCATCGGGTCGGTGCGGCCGCTCACCACCCCCACGCCGGAGCAGCTGCAGGGCCGGCTCCGGCCCCTGGTGCCGGGGTGCTCGATCTGCCACGAGGCCGACACGGCCGGCACGCTGGGCGGCGTCGTCGAGCGTGACGGCGAGCGCTTCCTGCTGTCCAACAGCCACGTGCTGGCCCGCGCGGGGCTCGCCTCGCCCGGGGACGTGGTGCGGCAGCCCGGTCCGGCCGACGGCGGCCGGGCGCAGGACCGCGTCGGGGTGCTCGAGACCGCCGTGCCGTTCGACCCGGCCGGCGCCAACCGGGTCGACGCCGCCATCGCCCGCCCGGACCCCGGTGTCGAGGTCGACCTGCACCCCTCGGGCACGGCCCGGCTGGACGGCGACGAGCTGGTCGAGAAGCTCGGCCGGACCACCGGGCTCACCCGCGGCCGGGTGACGGCGATCGAGGTGGACGACGTGGTCGTGGACCTCGGTGAGGGGGTGGGGCTGCTCCGCTTCGACGGGCAGGTCGAGGTGAGCGGGACCGCAGGTGGCCCGGACGGGACCGCGGGGCCCTTCTCGCGCGGGGGCGACAGCGGGTCGCTCGTGCGGCTGGCCGGCGGGGGCCGAGCCGTGGGGCTGCTGTTCGCCGGCAGCGAGGCCGGTGGTGACGACGGGTTCGGGTTGACGTTCTGCAACGTCGTCGACGACGTCCTCGACGAGCTGGGTGCCATCCTTCTCGGATGACCGACCGGGACACCGCCCGCGCCGCGAAGGACCAGCTCCGTGCGGAGCTGGGGCGGCTGCCCGGGGTCACCGGTATCGGCATCGGCCGGCGCGAGGGCGACTACGTCATCACCGTCTCCGTGACCGAGCAGGCCGTGTGCGACCACGTGCCGCCGCACTTCCACGGGGTCGTGGTCGAGGTGCGCGTCTCGGGCCGGCTGCGAGCGCTCGGCGGCGGTCCGGTCCGCGACGAGCCGGAGGCCGTGGTGCAGGCCGGGGGACCGACAGCCCCGGGTGCGGGGCCGAGGTCCCGGCACGAGGATGCACAGGTGGAACTCGACGACGCGGTCTCCTTCGCCACCCAGCACCGGCGCAGCGTGCTCATCACCCTCAAGCGGGACGGTCGACCCCAGTCGTCCAACGTCATGCACGTCGTCCGGGACGGCCGGTTCGTGGTGTCGGTGACCGACGACCGGGCCAAGACCCGCAACGCCCGCCGCGACCCGCGGGTGTCCCTGCACGTCAGCGCGCCCGACTTCTGGAGCTACGTGGTGGTCGAGGGCGACGCCGAGACCACCCCCGTGGCCCGCGAGACCGACGACGACACCGTCGAGGCCCTGGTGCGGTACTACCGCGACGCGGCCGGTGAGGAGCACCCCGACTGGGACGAGTACCGCCGCGTCATGGTCCGTGAGCGGAGGCTGCTGCTGGCCGTGAACCCGACGCACGCCTACGGCATGCTGCCCGACCCCGGCTGACCCGGTCGACGACGCGCGGCCCGACGGCGTGGACGACGCGCAGCCCGACGACGCGGTGCCCGACCGGAGCGGCCCGACGAGCGGCACGTCCGTCCGGCCCCCATGAAGGAGTCCGAGCGCACTGACGGCCGTCCCGGCCACGAGGCCCGCTCGCGCTAGAGGTCCTCGACGGCGAACGTGTCGCAGGCGGTGAGGGAGCCCTGCTCGTAGCCCGTGGTGAACCACTGCTGCCGCTGCTCGCTGGAGCCGTGGGTCCAGGTGTGCGGGTCGACCTGACCGCCCGAGGCCTCCTGGATGTGGTCGTCGCCCACGGCCTCCGCCGCCGACAGCGCGTCCGCCAGCTGCTCGGCCGTGACGGGCTCGAGGAACACCTCGCCGGTGTCGGGGTCGACCGTGGTGGCGGCCTCTCCCACCCACATCCCGGCGTAGCAGTCGGCCTGCAGCTCCAGGCGGACCTGGCCGGCCCCGGACCCGGCGCTGCGGTCGGCGGTGTCGAACACCCCGGTGACGTTCTGGATGTGGTGGCCGTACTCGTGGGCCGTCACGTACATCTCGGCGAGCGGGCCGTCCGAGGCGCCGAACTGGGTCTGCAGCAGGTCGAAGAACCCCAGGTCCATGTAGATGCCCTGGTCGGCCGGGCAGTAGAACGGCCCGGTCGCCGACGTCGCCTGACCGCAGCCCGACGTCGTCGCGTCGGTGAACTCGACCACCCCGGGTCGGACCAGCTCACCGCCCGACGCGGCCAGGGTCGTGGCCCAGTAGGTGTCGAGCGACTGCACGGTGGCCGACAGCCGGCACGCGCGGTCGGTGTTGGCCTGCTCGGCGGTGCAGTCGCCCACGACGGACTCCTGCTCCTGTGCCCCGCCGGACCGGGCGCCGTCGACCACCGGGCCGATGTCGACGCCGGTGAACTGGAAGATCAGGAACGCGGCGACGCCGAGGATCCCGACCCCACCGCCGGCGGCGGCCGCGCCGCCGCGGCGGCTGCGCACGCGCCCACCCTCGAAGCTGCCACCGGAGCTGAACGTCATGCGCGGGGGATCCCCACCCGGGGGGTGGTTCACACCTCTGTGGGGTCTGCGCACCCGGAAGGCCACCCGCGCCAGCAGCCACCCCACCGCGCCACCGACGAGCAGACCCACCGGCACCTTGCCGACGAGCCCTCACGCCACCCACCGCGGCCCCCACGCCCCGATCACGCCGCTGGAGCCGACGAACCGCGCGAGGTGGCCGAACGGGAGCACGAGCGGAGCGTGGCGCGGGAGCCGGGACACGGCCACGCAGGCGTTCGACGGGCGGGCGCCGCGACGGTGCGTACGGTGGCGTGATGGCCGTCCAGGAGTCCCGCGAGCTCGACGTCGTCGTGCACGGTGCCACCGGCTTCGCGGGCAGGCTCGTGGCCGCGCACCTGGTCCGCCACGCCCCGGACGGGGTGCGGGTGGGGCTGTCCGGTCGGTCGCCGGACCGGCTCCGTGAGGTCCGCGACGGTCTCGGTGACCGCGCCGCGGCCTGGCCGCTACTGGTCGCCGACGCCCAGGACGACGCGGCCCTGCGCGACGTGGCGCGGCGCACCCGGGTCATCGCCAGCACCGTCGGCCCGTACGAGCGCTTCGGGCTGCCCCTGACGAGGGCCTGCGCCGGCGAGGGCACCGACTACGTCGACCTCACCGGCGAGGTGCTGTTCATGCGGGCCAGCATCGACGCCAACCACGCGACCGCGCAGCGCACGGGCGCGCGGCTGGTCCACGCCTGCGGGTTCGACTCCGTGCCGTCCGACCTGGGGGTGCTGCTGCTCGCGCGGGCCGCGGCCACGCACGGGCTGGGCGAGCTGGGACGGACGCGGTTCGTGCTGACCGGCGCGTCCGGCGGGTTCAGCGGCGGGACCGTCGACTCCCTGCGGGCGCAGGTGGACCGGATGCGCTCCGACCGGCAGGCGCGTCGCCTGGTCGCCGACCCGTACTCGCTCAGCCCGGACCGGGGCCGCGAGCCCGACCGCACCGTGGACGGCCCGGGCGACGGCCCCGACTCCTGGGGGGTGACCTGGGACGAGGACGCCGGTCGCTGGCTCGCCCCGTTCGTCATGGGTCCGGTCAACAGCCGGGTGGTGCGGCGCAGCAACGCCCTGTCCGACTACTCCTACGGGCGCGGCTTCACCTACCGCGAGTCGGTCGGCCTGCCGGGGCGGGTCCTCGGTGCGCCGCTGGCGGCCGGGCTGGCGGTCGGGACGAGGGCGCTAGGGCTCGGCATGGCGCTGCCCCCGACGTGCCGGCTGCTGGACAAGGTACTCCCGGCGGTGGGGACGGGTCCTCGGTGCGCCGCTGGCGGCCGGGCTGGCGGTCGGGACGGGGGCGCTGGGGCTCGGCATGGCGCTGCCCCCGACGCGCCGGCTGCTGGACAAGGTGCTCCCGGCGGTGGGGACGGGGCCGGACGAGAAGGCCCGCGAGGCGGGGTACTTCTCGGTCCGGCTGCACTCCCGCACCAGCACCGGACGCCTCGTGCAGGCGACGGTGTCCTCCCCGGGCGACCCCGGCTACGCCGCCACGGCCCGGATGCTCGGCGAGAGCGCGCTCGCCCTGGCGCTCGACCGTGACCGGTTGCCCGAGGCGGCCGGTGTCCTGACGCCCGCCACGGCCCTGGGCGAGGTGCTCGTGGGTCGGTTGCGCGATGCGGGGATGACGCTGCAGGTGCTCTGAGCGCCTCGGCGGGCCTCAGCGCGTGAACCGGACGACCTGCCCGGGGCGGGCCTGGGCGAGCCGGTCGACGTCGGACCGGGGCTCGTCGTCCCGCACGTAGGCCACCACCGGGTAGCCCCCGGTCACGGGGTGGTCGGACAGGAACACCACGGGCGTGCCCGACGGCGGGACCTGCACGGCGCCCCGCAGGACGCCCTCGCTCGGTAGCTCGGCGGACCCCGTGACCTCGTCGCGGACCAGCGGACCCCCCTGCAGCCGGACGCCCACGTGGTCACTCTCCGGCCCCACCACGCGCGCGACGTCGAGCAGGGCCGGCCAGGCGTGAGCGGTGCAGCGGTCCAGGCGCGGACCGGGGACGACCCGCACGCACACCAGGTCCGCGGGCGGGGGCGGCACGGCGGCGAGGTCGATCCCCGGCATCGGTGGGCTGGCCGGGCCCACCACGCGCCCGACGTCGAGCAGGGCCGGCCAGGCGTGAGCGGTGAAGCGGTCCAGGCGCGGACCCGGGACGACCCGCACGCGCACCAGGTCCGCGGGCGGGTGCGGCACGGCGGCGAGGTCGACCCCCGGCATCGGTGGGCCGGCCGGGCCCACGGGCACCTCGTCACCGGCGCGAAGCGGGGCCGGACCCAGGCCCGACAACGTGTCGGTGGACCGTGACCCCAGGACCGGCTCGACGTCGACGCCGCCGCGGACGGCGACGTAGCTGCGCAGGCCGACCGGGGGAGGCGTCAGGTGCAGGGTCCGTCCCGGCCGCAGCACGAACGGCGCCCCGAGCGGCGTGCCGCCGCAGGGCGCGCCCGTGACGGCCAGGGTGACGGGCCGGTCGCTCGTCAGCCGCAACCCGCCCAGCAGGACCTCCAGGGACGCGGCCCCCGGCTGGTTGCCCACCAGCCGGTTGCCCAGCCGGTAGGCCGCCCGGTCGCAGGCCCCGGACCGCGTCACCCCCCACGCCGCGTACCCGGTCCGGCCCTCGTCCTGGACCGTCGTGGCCGGCCCGCTGGCCAGCACGCGCAGCCGGGGCCCGGTGCCGGCGGCGCGTGGCCGCTGCGACGTCACGTCGCCACGAACCGCACCCGCACGCCGGGACGCAGCAGGGCCGGGGGATCGCGGTCCAGGTCCCACACCGTCGCGGTGGTGCGGCCGAGCAGCTGCCACCCGCCCGGCGAGGCGGTCGGGTAGACCCCGGTCCAGCCGTCGGCCACGGCCACGGAACCGGTCGGGACCCGGGGCCGGGGCTCGTGCCGGCGGGGCACCTGCCAGGTCGGCCCGGAGTCGGCGACCGCGTAGCCGAAGCCGGGGGCGAACCCGCCGAACGCGACCGTCCACGTGGTGCCGGTGTGCCGGGCCACGACGCCGTCGGCACCCCAGCCGGTGAGCCGGCCGACCTCGGCCAGGTCCTGCCCGTCGTAGACCACGGGCACCTCCACGAGCTCCGGCACCTCCGAGGGCTCCGGGGCCGGCACGACCGCCTCGACCGTGCCCCGACCGGCCACGGCGCGCACGCCGTCGGCGACCGCGGCCGCCGTGGTCGTCCTCGGGTCCAGGACGAGCAGGACGGTGCGGGCTGCGGGCACCAGGTCGACCACCCCGGGCAGGGCGGCGTGACGCAGCCGGGCGTGCAGGTCCATCACCTGCGGCAGGTCGTCGAGCTCGACGAGCACCCCCCGCGACCCCGACGGCAGCAGCCGCATCAGGCGAACGCCGACACGGCCACACCGGCCCGGTCCAGCGCCTCACGGACCCCGCGGGCGGTGGTGACGGCGCCCGGGGTGTCGCCGTGCAGGCAGAGCGACCGCGCCGTCACCTGCAGCGGCGCCCCGCCGATGTCCTCGACGGGCCGCCCGGTGGCCATGGCGAGGCAGCGTGCGACGACCTCGTCGACGTCGTGCAGCACCGCGCCCTCGACGCCGCGCGGCACCAAGGTGCCCTGCGCCGTGTACGCCCGGTCGCCGAACGCCTCGGTCACGGTCCGCAGGCCCGCCGCGGCCGCGAGGTCGAGGACGACCGATCCCGGCAGCCCCAGCAGCGGCAGCGTCGGGTCGACCGCCGCGACCGCCTCGACCACGGCGCGGGCCTGGTCGTGGTGGTGGACGATCGCGTTGTACAGCGCCCCGTGGGGCTTGACGTAGCGCACCCTCGCCCCGACCGACGCCGCCGTGCCGACCAGGGCCGCCACCTGGTAGACGACGTCGTCACGCAGCTCGTCGGCCGCGACGTCCACGAACCGGCGGCCGAAGCCCGCCAGGTCGCGGTAGCCGACGTGCGCCCCGATGCTCACGCCGCGCGCGTGCGCCGCGAGGCACAGCCGCCGCATCGTGCTGGGGTCCCCGGCGTGGAACCCGCAGGCCACGTTGGCGCTGGACACCACGTCCAGCAGCGCCTCGTCGTCGGTCAGCCGCCAGCGGCCGAACCCCTCGCCGACGTCGGCGTTCAGGTCGACGGTCGCTGGCGTGTCCTGGGGCATGGCAGCGATCATCCCGTGACCGGTGCGGCGTGTCCGGACGCCGTCAGCACGGTCGGGAGACCCCCGGCCCGTGCGCCGGCCCGTGCGCCAGCCCGTGCGCCAGCGCGGCCACCTGCTCGGGCCCCACCCGGCAGCAGCCGCCCACCAACCGGGCCCCGGCGTCGACCCAGCCCTGCGCCGCGGCCAGGTCCAGGTCGGGACGACCCGTCCAGCGGCGGGCGGCGCCGTCCCACACCTCCCCGCTGTTGGGGTAGACGACCACCGGCAGACCGGACGCCGCGGCCGCGACCGGGACGGCGGCCGCGACCCCCGACGGGTCGCAGCAGTTGACGCCGACCGCCAGCACCTCGGGGACGTCGCGGGCCATGGCGAACGCCTCCTCGGCGGGCTCGCCCCGGCGGGTGCGTACGACCGCGTCCTCCCCCACGACCGTGGTCAACGACAGCCACACCGGTGCACCGACGTCGCCCGCGGCCAGCAGGAGGGCCTCGACCTCGGCCAGCGCGGGCACCGTCTCCAGGGCCAGGACGTCCGCCCCGGCGTCGGCCAGCACGGACATGCGCTCGCGGTGGAACGCCCGCAGCCCCGCCACCGTCAGGGGGCGGCCGCCGTCGTGACCGGGGTCGAGGTACTCGCCGGTGTACTCCTGCCCGCCGGCCAGCACGGCCCCGTACGGGCCCACCGACCCGGCGACCCAGGCCGGTCGGCCCACCCGCTCGACGGCCTCCCGCGCGACCTCGACCGAGCGGGCGACCAGCGCCGAGGACTGCTGCGGGCCCAGGCCGAGCCGGGCGAAGCCCTGGGCCGAGGCCTGGTAGGACGCGCTCACGACGACCTGGGCCCCGGCCCGCAGGTAGTCCTCGTGCGCGTCGCGCACCGCGGCGGGGTCGTCCCGCAGCAGCCGCGCGGACCACAGGTCCCCGGTGAGGTCGTGCCCGCGCGCCTCGAGGTGGGTGGCCAGACCCCCGTCGAGCACGACCGGGCCCGCGAGGAGTGCCTCGCGCAGCCCGGTCACGTCGGTCACCGGACCGCCTCCAGGCCCCGGACGAGCGCGTCCAGGTCCGGGGTCGGACCACCGTCCGGCACCGCGAGGAACGGCAGCGCGGCGTGGTGCCCGCCGGACTCGACCGGACCCACGGCGCGACCCAGCTCGCGCAACCGGTCCAGCATGGCCGTCCGTTCCTGGTCGTCGGCCACCCGGCGCTGTACCACCGGGGCGTCCTCGGCGACCTGCACCCGGTAGCCCCGCGACCGCAGCTCGTCGGCCAGCGGCGTCAGGTCGACCCAGCGCAGCACCAGACCCGCGACCCACGGCCGGCCGGCGGTGCTGTCCAGCAGCCGCGAGAACGTGAGCGGGCCGACGTAGCCGACGCCGCCGGTGACCACGACGCCCCCGGCGTCGCGGAACGGGGAGAGGTCCACGGCAGGGTCGGCCTCGACGTCACCGGCGACCGCGGCGCTCAGCAGACCGGCGTCGACGCCGTACCCGACCGCAGGCGCGGAGGCGTCCAGGCCGAGGACCGGGAGGGCGGACGAGCGGCGACGGGTGGCGTAGAAGTCCCGGTCGCGCGCCGCGAGCTCGTCCCGGGACAGGCTGGCCGCGACGTCGGCGGTGTAGTGGTCGAACAGCTCCTGCCCGCTCAGGTGGTGGTTGAGGACCGCGGCGTCCTGCCCGTAGGACGCGCAGACGTCCACCAGCGACCCGGGGTCGCCCATCGCGTCGACCACCCGGCGGTAGAGCTCGCCCCCCGCGGCCAGCACCCGGTAGTCCTGGGTGGCGAAGTAGCGCATGTACGGGCGTGGGTCCGGGCTCGTGTAGAGCTCGCTGAAGTCCTTCTTGCCCGGGGTCGTCGGGGTGGCGGTCATGACTGCTGCAGCGCCGCCATGGCCGCCGATCTTCCGGGGATGCCGCTGACGCCACCGCCGCGCCTGGCCCCGGCCCCGCCCAGCAGGACCCGGTCGTGCGCCGTGGCCACGCCCCAGGTGCCGACGTCGCCGTCGCGCTCGGCCCAGGGCCACGACAGGTCCCGGTGGAAGATGTGCCCGCCCGGCAGCCCCACGTCACCCTCCAGGTCGACGGGCGTGCGGACCTCCAGGCACGGACGCCCCTGCCCGTCGGTGAGCAGCACGTCCTCGACCGGCTCGGCCAGCACCGACCCGATCGAGGCCAGCGTCGCCGCGAGCGCCCGCTCGCGGGCCCCGTCCGGGTCGTCGCGGAACAGCCGGGCGGGCATGTGCAGCCCGAACAGGGTCATGGTGTGCACGCCCTGCTCCCGCAGCCCCGGACCCAGGATCGAGCGGTCGGACAGGGTGTGGCAGTAGACCTCGCACGGCGGCAGGTCCGGGATCCGGCCCGCGGAGGCCTGCGCGAACGCCGTGGCCAGCTGCTCGGCGGTCTCGTTGACGTGGAACGTGCCGGCGAACGCGTCCTCGGCGCTGACGGCCTCGTCGCGCAGCCGGGGCAGGCGGCGCAGCAGCATGTTGACCTTGAGCTGGGAGCCCTCGGGGGTGGCGTCGCTGACCGGGTCCCCGGCCCCGCCGTGGTCCTCGGCGCCGGCCGCGGCCAGCGCGCGGTCCAGTGCGGCCGGTGCCCCGGCCCACACCACGCGGTCGGCGGTCACGACCTGCTCCGTGCCGTCGACGTCGACCACGAGCCGACCGGCCGGGTCCAGCTGCACCACCCGTGCCCCGGTCCGCAGGTCGGCGCCGGCGTCGCGGGCGGAGCCGGCGAGCGCCCCGGAGACGGCGCCCATCCCCCCGACGGGCACGTCCCAGTCCCCGGTGCCGCCGCCGATCACGTGGTAGAGGAAGCAGCGGTTGGCGAGCAGGTCCGTCGCCGGGTCGGCGAACGTGCCGATCAGGGCGTCGGTGAGGGCGACACCACGCACCAGGTCGTCCTGCACGGCCTCGGCCACCCCCACGCCGACGGGCCGGGTGACCAGCAGGTCCCAGATCTCGTCGTCACCCACGCGCGCCCGCGCCTGCTCGCGGGACAGCAGCGGCTCGGTCACCGTCGGCCAGAGCGCCTCGGCCGCGCGGGCGGTGCGGGCGTACAGCCGGTCCCAGCCGCGCCGGTCGCCGCCGGCGCCGATGCGCTCGAACGACGCGGTGGTGGCGGCGTCGTCGTCGGTGACCAGCAGGCCCGACGTCGCCCCGCGCCGGGGGTCCGGGGTGTAGGAGGACACCCGGCGGCGGACCAGGCGCAGGTCGAGCCCGAGCTCGGTGCGGACCTGCTGCGGCAGCAGGCTGACCAGGTAGGAGTAGCGCGACAGCCGCGCGTCCACCCCCGGGAAGACCTGCTCGCTGACCGAGGCGCCGCCCAGGTGGTCGGCCTGCTCCAGGAGCAGGACCCGTCGACCGGCTCGGGCCAGGTACGCCGCGGCGGTCAGCCCGTTGTGGCCGCCCCCGACGACGACGACGTCGTGGTGGGTGCTCTGCATGCGTCCATCCTGCCCGCCCCCGGGACCCGGGCGCCCACGTCGAGGGTTCATCGCACCCCGCGCGGGTACGTTCGCCTGCATGGACCGACCGGACACCAAGGCACGCTGGCACGACGGCTTCGGCCGGATCGCCACGCGCAGCGCCCAGACCCTGCTCGTCCTCGCCATGGTGGTGGTGGTGACCTTCGTCGGGGTGCAGCTGCGACTGGTGGTGGTCCCGGTCCTCATCGCCGTGCTGATCGCGGCCGCCGCCACGCCCCTGGTCGACCTCCTCGACCGTCGGATGCCACGCCTGGCGGCCGTCTGGACCACGCTGGTCATGGGGCTCGCGGCCCTGGGGGCGGTGGCCTGGCTGGTCGGCGACTCGGTGGCGGAGCAGTTCGACGAGCTGCGTGAGGGGGTCACGGACGGGATCACGCAGCTGCAGGAGTACATCGCCTCCGGCCCGTTCGGCCTGCCCGCCACGGACGTCGGTGACCTGACCGAGCAGCTGCAGGGCGTGCTCCAGGGCTCCGCGGTGCAGTCGGGTGCCGTCACCGGGGCCACCGCGGTCGCCCAGGTCGCCACCGGTGTCGTCCTCGCCCTGGTGGTGCTGTTCTACCTGCTCAAGGACGGGCGGCAGATGTGGGCCTTCTTCCGCGACCAGCTGCCGGAACGGACCCACGCGAGGTTCGACCTGGTGGGGACGCGCTCCTCGTCGGTGCTCGGTGGCTACGTCCGCGGGACGGCGGTGGTGGCGCTCGTCGACTCGGTGCTCATCGGTGTCGGTCTGCTGATCCTCGGCACCCCGCTCGCCCTGCCGCTCGCGCTGCTCGTGTTCGTCGGTGCCTTCGTGCCGATCATCGGGGCCGTGGCGGCCGGTTCGGTGGCCGTCCTGATCGCGCTGGCCCTGCAGGGCCCGGTCGAGGCGCTGATCGTGCTCGGCATCGTCATCGCGGTGAACCAGATCGAGGGCAACTTCCTCGCCCCGATCGTCCTGGGTCGCAGCCTGTCGCTCCACCCCCTCGTGATCCTGCTCGCCCTGGCGGCGGGGTCGATCGTGGCCGGCATCGTCGGCGCCATCCTGGCGGTGCCGTTCGCGGCGGTCGCCTGGGCGGCGGTCCAGGCCTCGCGGGAGGCCGACGCGGAGGAGCGCGCCATGGACGCGGCGGTCACGAGGTCGAGGGCGCCCGACGACCCGGCCCTCGCCGACGCCCGAGAGGTCGAGGGGCGCCGGGTCGAGCAGGACGCCAAGCAGGGGCGGCGCTCGCTGGCCGACCGGGTCCGGGCCCGCCTGGACCGCCCCTGACCCAGGCGCCGGCCGGCGCCGCCGCGCGCACCGACCGGGTCCGGGCCTGCCTGGACCGCCCCTGACTCAGGCGCCGGCCGGCGTCGCCGCGCGCACCGACCGGGTCCGGGCCTGCCTGGACCGCCCCTGACTCAGGCGCCGGCCGGCGTCGCCGCGCGCACCGACCGGGTCCGGGCCTGCCTGGACCGCCCCTGACTCAGGCGCCGGCCGGCGCCGCCGCGCGCACCGACCGGGTCCGGGTCGCCCCGTCGGGGCCCGCGCCGTACCGCCCAGCGACACGGCACGCAGGCTCGACGGTCATGGAGCCGGGTCGACCGGTGGCCCGTCGCTGCCCGGTACGCGGGCGCGCCGGTCCCGGACGCGGGCGCGCCGGAACCGGGTCAGAGACCTCGGAGGGCCTCGGCCAGGAGGGCGACGGCCTCGTCCAGCTGGTCGTCGCGGAGGTACGGCGCGGGGCCGAGACGGAGCACGTCGCCGCGGTGGTCGGTGAGGACGCCGCGCTCGCGCAGCGCCGCCTGCAACGGCCCGGCGTGAGGGGTGCGCAGGGCCAGGAAGCCCGCTCGCAGGTCGGGGTCGGGCACCACGACCTCGAGCACCGCCGGATCGACGTCCAGGGCCGTCACGGCGCTCGCGAGCCGCCCGACCTGGTGCCGGCTGACCTGTCGCAGCCGAGGGGGCGTGAGGCCCTGGGCGTCGAAGAACTCCAGCACCCGGGCGGCGCGGTAGTGGCTGGTCGGGTCGTAGGTGGACCCGGCGAACCGTTCGGGGCCGGGGCCGTAGCCGACCTCCCCGGCGGGGGTGGTCGCCAGGTCGGCGAACTCGGCGAACCAGCCCGTGACGACCGGGCGCAGCTGCGACCCGGCCGGCCGGCGCAGGAAGCAGGACCCCTCGCCGTGCTGCAGGTACTTGTAGCCGCCGCCGACCGCGAACGCGTCGAGCAGGTCGTCGTCGCCCAGCGACCAGTCCAGCGCCCCCAGCGCGTGGTAGGTGTCCACGACCAGCACCGTGCCGTGGCGCCGGGCCGCGGCCGCGGTCGCGGCCAGGCCCGGGACCACCGAGGCCGTGCCGAACAGCACCTTGGACACCAGCACCATCGCCGTCCGGTCGTCCACCCGCGCCGCGACCCGCTCGGCCAGGGTCGCCACCGGCTGCGCCGGGACCCGGACGACCTCCACCCCGGTCTCGGCGAGGCGGGCCAGCTGCCGGCGCGCGGAGTGGAACTCCCCGTCGGTGGTCACGACCCGCGGCCGGGCGGCCCAGTCCAGCGCGGACATCAGCCGGACCAGCAGGGTGTGGGTGCTGTCGCCCAGCGTCACCACCCCCGAGCCGTCGTCACCGAGCCAGCGCAACCAGCCGTCCTGAACCCGCGTGGCCTTCGCGAACGCCCGCTCCCACTTCTCGTCCACCAGCGCGGTCGCGTCGTCGAACGCCTCGAGCTGCCCGTCGCGGGCCACGTCGGGCCAGGCCTGGTGGCTGTGCCCGGTCAGCAGCAGCCGCTCGTGAACCCGGGCGGCCCGGTAGTGCTCGGCCAGCGCCCGCGGGTCGTGCGGGGCGTCCATCAGAACCGGCTCCGGATCGACCACAGCAACGGGAACGCGGGCCGCAGCGTGGACCGCAGGTAGGCCGCCCCGTCGGAGCCGCCGGTCCCCATCTTCGCGCCGATGGTCCGCTCGACCATCTTGACGTGGCGGTAGCGCCACTCCTGGAGGCCCTCGTCCAGGTCGACGAGGCTCTCGCACAGCCCGGCGGCGTCCGGGTCGTGGTGGTAGAGGTCGACCAGAGCGTCCTCGACGGCGGCCTCGTCACCGGGGTCGACCGGGTGCCCGGTGCGCGACAGGTGGGCCAGCAGCGCGTCCCACAACGACGGGGCGTCGAGGCGGGCCTGCAGCCGGCCGCGGGCCTCGTCGTGCTCGGCCCGACGCATGGCCGCGCGGTCCTTGAGACCCAGGACGAACTCGACCTCGCGGAACTGCGCGGACTGGAAGCCCGACCCGGACTCCAGGTGCGCACGGAACGACGCGAACTCCAGCGGCGTCATGGTCTCGAGCACGTCCAGCTGGCTGACGAGCACCTTGACGATGCTCCGGACCCGGCCGAGCGTGTGGCGGGCCCGGGCCCGGTCGTCGGTGCCGAGCAGGCGCACGACGCGGTCGAGCTCCCAGAGGATCTGCTTGAACCACAGCTCGTAGACCTGGTGGATGGTGATGAACAGCAGCTCGTCGTGCTCCGGCGGGTCCGAGCTGAGCCGCTGCAGGCGCAGCAGGTCGTCCACGCGCAGGTACGTCCCGTAGGTCAGGGGTGCCCCGTCGGTCCGGGACGTCTCGTCGGCCACCGGCCCATCATGGCCCTGCGGCAGACTCGGCCGCTGTGAGCGCACCCGACCTGACCCACGACCTCGTCCGCAGCACGACCGGCTACGTCGACTCCTGGTGGGCGTTCCGGCGCCGGCACCACCGGGTGCCCGGCGTGCAGGGGGCCGTCGGCCTGGACGGGCAGGTGCTGCTGAGCACCGCCCACGGCCTCGCCGACGTCGAGGCGGCCACGACCCTCACCACCGAGCACGTGTTCCGGGTGGCGTCGCACTCCAAGACCTTTACCGCGACCGTCGTGCACCAGCTGGCGGCCGAGGGGGTGCTGCGCCTGGACGACCGGTTGGACGCGTGGCTGCCGTGGACCGCGGACGCCTCGGCGGGGGTCGGGGCCGTGACGCTGCGGCAGCTGCTCAACCACAGCGCCGGTCTGGTCCGGGACGGCCTCGACGGCGACCAGTGGCAGCTGCGTCGGCCCTTCCACGACGAGGCCGACCTGCGCGAGGTGGTGCGCGACGCCGTGGTCACCGGCCCCGACGTGGCCTTCAAGTACTCCAACATCGGGTACGCCCTGCTCGGCCTGGTCGTGGCCTCGGCCACGGGGACCACGTGGGCGCAGGCCGTCCACGAGCGGGTGGTGGACCGGCTCGGGCTCACCTCCACCGCCGCGGACCTCGCCCCGGGCGACCCGCTCGCCGACCGGGTCGCCACGGGGTACACCTCGCTCGCCTACGCCGACGCGCGTGTCCCCGTCGACCAGGTCGGGACCCGGGCCATGGCGGCCGCGACGGGGTTCTGCTCGACCGCCTCCGACCTGCTCCGGTACGTGGCGGCGCACCGGGACGGCGACGGCGACGCGGACGACCCGCGGCTGCTGGACCCGCAGGCCCGCCGCCAGCTGCAGCACGGCTGGTGGGACGTGCCCGGCGCCCCGGGGGACGCCTACGGCCTCGGGATGGGCGTGAGCACGGTGGGCGAGCGGCGGCTGGTCGGGCACGGCGGCGGCTGGCCGGGGCACATCACCCGCACCCTGCTCGACCCCGGCAGCGGTCTGGCGGTGTCGGTGCTGACCAACGCCATCGACGGCCCTGCGCTCGAGCTGGCCGTCGGGGCGGTCAAGCTGGTGGACCTGGCCGCCACGCCCGGTCGGCACGCGCTGACGCCGCCGCAGAAGGACCTGGCCCACGCCTTCGTCGGCCGGTGGGCGACGCTGTGGGGGGTGCAGGACATCGCCCTGCTGGGGGACCGGCTGGTCGGCCTGAACCCGTCGCTCGCCGACCCGACGGCGGCCGTGGTCGACCTGGAGGTCGTCGACGCCGACACCCTGGTGATGGCCGCCGGGCCCGGCTACGGCGCGGTCGGCGAGCAGGTCCGGGCGACACGGGACGGCGCCGGGCGGGTGGCGACGCTGCGCACCGCGAGCGGCATGACGACCTGGCGCGCGGACGAGCTGCCGCTGCCGCGGCGGGTGACGCCCGGATCGATCTGACGGGGCGGACCTGACGGGCGCGATCTGACGGGCCGCCCTGATCGGTCCGACGGTCGGCGGGGGAGACGGCCGAAGGGGTCCGGGCCGCCTCCCCCGCGAGCGTCAGCGGTTGCGGACCCGGACGCGCGAGACCTCGACCCAGGTCGACAGCCGCGCGGAGGAGTACTCGCCCTCGGCGTCGTCGAACACCATCGGCCCGATCCGCCCGGTGACGGTCCCTTCCCGACCGGTCTGGCTGTAGGTCGAGGACCACGTCACGCCGCCGTCGCTGTACCGCGAGCTGTACCGCTCCACGAAGGTCCCGGTGCCGCCGGTGATCCGGATGTCCACGGCGGGGTTGCCCAGCGGGGTGCCGTGGTCGGTGACGGCCAGCGTGCCGGTGATGCGGGCGTTGCGGTTGCGCTTGTCCGCGACCACGGTGAGGTCGCCGTCCTCGATGGTGCGGAAGGCGACGACCTCGCAGAACGGGCCCTCGGGCTCCTCCTCCTCGCCGTGCCCGCCCCAGCCGTCGTCGGGGGTGACCCCCGGGGGGCACTCGAGGTCGACGACGTCGCCGTAGACGTACGTGCCGCTCCCGTCGCCGGGCGTCTCGACGCTCAGCCAGCCCTGGTGGTAGTTGCCCAGGACGCCACCCGGGAGCCGGCCGACCTCCTGCCAGCTCAGGCTGATGGAGCGGCCCGAGGACGCGTTGCGCTCGTTCTGCGGTGGCTCGAACACGTCGGCGGAGGCCGACGGTGCCGTGGTGAGGGCCAGGGCGAGGACGGCGCCGGTGGCGGTGAGGGCCGTCGCGAGACGGCGGAGGGTGCTGGGCATGGCGGTCTCCTGGGAGCTGGGTCGGGTGATGGGTCGTGACCGTGCGGCGGTGCTGGTCGGCGGTGCTGGTCCGGGGCTGTCAGCGGCGGGTGCGCAGGCGGTCGACGACGACCGCTCCGATCTGCTCGCCCTGGGCCAGGCCGGCCTCGATGCCCCACGGGTAGTGGATCCCGCCGAACAACCGCGAGCCGGCCGCCTCCAGGGCGGCGTCGGAGTAGGAGGAGAACCGGCGCGCGGGGTAGCCGCGGGCGTCGTGGGAGTCGTCGACGAAGGCGAAGGACCCCAGCAGGTCGGTGAGCACAACCGCGGCCGCGGCCGAGGACACCGAGTGCCCGGACGTGTGCTCCGGGAACTGCGGCGTGTTGACGAAGGACGTCCAGGTGGGGTCGACGTAGCGCTGCAGGTAGGTGATCGGGCGCAGCAGGTTGCTGCGGTACTTCTCGGTCCAGCAGGCCAGGAACGCGTCGTGCAGGACGACGCCGAGACGGACCAGCGCCTCGAGGGTGCGGTCCAGGCGAAGTCCCAGCTGGGCCGTGGTCTGCGACGCGATCATCATCCAGTGACCGGCGGGCAGACCGGTCGGGGTCCCGAGGGGCGGCGTGAACGAACCCGGGTTGTCGGTCCAGAACCGGGCGATCTCACGCTCCTCGTCGCCGTTGACCCGGCTCTGGGCCAGCACGGCCATGGCCTGGGCGTGGAAGGCGGAACCCGGGACGTCCGAGAACGGGACGTGCGGGGCCGCCTCGACCTCGTCCGTCGTGCGCAGGACCATCGGCCGGACGTCGGCGCAGTACGGCTCGATGGCGGGGCGGTAGTTGGGCGGGGTCGACTCCCACAACCACGGTCGACCCGTCGGCGGGGTGTACGTCCTGGCGGCGGCCTCGGCGTGGCCGTCGGCCTCCAGCCAGGCCACCAGGCCCGCGGCGACGGCGCGTCCGTGCACCAGCGAGGCCTGGATGCGGGCCGCGGGGGCACCCGCGGCCCGCCGGGACCGCAGGACGTCCGCGTGGGTGTCCGCGAGGACCCCCGCGGTCAGCGGCGAGCGACGGGGCAGCACGGCGGCCAGGACGTCGTGCGCGGCGACCGAGACGGCCGTGGCCCAGTCCAGGTCGCCGCGGCGGCGCACCGCAGGGCGCGTCGGCGCCAGACCGTTCAGGCGCCCCTCCAGCGTCAGGTGGTGCGGCATGCCGACGACCGCGGCCTGGTACATGGCCACGGCCAGGTGGGCGTAGGCCCGGGCGGCGGTGGGCGGGGTGAGGTTCTCCAGCAGGACGGCGCGGTAGGCCGCGCGGACCCAGGTGTGCGCGACGTCGGGCGCCGCCGTGGCCGCGGTGCCGGGACCCGCCGCGGCCGGGGCGGCACCGACGCCGACGACCGCAGCAATACCGAGACCCGTTATCAGGAAGCCTCGCCGACCGAGGTCGCCTCGCTGGACCATCTGCTCCCCCTGGACGTGCTCCCCGGCGCCACCCTCGTCGTGCGCTGGCACATCTGACTTCCCCGCGGGGGATCAGCGGTAGAGCGCGGCCCGAACGTTATCCGATCGTTACCGGTCGTCCGCGTGAACGGTGGTCGATCGGCCCGCACGGGTCGCCGGCCGCGGCGGTCGGGTGCAGTCGGGTGCTGTCGTCCACAGGGTCCCCGGACCCGGGCACCGACCGCTCGTCCTGTGCTTGACTGCTGGCTGCGGACGTCAGGGGGCCCGCCCCGGCGGGACAAGGGGGAGCAAGTGTCGACGTTCCTCGTCCTCGGTGGCGTCGGTCTGCTGCTCCTGGTCGTCACCCTGCTGCTGGGCGACCTGGTCGACGGTCTCGTCGACGGGTTCGGGCCGGACTGGCTGTCGGGCACGGCGGTCGCCGCCTTCCTCGCGGCGGTCGGCTTCGGTGGGGCGCTGGCCCTGCAGGCCGGCTCGTCCACCGGGGTCGCGACCGCGGTCGGGGTCGGCGCGGGCGCCGGGGCCGGTCTGCTGGCCGGTCTGCTCACCCGTTCGCTGACGCGCGAGGAGGACGGCTCCACCCCGCGCAGCAGCGCCCTCGTGGACGCCACCGCGACCGTGGTGTCCGACATCCCCGCCGACGGCTACGGCACGGTGTCGCTGGTCGTCGCCGGCCACCCGACGCGCCTGAACGCCCGCACCGCGGACGACCTGGCGGTGCGCACCGGCTCGGTCGTGCGCGTCAGCGCCGTCCTGTCCGCCTCGGCCGTCCAGGTCGAGCCCCTACCGGCGTCCGGTGACGCCGAGATCGGTGAGATCCCCTGATGTTCGGTCTCGACACCTCCCTCGTCCCGATCATCGGGCTGGTCGTCCTCGTCCTGCTCGTTGTCGTCGTCGTGGTCCGCCGCTACAAGGTGGCCGGGCCGGACCAGGCGTTCATCGTCACCGGGCGTCGGGGCAGCGGCACGACCGTCCCGGGCCAGGCCGACGTGTCCGGCCAGAAGGTCGTCCTGGGCGGCGGGGTGTTCGTCGTCCCGCTGGTGCAGAAGCTGCACATCATGGACATGTCGAGCCGTCGGATCCCGGTGCAGATCAAGAGCGCCGTGTCCGGGCAGGGCATCAAGCTCAACGTCGAGGGCGTCGCGATCGTCAAGGTCGGCGGCAACGAGGACTCGATCCGGGCCGCCGCCCAGCGGTTCCTGTCCCAGCAGGACGACATCACCCCCTACACGCAGGAGGTGCTGGCCGGTGCGCTCCGCTCCATCGTCGGTGCGCTGAGCGTCGAGCAGATCATCCGGGACCGGGCCGCCTTCGCGCAGCGGGTGGCCGACGAGTCCGAGAACTCCCTCACCGGCCAGGGCCTGGTCATGGACACCTTCCAGATCCAGGACATCAGCGACGACGGCACCTACCTCGCCGACCTGGGTCGTCCCGAGGCCGCGCGGCTGCTGCAGACCGCCTCGGTCGCCGAGGCCAACTCCCGGCAGGAGGCCGAGCAGGCCCGGATCCGGGCCGAGGAGCAGATCGCGATCTCCAACCGCGCGCTGAACCTCAAGCAGGCCGAGATCAAGGCCGAGACCGACGCCGCGGCCGCGCAGGCCGCCGCCGCCGGTCCGCTCGCCCAGGCCGACCGGGACCAGATGATCCTCGCCGAGCAGGAGAAGGTCGCCATCCGGCAGGCCTCGCTCACCGAGCGTCAGCTCGACACCCAGGTCCGCAAGCCCGCCGACGCCGAGCGGTACCGCGTGGAGCAGGAGGCCGAGGGCCGCCGCAACGCCGACATCTTCACCGCCGAGGCCCGCAAGGCCGCCTCGATCGCAGCGGCCGAGGCCAAGGCCGAGGAGACCAAGCTGTCCGGTGTCGCCGAGAAGGGCCGCCGGACCGCGCTCGCCGAGGCCGAGGCCATCGAGGGCATGCGCACCGGTGAGGCCGAGAAGGCCCGCCGTTCCGCCATCGCCGAGGCGGTCAAGCTCGAGGGTGAGGCCGAGGCCGCCGCGACCCTGGCCAAGGGCAACGCCGAGGCCGAGGCCATGCAGCAGCGCGCCGAGGCGTTCAGCCACTACAACGAGGCCGCCGTCCTCGACCTGTTCGTCAAGATCCTGCCCGAGGTGGCCCGCGAGCTCGCCTCGCCCATGGCCTCCATCGACAAGCTGACGGTGGTGTCGACCGACGGTGCGGGAGCGCTGCCGCGACAGGTCACCGACAACCTCGTGCAGACCCTCGAGCTGCTCAAGGGCGCGACCGGCGTCGACCTGCAGCAGATGATGGCCCGGGTGACCGAGAGCACGGGCACCACCTTCGCGCCGTCCTCACGCGGCACCGGCACCGGCACCGTGGCTCCGACGGGCTCGGCGGTGGAGCCGACGACCACCGAGGGCTGAGCGTGGCCGGGGTGGACGACGGGGCAGCGCCCCTGGTGCGCCACCTGCACGACCAGGCGCAGGCCTGCGCCGACATGGGCTCCCCGATGTACGCGGACCTGCTGCGGGCCTGCGCCGCCGACCTGCGCGAGGCAGGGGACCAGGACGTGCTCCGGGTCGTGCTCGCCGACCACCTGCACGCCCCCGGGCCGGCCGCCACCGGGATCAGGCTGCTCGGGGCGGTGCACCACCTGGTCCTGACGTCTCGGGCCCCCGGCCTGGCCGCCCACTACCCGAGCGTGGGTGGCACGCCGGGGCCCGGTCTGTGGCGGGCCTTCCGCGAGGCCCTGGCCGATCACCCCGACGAGGTCGCGGCGTTCCTGCAGGGCCCGCCCCAGACCAACGAGGTCGGTCGTTCCGCCGCCCTGGTGGGAGGGCTGATCCGGGTGCTGGCCGGTCGTGACCTGCCCGTGCGCCTGCACGAGATCGGCAGCAGCGCCGGGCTCAACCTCAACGCCGACCGCTACCGCGTCCAGGCGGGGCCGGGAGGGCCGTGGTGGGGACCGGCCGGCAGCCCGGTGCAGCTGGTCGACGCCTGGCGGGGCGCCGTGCCCGACGTGGGCGCCCCGCTGCACGTGGTGGAGCGCGTCGGCACGGACGTCGCCCCGGTCGACCTGGGCCGACCCGGTGCGGCCGAACGCCTGCTGGCCTACGTCTGGGCCGACCAGGGGCCTCGGGTGCAGCGCACCCGGGCGGCCCTCGAGGTCGCGGCGGCGCACCCGGTCGGCGTCGAGCGGCTGGACGCCGTGGCTGCCGTCGACCGGCTCGACCTGCGGCCCGGTCACCTGACCGTCCTGTGGCACTCGGTGATGTGGCAGTACCTGACGCGGGAGGACCAGGCGCGGGTGGGTGAGGTGCTGGCCCGGCTCGGCGCCACCGCCACCTCGGACGCCCCGCTCGTCGAGCTGTCCCTGGAGCCCGAGCGGCCCCGCCCGGGGGCGCACCACGAGTTCCTCGTCGCCGCCCGGACCTGGCCCGGCGGCGAGCGTGTCGTGCTGGGCACGAGCGTCGGCCACGGCGTCCCCACCCGGTGGCACCCAGGCCCGGTGCCTACCCTGGGGCGATGACGCGCCCCGCCGCACGCAGCCGGACCAGTCCCACCCCGACCCGCGTGGGGACGGTGGTCCCGACGGGGGTCGTGGCCGCCGGGTCGCTGGTCGCCGGGTTCGCCGTGGCCCAGGCCACCGACGTCCGGGCGCTGGGGGGTGTCGTGCTGCTCGCCGGCGCCGCGTGGTGCGGCACCCGGTGGTGGCGCCGGGGCCCGGTGCCGGCGGTCGGCCTGCTGGGCGGGTACGCCGGGGCGTTCGTCGGCAGCCACGTGCTGGCCCGGGAGATCGGGGCCTGGCCCTCGGTCCTCACGGTGTCGGCCGCCGTCGCCGCCGCGAGCTGGGTCGTCGCCGACCGCCACCGGTCGTGACGCACGCCCTGGTCGTCGGCGGCGGGGTGGCCGGTCTGCTGACGGTGCAGGCGCTGCTCGACCGGGCGGACGACCTGGCCGAGCGTCGGACCGACCACTCGGCCGGGCGACGGGCCCGGGCCGACGAGCCGCTCGCCGTCACGTGGCTGGTCCACCGGCCCGGGTACGGCACCGCGTCGCGCAGCGGCGGGCTCTCGCTGCGCTACGCCTCGGCCGACCCCCGCGGTGACGCCTGGACGTCGCGGTCCGCGGTCCTCGCGGCCGGGCTCGCCGCCCGGCACCCCCACCTGCGCCCGCACGTCGGCAGCACCCGTGCGCTGCTGCTGTCGCGACGCGCCCCGGTGCGCGGCTACCCCGGGCAGGTCGTCGACCCGGCCGGGCGCGGTCTGCCGCACGAGCACGGCCTGCTGCACGAGACCTCCCCCCAGTGGGACCCGTGCGGCCTGCTCCCGCGCTGGCCGCTCGTGCTGGCCGAGGACCCGCGCGTCCGGCTGCTCGAGATGCCCGAGCCGGTGACCTCGACCGCCGACCTGGCGGTGCTGCACGACCTGCACGGCGCCACCACCACGGTGGCCTGCCTGGGGCTGGGCGCCCACGTGCTCGGGGACACCCGGCTGGCCGGACGGCTGGGCGTGCTGCTGCGGGGTCCGCTGCCCGTCGGCTCGGTCCACGCCGAGGGGGCGGTCATCGACGACGACGACGAGCTGCGGCCGCGCTACACCGTGCCCCACGGCTCGTCGGGCCCGGACGGCTCGGGCCGCGAGGGGCACCTGCACGTCGGCGGCACCTACCTGCCGGTCGAGGACCCGGCCGACTGGGACGACCCGTCGCGGCTGGCCGGGCGGGCCCTGGCCGAGGTCCCCGCGCTGCTGGCCGACGTCGCGGAACGATTCCCCGACCTGGCCGGCTGGCAGCCGGACGGCCCGCCCTGGTGGGGCATCCGGCCCGTCCGCGACAGCGTCGCGCTTGGTCGCGTGGACCCCTCGCTGGTGGGCGGTCGGGACGTCGTCGTGACGCACGGCTGGGGCGGGTCGGGCTGGACCATCGGCCCCGCCGTCGCCGAGGAGATCGCGGTGTCGCTGCTGCCGGGGCCTGGGACCGGCCCGGGCGTCGACTCCCCACCGGGTCCGGCGTCCGACCCGCTGGCCGCGCACGGTCCCTGGCACCCGTGAGCCGTCCCGGACGCGGCCGCCGGCACGACGCGCAGCCCGACCCGGACGGGCCGTGGCCGGTGGCGGGGGGCACCGCGAGCCTGGTCAACGAGCCCGCGGGGTCCGACGGCTGGCTGCTGGCGGTCGACGAGGTCCCGCAGTCCCACGTCGACCTGGCCGACCCGACGGTCCTGGTCTTCGAGTACGTCCGGTGGATCGGGGGGCTCGTCGACTGCCTCGCCCCGGCGGGCGAGGACCTGCACACCGTGCACGTCGGGGTCGGGGCGGGGACGCTCGCCCGCTACGTCGCGGCCACCCGGCCCGGCTCACGGCAGGTGCTGCTCGACCCCGACGCGCCCCTGCTCGACCTCGTCCGGGAGCGGTTGCGGCTGCGCAGCGGGCCGTTCCTGAAGATCCGTGCCCAGGACGGCCGGGACGGTCTCGCCGGCTGCCGGCCGGCGTCCTTCGACCTGGTCGTCCGGGACGCGTTCGCCGACGCGGGTGTCCCGCCGTCGCTCACCACCAGGCAGTGGTGCGACGCCGTGACGGCCGTCCTCCGGCCGGGAGGCGTGCTGGCGGTCAACCTGCCCGACTCCAGCCCGTTCCCGCACACCCGGGCCGAGGTCGCCACGCTGCGCACCCGCTTCGCCAACGTCCTCGCCGTCGCCGAGCCCGCCACCCTGCGGGGACGGCGCACGGGCAACGTGGTCCTGGTGGCCTCCGACGCCGACCTGCCGGTCGCGACCTGGGGCAGGCGCCTGGCCGGTGACGCCGTCACCCCCGTACGGCTGATGACCCTCGACAAGGTGCGCGACCGGTTCGGCGGCGGCGCGCCGATCGACGACGCCGGGCCCTTCCTGGCCCCGCCGCCCAGGCCCCGGTTCCGGTAGGCCCGGACCCCGGACGCTCCCGGTTCACCCACCCGGGATGACCCGCCGGGGCCCCTGTCCGACGCAGACTCCATCCGTGACGGACCAGCCGAACATCCTTGTGATCTGGGGCGACGACATCGGTGTCTCCAACCTGAGCTGCTACAGCGACGGCGTGATGGGGTACCGGACACCGAACATCGACCGCATCGCCGAGGAGGGGGCGCGGTTCACCGACTACTACGGCGAGCAGAGCTGCACCGCCGGGCGGGCGGCGTTCATCACCGGGCAGAACCCCTACCGCACCGGCCTGACGAAGGTCGGCTTCCCGGGGGCCGACATCGGCCTGCGCGCCAAGGACCCCACCATCGCGCAGGCGCTCAAGGAGCAGGGGTACGCGACGGGGCAGTTCGGCAAGAACCACCTCGGTGACCGGGACGAGTTCCTGCCGACGGCGCACGGCTTCGACGAGTTCCTCGGCAACCTCTACCACCTCAACGCGGAGGAGGAGCCGGAGCAGCGCGACTACCCGAGCGACGAGGACTTCCCCGGTTTCCGGCAGAAGTTCGGCCCGCGGGGCGTCATCCACTCCTGGGCGGAGCCGGACGGCAGCCAGCGCATCGAGGACACCGGCCCGCTGACCAGGAAGCGCATGGAGACCTGCGACGAGGAGTTCCGGGACGCGGCGGCGGACTTCATCCGTCGCCAGCACGACGCGGGCACGCCGTTCTTCGTCTGGTTCAACACCACGCACATGCACTTCCGCACGCACACCAAGCCGGGGAGCCTGGGTCGCGCGGGACGGTGGCAGTCGGAGTACCACGACACGATGCTCGACCACGACGACCTCGTGGGGGACCTGCTGGGCCTGCTCGACGAGCTGGGTCTGGCCGAGGACACCATCGTCGTCTACTCCACCGACAACGGCCCCCACCTGAACACCTGGCCGGACTCCGGCATGACCCCGTTCCGCAACGAGAAGAACTCCAACTGGGAGGGCGCCTACCGGGTGCCGTGCGTCGTCCGGTGGCCGGGCCGCATCCCGGCGGGAACCGTGCTCAACGACATGATGAGCCACAACGACTGGTTCCCGACCCTGCTCTCGGCCGCCGGCAACCCGGACGTCGTCGAGCAGCTGAAGGCCGGCCACGAGCTGGGCGGCAGCAGCTTCAAGGTCCACCTGGACGGGCACGACCAGCTGGCCTGGTTGACGGGTGAGTCCGACGAGGGCGCGCGCAGGCACTTCTTCTACGTCTCCGACGACGGGGACCTGACGGCGATGCGGTTCGACGTCTGGAAGGTGGTGTTCCTCGAGCAGCGCGCCACCGGGACGCTGCAGGTCTGGGCGGAGCCGTACACCCAGCTGCGGGTACCCAAGATCTTCAACCTGCGGACCGACCCCTACGAGCGCGCCGACCTGACCTCCAACACGTACTACGACTGGCTCATCGACCGGGCCTGGTTGCTCGTCCCCGCCCAGGCGTACGCGGCGCGGATGATCGCGACCCTGGCCGAGTTCCCACCCACGCAGAAACCGGCGAGCTTCTCGCTCGAGCAGGTGGTCGCCAAGCTGACGGCCGGCATCGCCAGCGCATGACCGGTCGTCCCGCCCCCTCGACCCGCACCGTCGGACACGATCGCGGTGACGTCACGGTGGTCCGGGTGCCCGGGGGCGAGCTGCTCATGGGCTCCGAGGTCCACTACCCGGAGGAACGTCCCGCCCACGTCGTGCCCGTCGCGGCGTTCGGGATCGACCAGGACCCGGTCACCAACGACCGGTTCGCGGTCTTCGTGGCCGACACGGGGTACCGGACCGTGGCCGAGCGTCCCCTGGACCCCGACGACTTCCCCGGTGCCCCGCTCGAGAACCTCGCCCCGGGGTCGCTGGTGTTCACCCCGACGTCGGGGCCGGTCGACCTGCGCCACCTGAGCCAGTGGTGGTCCTGGGTCCCCGGTGCGTCCTGGTCGAGGCCGGAGGGCCCGGGCAGCGACCTGTCGGGTCGGGGCCGGCACCCGGTCGTGCACGTCGCGCACGAGGACGCCGCCGCGTTCGCCGCGTGGGACGGCGGGCGGCTGCCCACCGAGGCCGAGTGGGAGCACGCCGCGCGGGGTGGGCTGCGCGGCGCGGAGTTCACCTGGGGCGACGAGGCGCGTCCCGGCGGACGGATCATGGCCAACACCTGGGACGGGCCGGACTTCCCGTGGCGTCACACCGGTGGGTCCGGCTGGCGACGGACCTCACCGGTCGGCAGCTTCCCGGCCAACGGATGGGGGCTGCACGACATGGCGGGCAACGTCTGGGAGTGGACGGACGACTACTACGGCGGCCCTCACCAGGTGGCGGAGCCGTCGTGCTGCGTGACGGCGGGGCCGAGGGGCGTGCGGCGGGAGCAGAGCTTCGACCCGGCCCAGCCCCAGTTCCCGGTGCCTCGCAAGGTCATCAAGGGCGGTTCGCACCTGTGCGCCGACTCGTACTGCCGTCGCTACCGACCGGCGGCGCGCCGTCCGCAGATGGTCGACTCCGGGATGAGCCACATCGGTTTCCGCTGCGCCCGGTGAGGTCCTGAGCAGGGCGTGCGTGCCGTCCCACCCGCTCGACGTCGTACCGCGTCCCTACCATCGGCAGGTGCGGGGCGAGCCACGCCGGACCACGCGACCCGGGCGGGTCGCCCGGTTCGGCGCGCTGCCGCTCCTGTGCCTGCTGAGCGCCGGGTGCGCCGCGCCCGGGACCGTCGACCTGACCGCGGAGGTGGTCCAGTACCGCCGCGACGCCCAGCGCGACGTCATCCAGGTCAAGGTCACCAACGGCGGCGGCCGCGCCGTGCAGGTCGGACGGGTCGAGGTACGGAGCCCCACCTTCGCCGCACCGGCCTCCGCCGACAAGGACTCGACCATCGGCGCGGGGCGGTCGGTCGACCTGTCCCTGCCGCTGGCCGAGCCCAGCTGCGCAGAGGCGGGGGACGGCGCCGGGGAGCACGTCGCGGTCCTCGTCGTCGACGGCACGACGGTGCGGCTGCCCGTCGACGACGCCGTCCTGCAGCGGGTGCGGTCCCAGCGCTGCGCCGAGGCGGCGGTCGGCGACCTCGTGGCCACGACGTGGCAGCCCGGGTGGGAGGACGCGGGGGTGGTCGACGGCGAGCCGGCGCTGCGCGGCCGCCTGGTCCTGACGCCGACCTCGTCCAGCCCGGTGACGGTGGCCGTGGCGGGGGCCACCACCCTGTTCACCGTCGACCAGCGGGTCGAGGTCACCCTGCGGGGAGGACCGGCGGTCCTGGACGTCGTGGTCACGGTGACCCGGTGCGACCCGCACGCCGTGGCGGAGGACAAGAAGGGCTACCTGTTCCCGGTGCGGGTGACGCCCGACGGGGGCGAGGAGGTCCACGTCGAGGTCGCGGTCCCGGTGCCGGAGCGCGCAGCGCTGCAGGGCCTCATCGACCGCACCTGCTCCTGACACGACGAGGGCGGGGCCCCACCCGGCACGCGGTGCGTGCCGGGCAGGACCCCGCCCTCGATCCTCAGGTGGTGCCGGGGCTCGGCTCCAGGTGGCCCAGGTCAGCCGCGAGGGCTGCGGACCGGGCTGCGCGGCGAGCAGGCGTTGCCGACGTCCACGGACTCACCGCGCTCGACGAACACCTCCTTGACCGACTTCACGGTGCCGCGACGGTCGGTGCACGTGAGGATCCACGGCTCCGGCTCGTTGACGACCCGGGGCGTCGGGCCCCGGAAGTCGAGGGTGCCGGTCCAGTCGCGACCGCCCTCACCGCCGCCGCTGTAGTTGAACGCGACCAGCTCGTACGTCCCGGGCTGGGGGTCCCGGATCGAGATGACCTCGGGGCGGTCGCCCGTCGCCGCGCTGGCCACGACCTGGCCGTCAGAGTTGCGGACGTAGAAGTCCCAGTCCGGGCCGGCGGTCTCCCAGTTGAAGCGGAGGTCGGCGTAGGCGTTGTCGAAGCCCTCCTCGATGACGAAGGTCGTCGACTCCCGGGGCCCGCTGAAGGACAGCTGCGGGTTGGGGGCGGGGATCCCGGCGGGGTTGGTCAGCGTGCTCCTCGGCTGGGTCGGACCGGTCGGCTCGCGACCGTCACGGCCGGCCACGACGGGACGGGTGGACGGGTTGACGGCGAAGGAGAACTTGCCGCCGTCGGAGTCGTAGGTGCTGGACAGCGAGTCCTCGAAGTACTGGACCACGTTGCCCTGGCCGACGACGGGGCTGGTCGCGGTCATGAACTCCTTGCTGACCTCGAGCTCCCAGCCCGAGGGGGCGGTGCCGGTGATGACCGAGTGGTAGGTCGGGTCGGCCGTGGCGCGCTGGACCTCCATGTAGGCCTCGCGGTTGCCGCCCAGGCCGGCGCCCGCTGCGGGCTCCAGACCGGCGTACTCCGCGACCACGGCCCGCTCGAAGGCGGGGTGGAAGTTCTCGTCGCCGATCTCGGGGGTGAAGCCGAGGCCGCCGGCGGTCCAGAACGTCCAGTCCTCCGTGCCACCGGTGGTGTCGTACAGCTCGTAGGAGGGGATCGAGGCGTAGTTGTTGTGCGAGGCCGCGGCGTCGCCGAGGGCCTTGTACAGCGGCTCGTCCAGCGGCTCGCCCGTGGCCTGCACGCCCGGGGGACGCAGCCACAGGTTGGAGTAGGTGTGGTTGGTGACCAGCGTGGTCACCGACCGGGAGCCGACCAGGTTCTTGACGTTGCGGCTCTCGGGCTCGGAGAACGGGCCGTCGCCGCGGTAGGTGTCGCTGGACCAGCTGGTGCTCGCACCGGGCCCGCCCCAGAAGCCGCCGTAGTTGCGGTTGAGGTCGGTGCCGCGCAGGCGTCCGGCGTTGTTGGCGGAGCAGGTGCCGGTGGTGAAGTTGGCCGGCGTGTTGGCCGAGACGGCGCAGTTCTTGCGCTTGTTGTCGTAGCTGAACGTCCCGAACGTGTTGGTCGTCGCCGCCTCGCGGGAGATCGTGAAGCCGTCCGGGTTCACGACCGGCACGATGATCGTGCGGGTGTCCTCGACCAGGCCGGTGATCTCCTCGTCGGCCCCGTAGCCCTGGAGCAGCTCGTAGGCCCACTCCATGGTGTGCTCGCCGGCCGGCCACTCCCGGGCGTGGTGCAGGCCCATGTGCAGGAAGACGGGCTTGCCGTCGTTGACCCGGTCGACGTCGGTCGTGATCTCGATGCCGTGGACCATGCGCCCCTCGATGGTGGGCTCGTCCAGGGTGAGGGGACGGACCAGCTCGGGGTAGGTCTCGGCCAGGGCCTTCAGCTCGGCCTCGTAGTCGGCCAGGCGCCGGTACTCGGTGCGGCCGCTCGGCAGCACCGAGGAGTCGACGGCGGCGGCGAAGCGGGCGTCGGCACCGCGGTCGGCGGCGGACTGCGCGGCCATGTCGGCGATCTCGACGTCGTAGGTGAAGCCCGCGTCCTCGAGCACCTGCGTGTCGGCCTCGCCGTAGAGCACCACGTCGATGCTGGTGGCGTCGGCGTGCTCGGTGAGGTCGAGCTCGAGGGCCTGGAGACGCTCCTTGTCCGCCCGCTCCGGGGTGTCCACGGACACGAGCCGGGTGACCTCGGGCTCGCCCTCGATCTCCAGGAAGGTCAGGTCGACGTCGACCGACCCGGCGCGGCCCGACAGCAGGCAGCCCTGGACGGTGAGCTCGGTGCCCGCGTCGACGAACCCGGTCGCCTTCTCGGTGCCGGTGAAGCCGGCGCTGGCGGCGACGACGTCACCCGAGCCGTCGAAGATCGCGAGGTCCCAGTCGCCCGTGCCCGCGATGCCGGCCTCGACGATCCCGGAGGACGGCGCGGTCAGCGTGTAGGAGTCGACGCCGCGGCCGCGGGCGACACCGTCCGCGCAGGTGCGGTCCTGGGCGCCGCGGACCTCGAGGACGTTGGTCGGTCCGGCCTGGGCCGAGGGCAGCGTGACCAGCGCCCCGGTCGCCACGAGCAGGCCGGTGAGGCCGATCGCGGTGCGGGCACGGGTGCGGGAGCGGCCGTCGGACCGGCTCGCGGAGCCCTGGTCGGGGCCTCCGGGCGGGTCGAACGTGGCGGGCTGTGACATGCGGTGTCGCCTCTCGGTCGATGGGAGTGCTTCGGAACCTAGGCGCGACCCGGGACAGATGGGAAGACTCTGAGTGACATCGGTTGCTCCGCATGAGTGATTTACCGTTCATCCGGTCGGTCCTCGACGGTGCTGGTCAGGTTCCTGCCGCAGCCTCCGGGAGCGGTCGCCGACCCCGACGGCGCGGGCGAGGGCGTCCCTCACGAGGAGTGAGCCACGACGCCCGGGAGGTTCCGTCCCGCCCAGGTGGCAGGCTTGCGCCCATGACCGACCGCCAGTTCGGGTTCCGGACCCGGGCCCTGCACGCCGGGGCGACGCCCGACCCCACGACCGGGGCCCGGGCCGTGCCGATCTACCAGACGACGAGCTTCGTGTTCGAGGACACCGCGGACGCCGCCAACCTGTTCGCGCTGCAGAAGTACGGCGTCATCTACTCCCGGATCGGCAACCCCACGGTGGCCGCGCTCGAGGAGCGGCTGGCCAGCCTCGAGGGCGGTCTGGGCGCCGTCGCCACCAGCAGCGGGCAGGCGGCGGAGTTCATCACCTTCGCCGCGCTCGCCGGGGCCGGGGACCACGTGGTCGCCGGCGCCAGCCTGTACGGCGGCACCATCACCCAGCTCGACGTGACCCTGCGCCGGTTCGGGGTGGACACCACCTTCGTGCGGGGCAACGACCCCGCCGACTTCGCCGCGGCCATCACCGACCGGACGCGCTTCGTGTTCGCCGAGGTGGTCAGCAACCCCGGGGGCGAGGTGGCCGACGTCGCCGGCCTGGCCGAGGTCGCCCACGCCGCCGGCGTCCCGCTCGTCGTCGACGCGACGACGGCGACGCCCTACCTGTGCCGTCCCATCGAGCACGGCGCGGACATCGTCATCCACTCGACCACCAAGTTCATCGGCGGCCACGGCACCACCATCGGGGGTGTCGTCGTGGACGCGGGGACGTTCCCCTGGGACAACGGCCGGTTCCCGTCGATGACCGAGCCGGTGGACAGCTACGGCGGCCTGACCTGGTGGGGCAACTTCGCCGAGTACGGCTTCCTCACCAAGCTGCGCAGCGAGCAGCTCCGCGACATCGGCGCCACCCTGAGCGCGCACTCCGCGTTCCTGCTGCTGCAGGGGGTCGAGACGCTGCCGCAGCGGATGCGCGAGCACGCCGCCAACGCCCGTCAGGTCGCGCACTGGCTCGACGGGGACCCGCGGGTCGCCTGGGTGCGCTACGCGGGGCTGCCCAGCCACCCCGACCACGACCGCGCGGCCCGTTACCTGCCCGAGGGCCCCGGAGCGGTGTTCGCGTTCGGGGTCGCGGGCGGGCGGGAGGCGGGGGAACGGTTCATCAACTCGGTCGAGCTGTGCAGCCACCTGGCCAACATCGGCGACGCCCGCACCCTGGTGCTGCACCCGGCTTCGACGACGCACCAGCAGCTCAGCGAGGACCAGCTGCGCACCGGCGGCGTCGACCCCGACCTGGTCCGGATCAGCGTCGGTCTCGAGGACGTCGACGACGTGCTGTGGGACCTGGACCAGGCGCTGGCCCGGGCCACCGGCACCACCCGGACGGGGGAGCGGGCATGAGCGAGACCGCGGGCACCGGTCGGGGGGCCCGCACCTGGGTGGGCCCGAGCGCGCAGGAGCGCCTGGCGATCATGCGCCGGACCCGCACCGTCGCGGTGGTCGGCGCCTCGGACAACCCGTCCCGGGCCAGCTACTTCGTGGCGACCTACCTGCTGTCCACCTCGCCCTACGAGGTGTACTTCGTCAACCCGCGGGTCGAGGAGATCCTGGGCCGCCCCGTCTACCCGACCCTGGCCGACCTGCCCGTCGTCCCGGACATGGTCGACGCCTTCCGGGCCCACGACGCGCTGCCGGGGGTCCTGGCGGAGACGCTCGCCGTGGGCGCCCGCACCCTGTGGCTGCAGCTGGGGCTGTGGCACGAGCAGGTCGCCCACGACGGTGAGGCCGCCGGCCTCGAGGTCGTCATGGACCGCTGCCTCAAGATCGAGCACGCCCGGTTCCACGGCGGGCTGCACCTGGCCGGCTTCGACACCGGGGTGATCAGCTCCCGCCGCCGGAAGGACTGAGCCCGGCGACGTCGGTCGCGACGTCGGTCAGGGCCTGCACCGCCGGGTCGACGGCACCGCCCGTCGGCAGGCCCAGGGTCGTCAGGTCGGCGGTGACCGACACCACCACCCGCCCCGGCGTACGGAGCAGGACCTGCGTGACACCGTCGCTGCGGGTGACGACGGCCAGCTCCCAGCCCGGGGGCACGGTCGGCAGCGCCCGGCCCCGGTCGGGGTCCGAGCCCCGGACCAGGTCGGAGTCGCGCGGGGCGTAGGCGTGGGGCCAGGCCAGGAACGCGACCGACTCGACGTGGACCAGCACCTCGCCGCCCGTGGTCTGCAGCTCCACCCTGGAGCTCGCCGCCCCGAACGAGTCGGTGACGACGCCCCCGACCGCGGCGGTGGGCCGCAGACCGGCGCGCCGCAGCGCGTCGGACGCCAGAGCCACCGGGGCCGCCCCGGCCTGCTGGCTGGGCAGGGCGCCGGGGCCGAGCCGCTCGGCGACGACGAACCGGGGCGCCGCGGGGTCGCAGGCCTCGGGGACGCCCGCCGGGTCGACGAGCCGGGCCGTCACGTCCGCCGGGTCGCTCCCGCCGGCGCCCCGGGAGACCGGACCGCCGGCCGGGACCCCGGCGAACCGGACCATGTGCCCGACGTCGGTCCGCACCCCGCCCACGCTCAGCGACGGAGGCCGGTCGTGCCAGGTCGTGGTCGCGGCCGGCAGCACGGGGACCCACCGGGTGCGACCGTCCTGCAGGTACAGGCAGCCCCCGTCCAGCACGGCGACCCCGCGCAGGTCCGGCATCGGCACGGCCCGGACGAAGTCCACCGACGGGTAGGTGGCGACGGGGCCGGCCGGGCCGGTCGGAGCGGCCGCGTCCGGACGGCCGAGCGTCCGCCGCCAGTCCGCCGCCGTCGTGGCGTCCCAGGCCCGGGTCCGGCCGCAGCCGGCCGCCACCAGCGCGTCGGTGCGGTCCTGCCAGCCCCGCCCGGACACCAGCAGGCGCGCCCCCACGTCCGGCCCCCCGTCGTCGGGGACCAGGTACCTCACGGTGTCCGGGTCGACCCAGACCTCCACGGTCCCCAGGGGTGGGCCGAGGAACCACTCCTGCACCCGCAGCGTCAACCGCACCGGGCTGCGGCCGGGAGGGGCGACGACGTCGACGACGGTCCCGTCCAGGGCGTACCCCGTGCCCTCGGTCAGCGGCTCCGCGGTACCGGGGCAGCCCTGCTCGACGGCGTCCTCGATCCGGTCCAGGTCGGCCTCCGACAGCACGTCCAGCGGGTCCCGTGCCACCAGCGTGAGGCCCACCACCACGGCCGTCGTCAGGCCGAGGAGCAGCGCCACCCGGGCCACACCACGCCCCGGGCGGGTCACCGTACGTGGCCAGGTCGCCATCGACCCTCCTTGGTCCTGCAGGTATAGCACCGGTCCGGCCCGGAGGGCAGGGTCTGGCCCGCCGACCGGGCGCCCGCCCCTGGGAGCCGGACACCGGGCGGCCGGGGCTGCGGGGGCACGGCGGACCACGCGGCCCGACCGACGCGTTAGCGCTCGGCGGGGGGCGAGGGCACGATGGAGCGGTGACGACGCAGACGCACGCCTCGCCCCTGGAGCACGTCGACCCCGCGGTCCGCCCGCAGGACGACCTGTACCGCCACGTCAACGGCAGGTGGCTCGCCACGGCGACCATCCCGGACGACAAGTCGAGCTACGGCAGCTTCTACGTGCTGCGGGAGCAGGCCGAGGCCCATGTCCGCACCATCATCGAGGAGGCCGCCGCCGCGGAGCCCGCGCCCGGCACCGTCGAGCGCAAGGTCGGCGACCTGTACGCGAGCTTCCTCGACGTGGAGCGCATCGAGGCGCTCGGGGCCGCGCCGCTCGGCGAGGTGGTCGCCCGGGTCGACGCCGTGACCAGCCTCGAGGAGCTGTGGCGCCTGCTCGGCGAGCTGGAGCGCCAGGGCATCGGCGGGGTGTTCGGCTCCTACGTCTGGGTCGACAAGGGCGACCCGACCCGCTACCTGCTGCACCTGTCGCAGGGCGGGCTGAGCCTGCCCGACGAGTCGTACTACCGCGAGGAGCAGCACGCCGCCCTGCGCGACGCCCTGCCCGGGCACGTGGCCCGGATGCTCACGCTGGCCGGCGTCGCGAGCGGTCCCGCCGCGGACGCCGCCGCGGCGACCGTCCTTCGGCTGGAGACGCGGCTGGCCGCGTCGCACTGGGACACCGTGCAGTCCCGGGACGCGGTCAAGACGTACAACCTGATGACCGGGACCCAGGTCGACGACCTGCTGCCGGGCTGGCGCGGCTGGGCCGACGGGCTCGGCGTGCCCGAGGCGGGTCGGGCCGAGCTCGTCGTCGGGGAGCCCGACGCCCTGCGCGGGCTGGCCGAGGCGCTGGCCGAGGAGCCGCTGGCGGACTGGCTGACCCTGCTGCGCTGGCGGGTCGTGACGGGCATGGCGGCGTACCTGTCGCAGCCCCTGGTGGACGAGAACTTCGCCTTCTACGGCACGACGCTGAGCGGCGTGCCCCAGATCCGCGAGCGGTGGAAGCGCGGGGTCTCGCTGGTCGAGGGCGTGCTGGGCGAGGCCGTGGGTGAGCTCTACGTCGCCCGGCACTACCCGCCCGCCGCGCACGAGCGGATGGTGCAGCTGGTCGACAACCTGATCGCGGCCTACCGGCAGCGCATCGACTCCCTCGACTGGATGAGCCCGGCGACCAAGGAGCGGGCGCAGGCCAAGCTGTCGGCGTTCACGCCCAAGATCGGCTACCCCGTCCGCTGGCGCGACTACTCCTCGGTTGACATCGACGCCGCCGACCTGCTGGGCAACGTCCGACGCGCCACCGCGGCCGAGGCCGACCGCGAGCTGGCCAAGCTGGGCGGGCCGATCGACCGCGACGAGTGGCTGATGACGCCGCAGACCGTCAACGCGTACTACAACCCGGCGATGAACGAGATCGTCTTCCCGGCCGCGATCCTGCAGCCGCCGTTCTTCGACCTCGCGGTCGACGACGCCTACAACTACGGCGGCATCGGCGCGGTCATCGGGCACGAGATCGGCCACGGCTTCGACGACCAGGGCTCCCGGTACGGCGGCGACGGCTCGCTCGAGGACTGGTGGACCGAGCAGGACCGCACCCGGTTCGAGGAGCGCACGAAGGCGTTGGTGGAGCAGTACGACGCCTTCGCGCCGGCCGAGGCGCCCGACCGGCACGTCAACGGGGCGTTCACGCTGGGCGAGAACATCGGGGACCTGGGTGGGGCCGAGGTGGCCCTGCACGCCTACCGGCTGTCGCTGGGCGGGCAGGAGGCCCCCGTGGTCGACGGGCTCACCGGGGACCAGCGGTTCTTCATGGGCTTCGGCCGGATCTGGCAGCAGGTCATCCGGGGCGAGGAGGCCGCCCGGCGGATCGCCACGGACCCGCACTCCCCGGCGGAGTTCCGTGCCAACGTCGTCCGCAACGTCGACGCGTTCCACCGCGCGTTCGGCACGTCCGAGGGCGACGCCCTGTGGCTGGACGAGGGCGAGCGCGTCCGCATCTGGTGACCCGGTCCCGGTAGGACGACACAGCCCCGCCCGGCCGGTCGGCCGGGCGGGGCTGCTCGCGCGTGCTCAGGGCTCGCGGTGGATCACAGCGGCAGGCGCACCGACTGCGGGACGGCCCCGCTCAGGTTGTCGGTGAAGTGCAACGTGTCCACGGTCGCCGTGCCGGCGGTCGACCAGCGGTCGCCGTTCCAGTCCCCCGCCACGGCCATCCCGCTCGTCGGCCCGAACCGGAGGGTCCGGTGGGACGTACCGGTCGCCGTGCGTTCCGCCAGGGCCCAGGCCCCGCGGCTCCACACGCCGACGGAGTCGATGCCGTCGCGGTTCCAGTCGCCCGCGACGACCTGGTGCCCCGCCTTGCTCCAGGTCATGTACGTGGAGCCGGACGACGTGTCGTTGTTGCGCCGGAAGGCCCATGAGCCGTTGCGGAAGAACCCGGGCGTGTCGGTGCCGTTGCCGTTCCAGTCGCCGACCACGGGCAGGGCGCCGACCGGGCTGAAGTAGAAGTCACGGTGCACCGGACCGCCGCTGCTGGCGTTGCGCAGCAACCAGCGCCCGTTGCGGACCACGCCGATGCCGGCGTACCCGTTGCCGTTCCAGTCCCCGGCGACCGGGATGTCACCGGCCCGCCCGTAGGAGGACCGGATGACCCGGTCGGTCGCGCTGAGGGCGATGACCCACTGCCCGGCCCGGAACGTGGCCACGTCGTCGCGGCCGTCACCGTCGAAGTCGGCCGCGACCACCCCGCCGAGGCGGGTGGTGGGCTTGGGGCAGGGTGAGTAGTTGGCGCCGGCGTACCGCGGGGCGGGCTCGCCCACGTACAGCTGGCACGGCCCGTGGTCGCGCTGGGTGACGGTGCTGCCGGTCCACCAGGACGTCCGCTTCATCGCGCCGTCCCAGGACAGGCTGATGTGGACGTGGTCGGTGTGGGGGCTGGCGCCGGTGTAGGCCTTCCACTGCCCGTTCCAGGACTGCCAGGTCCGCTTGTTCCAGATGACGTACTGCACGCCGAGGCGGTGCGCGTTGCCGCCCACCACGCCCCCGGCGTCCCTGCCGGTCAGCCAGGCCACGAACGAGTCGCCCATGGCCTTGTCGGTGGCGTTGCTCGCGTTCAGCATCCAGTCGTAGGCCCGACCGTCCTTGTGCTCGCTCGCGCCGCCGGTCGCGCAGGACCGGGTGATGCCCGCGCTGTTGCCCTTGCCGTAGGTCGTCTTCAGCAGGGCGCGCAGGGCCTGCGTCCCGGGACGCTCCACGGGGTCGCACGCGATCTGACCCTGGTACGGCGACGGGGCCTCGGGCGCCGAGCGGAAGGTCACCGTCGCGCGGGGCGTCGGCAGGGCCGCCGAGGCGCTGCCGCTGACGACCAGGAACGACCCGGCGAGGGCGACGGTGAGGGCGGCGCCGAACGCCCGTCGGAGTCGGGAACGGGTGGGGCGGGCTGTCCGGCGTGTCGTCATGCTCTTCTCTCGTCGCTGCTGGTATGTCCCTGGCTGCATCGGCAGGGTGGGTCGCCACCTCAACCTCGAGACGGCCACCGGTCGGTCAGGTGGGCCAGGGCTCGCACCACCAGGCCGGGCCGCGGCCGCCCACCGCACGCAGGCGCTCGGAGCGCTCGACCCAGGCGAGCTGGGCTGCCGGCGGCGTCGGGGCCCGCTCGTCGGTCGCCTCGCGGGCGACCGCTGCGCCGTGCGGGCCGACCTCGTCGGTCGGTGCCGGTCGGGTCGCGGGCCCGTCGGGCTCAGGGGCGTCGGGCTCGGGACGGTCGGGCTCGGCGGGCGCGTCGTCCTCGCCGGTCCCGGGGGCGGCGGTGCCCGGCTCGGGTACGCCTGGGACGGGTGCGTCACCGGCGGGCTCCGGTGCGGCCCCGGACGGGGTGCGGAACACCTGGACCACCCACACCGCGTCGTGCCCGGTCGCGACGCCGACGCCGACCTGGGTGTGGCCACCGAGGATGTTGGCCCGGTGGCCGGGGCTGTCCATCAGGGCCCCGTGGACGGTCCCGACGTCCGTCCCCGTCCCCACGTTCTCGGCGACGGCCGACCAGCCGTCGACCTCCTGGCCCAGGTCGGGGTTGTGGGCCAGTGAACCGGAGGACGCCAGCTGCCCCGCCCACCGCTGGGCGACGGCGCCCAGGTCACCGGACGTCCGCAGGGCAGGGAGCCCGGAGGCGGAGCGCTCGGCGGCGACCAGGGCCACCACCTCGCCCGCCGACGCCGACGCCGGGGTCGCGCCCCCCGTGAGGGACGCCGCGACCGTCACCAGCCCCAGGAACGTGGCCAGGACGGCGCGGCGGCGCGGTCGAGGGCGAGGTCGAGCAGAGGGCACACGCGCTCCTGGGACGAGGGACAAACCGACGGAGAGTAGAACACGTGTGACGACAGGTGACTAGGAGCCCAACGCTCCCGCCACCACCTCACGGGCGGCGTCCTGCACCTGCTCGAGGTGCTCCTGGCCCCGGAACGACTCCGCGTAGATCTTGTAGACGTCCTCCGTGCCCGACGGCCGCGCGGCGAACCAGGCGTGCTCGGTCGTGACCTTGAGCCCGCCCAGGGCGGCACCGTTGCCGGGTGCCTCGGTCAGCACCGCGGTCACCGCGTCGCCCGCCAGCTCGGTGGCGCTGACGTCGTCGGCGGACAGCGCGGCCAGCTTGGCCTTCTCCTCGCGGCTGGCCGGCGCGTCGACCCGGGCGTACACGGGCGCGCCGTAGCGGGACTCGATGTCGGCGTAGGCGGCGCTGGGCGAGGCCCCGCTGACGGCGGTCACCTCGGCGGCGAGCAGGGCCAGGATCAGGCCGTCCTTGTCCGTGGTCCAGACGGTGCCGTCCTTGCGCAGGAACGACGCCCCCGCCGACTCCTCGCCGCCGAAGCCGACGCTGCCGTCCACCAGCCCGGGCACGAACCACTTGAACCCGACGGGCACCTCGAGCAGACGACGACCGAGCCCGTCGACCACCCGGTCGATGATGGAGCTGGACACGAGCGTCTTGCCGACGGCGACGCCGGCGTCCCAGGACCGGTGGGCGAACAGGTGCTCGATGGCCACGGCGAGGAAGTGGTTGGGGTTCATCAGCCCGCCGTCGGGGGTGACGATGCCGTGTCTGTCCGCGTCCGCGTCGTTGCCCGTGGCCACGTCGAACGGAGCGCGCCCGTCGGCGTCCACGTCCGACATCCGCTCCCGCAGGCTCGCCATGGCCCACGGGCTCGAGCAGTCCATCCGGATCTTGCCGTCGCGGTCCAGCGTCATGAAACGCCAGGTCGCGTCGTACTCGGGGTTGACCACCGTCAGGTCGAGCCGGTGCGCCTCGCCGATCGCCCCCCAGTAGTCCACGGCCGCGCCGCCGAGCGGGTCCGCCCCGATCCGCACCCCGGCCGCGCGGATCGCGTCCAGGTCCAGCACCGACGGCAGGTCCGCGACGTAGGTGCCCATGAAGTCGTAGCCCTGCGCGTGGGCACGGGCCCGGGTGAATGGCACCCGTGGCACCGAGTCCGCCCGGCCGTGGCCCTCGCGGAGGATCTCGTTCGCCCGGCGAGCGATCCAGGACGTCGCCCCGGAGTCGGCGGGACCGCCGTGGCTGGCGTTGTACTTGAAGCCACCGTCGCGGGGCGGGTTGTGCGAGGGGGTGACGACGATGCCGTCGGCGCGGGAGGAGTCGTCGGCGGCCTTGCCGAGGTTGTGCCGCAGGATGGCGTGGGAGACGGCCGGGGTCGGGGTGAACCGGTCGGCGTCGTCGACCAGCACCGTCACGTCCGCGGCGGCCAGCACCTCCAGCGCGGTGCTCCACGCGGGCTCGGACAGCGCGTGGGTGTCGCGGCCCATGAACAACGGCCCGGCGATGCCCTGCTCCTTGCGGTACTCCACGATCGCCTGGGTGGTGGCGACGATGTGCTGCTCGTTGAACGCCGTGTCCAGGCTGGAGCCGCGGTGCCCGGAGGTACCGAACGCGACCGCCTGCGACACCTCCTCGGGGTCGGGGGTCAACGCGTAGTAGGCGGTGACGAGGTGGGCGACGTCGACCAGGTCCTCGGGGAGGGCGAGCTGTCCAGCACGCGGGTGTCCACTCATGGGGTCGATCCTGGCCTCCTCGGGCAGTCCTCACCAGGCCTGGCTACGGTCGTGAGATGACTGATGTCGTCACCACCGCCGACCGGGCCGCCACGCTGCAGCGGCTGCACACCGACCCCGAGCTCCTCGTGGTCGTCAACGTCTGGGACGTCATCACCGCGACGACCGTCGCCGAGGTCCCCGGCACCAGGGCGCTCGCCACCGCCAGCCACTCGATCGCCGCCTCCGCCGGGTACCCCGACGGTGAGGTGATCCCCGTCGAGGAGATGATCGCCGCCGTCGGCCGGATCGCCGCCGCGGTCGACCTGCCGGTCAGCGCCGACCTCGAGGCCGGCTACGGCGACGCCGGGGCCACCGTGTCCCGCGCCATCGACGTGGGCATCGTGGGCGCCAACCTCGAGGACCAGATGAAGCCGCTGGAGGAGGCCGTCGCCGCCGTCCGCGCGGCTGTCGCGGCGGGCGAGGCCGCCGGGGTCCCGTTCGTCCTCAACGCCCGCACCGACGCCTTCCTCAAGGCGGGCGACCGCGACCCGGCCGACGTGCTGGCCGAGGCGGTCGAGCGGGGCAAGGCCTACCTGGACGCCGGGGCGTCGACGTTCTTCGCCCCCGGCAAGCTGGACGAGGCCCAGGTGAACGCCCTGGTCGAGGCGCTCGGCCCGCAGCGGCTCAACCTGATCGCCGTCCCCGGGGCGCTGCCGCTGCGCCGGATGCAGGAGCTCGGCGTCGCGCGCGTGTCGTTCGGTCCCTGGAGCCAGAACGTCGCCCTGACCGCGCTCGCCGACCTCGCCACCAGCGCGTACGACGGCGGTGCGCTGCCCGAGGGCACCCGCAAGCTCAACTGAGGGGAGCGCTGCTGCCCGGGCCGTCGCCCGGGCGGCAGCTGGGCCGCTGACCAGGCGCTTGGGGGAAGCTCAGGCCGCGCCGACCAGGCGGACGCCCGCGCCGTACCGACCAGCGACACGCGAGGCGCCCCGGACGGTCGGGGACCATCCACCCCGCGTGTCGTGTCGCTGGTCGGTACATCCGGCTTGGTCCGAGAGGCGCTCGCCGCGGCCCGGCGTCGACCGAGCTCCCGCCGCGGCCCGACGTCGAACGAGAGGCTCTCGCCGCGGCCGACGTCTGCGGGGGCAAGGTCCGGGGTCGGTGCGCGGGGGTCCAGGTCGGGCCACGGTCACGCAGCGACGCAGCGCCGTCGTCGCAGCACGGACGTGAGCTGCTCGACCACCCAGGCGGGGTGGAACACGACGTGCTCCCAGGCGAAGCGCAGCGTCGTCCAGCCCAGCGCGGCGAGCTCGTCATGACGCTGCAGGTCGAGCGCGAACTGCCGGCGCGTCCCGTGGACCTCGTAGCCGTCCGCCTCGATGGCCACCCGCCGCTCAGGGACCGCCAGGTCCACCGCCGCCAGGAACCCCGGTGCGGTGACGACGTGCTGGGGGACCAGACCCTTCACCCCTGCCAGCAGCAGGTGACCGCGCAGACGGGACTCGAACGCGTTGGCCGCGCGGGCGTCGGCATGACGCGCGACCCGGCGCAGGTCCGCGGCACCGCGGCCCCGAAACCCGTCCGCCACGTCCTGCAGCTCGGCGACGAGCACGGAGCCGTCCCGCAGCGCCGCGTCCGCGACGGCCAGCGAGTCGACGAACGGCAGCGACGTGGCGCAGTCGACCACCGTGGCCAGCGCAGAGGTCCGGCCGGCCCGCCGCTCGTCGGCGTCCAGGCGCAGGCGCCGGTAGGTCACGCCCGGCAGCGGGTCGACCCGCTGGCCGGGCAGCACCGCGACCACGACGTCGTCGCGGCGGCGCAGCGTGGGCCAGCCGTACGCCTGGGCCGCGGACACCCCGGCGAGCACGCCCGGTGCGGCGGCCGCGGCCTGGGTCGCCCGGTGCGCGTCGGGCAGCACGTAGCGGCCTCGCGCGACCCGGCGCACGGTGCCGTCCTCGAGTGCCCGCTGCAGCGCCCGACGGGTCGTCCGGGGCAGCAGGTCGCGGGTGCGGGCGGAACCACCCAGCAGGTGCAGCGCGGTGACGGGGTCCATGCCGACGATGCTGACCCGAGTGCGCCCGGCGCTCCCGTGTCGTCCCGCGCCCTGTGGACCGCCCGCGGTCGGTCTCGCCTGGGGACGCGCGGACGGACGGTCTACGGGCCGTACCGACCAGCGACGACCGGGGTCGCTCCTCGCCGTCCTGACCGTCCACCCCGCGTGTCGTGTCGCTGGTCGGTACACCCGGTCGGGGGTCGGGGGTCGGGGGTCGGGGGCCGGGGGTCGGGGGCCGGGGGCCGGGGGCCGCGGGAGCAGGTCGTGGGGTCGACGCGGCCACTCAGGCGAGGGCCGCCCCCCGCGCGGCGACGTCGGCCAGGACCGTGGCGACCCCGGCGTCGGCCCGCGGGGGCACCAGCACCACGCAGTCGGCGCCCGCGGAGGGGGGGGGGGGGGGGGGGGGCCCTGGGGTCTGGGGGCCGGGGGCCGGGGGTCGCGGGAGCCGGTCGTGGGGTCGACGCGGCCGCTCAGGCGAGGGCCGCCCCCAGCGCGGCGACGTCGGCCAGGACCGTGGCGACCCCGGCGTCGGCCCGCGGGGGCACCAGCACCACGCAGTCGGCGCCCGCGGCGTGCCGGGTGGCCACGCCTGCTCGCACGTGCGCGGCGTCGCCCCGCAGCACGAGCAGGTCCAGCACGTCGTCGCGCAGGGTGTCGGTACCCGCCCGCACGTCGTCCAGGTGCTCCCGTGACGGCGCGTCCAGGTCGGCGAGGTGGGCGTCGATGCCGCCGTGCCGGAGGGCGTCGCCGCAGCGGGCCCGCAGCAGCTCGTCGGCTGCGTCGACGTTGACGTGGTCCCCGGTCAGGGCCCAGGTGTAGACGCTCAGCCGGCGGGGTCCCGGACGGCTCGACGCGTCGGCCGCCTCGCGCAGCCGGGTCCGCGACGCCGCGACGTAGCCCGGGGGCGAGGGCTCCGACAGCACCAGCCCGTCGGCGTGCCCGCCGGCGACCTCGACGGAGCGGGGGCCACGCACCCCGAGGCTGAGCAGCGGTACGACGTCCGGCGGGAACGCCAGCGTGACCGCGTCCAGGGTGACCTGGTCCCCAGCGGTCGTGACGGTGCGCCCGTGCAGCAGGTCCCGGACGGCGTCCGTGGTCTCCCGCAGGGACGTCAACCACGACCCGGGGGTCGCCCCGACCTGCGCCATCCACGGCAGCACGCCGTGACCGAGCCCCGCGTGCACCCGGCCGGGGAACGCACCGGCCAGGGTGGCCAGCTCCATCGCGGTGAAGGCCGCGTTGCGCACGACGGCCGGCAGGATCCCGATGCCGACCGTGACGCGCTCGGTGGCCGCGAGGGCGAGGGCGGCCGTGGTCAGTCCTCCGGTGAAGAAGCAGTCCTCGACCACCCACACCTCGTCGAAGCCCGCGTCCTCGCACGCCCGGGCGACCCGGGCGACGTCGGCCGGCGGTACCTCCCGCGGCAGCACGACGCCCACGTCACCGGTCCGGCTCATGTCCTGGGTCTACCAGCCCGGGGCGCGGGGCGCGAGAGGGCCCCGCCCGCGTACCGCCCAGCGACGCACGAGGGGCTCAGGGCGGGCTTCGACCGTCGAGACCGCGTGTCGTGTCGCTGGTCGGTACAGGTACCGGCCCCGGCGGCCCCGGCGGCNACGAGGGGCTCAGGGCGGGCTTCGACCGTCGAGACCGCGTGTCGTGTCGCTGGTCGGTACAGGTACCGGCCCCGGCGGCCCCGGCGGCCCCGGCGGCCCCGGCGGCCCCGGCGACCCCGCCGGCTCCCGGGGGGGCGCGCAGTCGACCAGGCGACGTGGCAGCGCCAGCGCGCTGAGCCCGCCCGCCACCAGCAGCCCCGCGCACACCAGCATGGCCGCCCGGTACCCGGCCGTCAGGGCCTCCGGGTCGGCGTAGTCCCGGGCGCCGAGCCCGACCAGCGCCGGCAGCGCGGCCACCGCCAGCAACCCACCCGCCCGGCTGATCGCGTTGTTGACCCCGCTCGCGGTGCCGGTGAGCCGGTCCGGGGCCGCGGCCAGCACGGTCGTCGTCAACGGCGCCACCAGCAGCGCCAGACCGGCGCCGAACAGCAGCACGCCGGGCAGCACGTGCAGCAGGTAGGAGTCGCCGGGCGACACGAACGCCAGCAGCGCCACCCCGACCGCCGCGACCAGGGGTCCGGTCAGCAGCGGCAACCGGGGCCCCGTGCGGGTGGCCAGGTCCCCGGCCCGGGAGGAGAACAGCAGCAGCATGACGCTGGAGGGCAGCGCCGCCGCGCCCGCGACGACGGGCCGGTAGCCCAGCGACGTCTGCAGCTGCAGGACGAGGAAGAAGAACAGCCCGCTGAGCGCCGCGTACACCGCGAGGGTCAGCAGGTTGGCGATGGTGAACGTGCGGTTGGCCCACAGCGAGGGCGGCACCATCGGGTCGGCCGCCCGCCGCTGCCACCACACGAACCCGACGCCCGACCCGACCGCGACCACGGCCGCGGCGGGCACGAGCGCTGCGAGCACCTCGCCCCCCTCGCCCGCGCCCCCGCCGACCAGCGCCACGGTGAGCGTGCCCAGGGCGACGACGCCCAGGCCGGCGCCGAGCCAGTCCAACCCGTTCGCGGCGTCCGGGTCCTTGCTCTCCGGCACGAAGCGGGCGGTCAGCAGCAGCGCGAGCGCGGCGACGGGCAGGTTGACGAGGAACACCAGCCGCCAGTCGATCTCGGCCAGGAACCCACCCAGCGGTGGTCCCAGCGCCGGGGCGACGGCCCCGACGCCCGCCCACGTGCCGATCGCCCGGCCCCGGTCGGCGGGACGGAAGCTGGCCTGGATGACGGCCAGGGAGCCCGGCGTCAGCAGCGCCCCGGCCACCCCCTGCAGCAGCCTGGCCGCCACCAGCACGTCGGCCGTCGGGGCCAGCGCGCACAGCAGCGACGTGACCGCGAACCCGGCGATCCCCCAGACGTAGACCCGTCGCCGACCGACCCGGTCACCGAGCGAGCCGCCGATGAGGATGAACGCGGCCAGCGTGAGGGTGTAGCCGGTGACCACCCACTGCAGCTGCGCGAAGCTGGCGTCCAGGTCGGCACCGATGCTGGGCAGGGCCACGTTGACGACCGTGGAGTCCAGGAACGCGATGGCGCCGCCGAGCACGACCGCCGCCAGCAGCCCCCGCCCCTGCCTGGTCCCGTACGCGACCGTCCCCGCTCCGCTCACCGGGCCAGCATGCGCCTGGATCGCCGAGGGGAGGAGGCCGACGTACCGTGACGGCGTGACCGACACCTCTCAGAACCCCCACCAGAACGTCAGCTTCGCCTCCAACGGCGGCACCGCGCACGGCTACCTCGCGACCCCGGAGTCCGGCACCGGGCCCGGCCTGGTCGTCATCCAGGAGTGGTGGGGCCTGACCGAGCACATCAAGGACGTCACCGACCGGTTCGCGGCCGAGGGCTTCGTCGCCCTGGCGCCGGACCTGTTCGGCGGTCGGACGACGCACGACTCCGACGAGGCCGGGCAGCTGATGCAGGACCTGCCCGTCGCCGGGGCGGCCGCCGACCTGGCCGGGGCCGTCGACTTCCTGCTCGGCTACGACGCCGTCACCTCGGCCACCGTCGGCGCGGTCGGCTTCTGCATGGGCGGCGGGTTCGTGCTCGTGCTGGCCGCGCAGCAGGGCGACCGGGTCGGCGCGGCCGTCCCCTTCTACGGCGTCGGCGGCTACGACCAGGTCGACCTGGCCGGCATCACCGCACCGGTGCTGGGCCACTTCGGCACCGAGGACGGTTTCGCGCCGCCGGAGCAGGTCGACGCCCTCGAGGCCGAGCTGGTGGCCAAGGCCCGCGGCTCCGTCGAGATCGTCCGCTACCCCGGCGCCGGGCACGCGTTCTTCAACGACGAGGACCACATGGGCACCTACGACGCCGACCTGGCGAAGCAGGCCTGGGCCCGGACGGTGGACTTCCTGAAGACGAAGCTGGCCTGAGCCGGTGCCGGAGCTGCCCGAGGTCGAGCTGGCCCGCTCCACCATCGAGCGGGCGGCGTTGGGGCGCACCATCAGCGACGTCGACGACACCGACGAGTGGGTCTGCCGTCCGCACGCCCCGGGCCAGATCCGGGACGCGCTGCTCGGGCGGGCGCTGACGGTGGCGCACCGCCGCGGCAAGACGATGTGGTGCGACACCGACGGTGACGGCCCGCAGCTCGGCATCCACCTGGGCATGAGCGGGCGCATCATCGTCCGCACGGCCGACGGCCGGGTGGAGCACGGCGGTGACCCGGTGCGGGGCGCGGACGGCACCGACGCGTCCGTGGCGTCGCCGCAGTGGTACCGGTTCACGCTCACCTTCGACGACGGCGGCTCGATGCGGTTGTTCGACAAGCGACGGCTCGGTCGGGTCCGCCTCGACCCCGACCTGGACGACCTCGGCCCCGACGCGGCCGAGATCGGCGTCGCCGACTTCCGGGCCCGGGTGGGTCGGGGGACCGCCCCGCTCAAGGCGCGGCTGCTCGACCAGTCGGTCCTGGCCGGGGTCGGGAACCTGCTGGTCGACGAGACGCTGTGGCAGGCCCGCCTCGACCCGCACCGTCAGGCCGGGGACCTGGACGCCGAGGAGCTGACGTCCCTGCACCGCACCCTGCGGGCCGCGACCCGCGCCGCCATCAGGAACGGCGGCGTCCACACCGGGGAGGTGATCCGCCACCGGGTGAGGGGCGGGCGGTGCCCGCGCTGCGGCGCCGAGATGGCGACCGGTCAGGTGGGCGGCCGGACCACCTGGTGGTGCACCCACGAGCAGGTAGCGTCGCGATCATGAGCGTCCCCGGTCCCTCCCCCGCCGAGCGGGCCCGACTGCGGTGGCAGCTGGTGGTCGCGCCGCTGATCGGGGGCACGGTCGGCATCGCGGTCGGTGTCCTGCTGCTGGTCGTGGGTGCGCAGGCCCCGGTGCCGTGGTGGCCGTTCCTGCTGGGCGGGGCGGCCCTGGTCGGTTACGCGCTGCTCGTCGGGCGCCGCCTGGTCGCACCTCCGCCCGGGCGCTGACCCGCCCGGTCAGGCCACGCGCTCGTAGGCCGAGCGGTAGCCCTCGGCCTCCTGCACGAAGTCGGTCTCGTCGCAGGCGTACGACACGTCGCCCGAGCCGGGCTCCAGCGGCCGCTCCTCGGCGACCTCGCCGTCCGGGCCGAGGACGGTCACGGTCCCGTCGGCGGACAGCAGCTCGAAGGACATCGTCGACCCGCTGGTGGTGGCGTCGTACACGACAGACCCCTCGAAGACCGCCGGCAGCGCCCCGACCTCCGTGGTGATGGTGGCCTGCGAGGACTCGTAGGTGATGGTCTGGCGGCCGTCGGGACCGAACACGATGGTCCGTTCCAGCTCGGTGATGGACGCGGGGCCCTGCTCGGTCTCGTAGCTCTCGGAGTGCTCGGTGCTCTGCCAGGTGCCGACCAGGCAGGGGTCGAACGCCCCGCCGGCCGCGGACCCCTCCGCAGGGTCCCCCGGGACCGGGTCGCTCGTCGTCGGGTCGTCCGGCACCGGGACGTCGTCCCCCGGCAGCGCGGGGGCCGCGGGCAGCGGCGGGGCCGCCACCCCGGACCCTCCGGCACCGCCGCCGGCGCGGGCGGCGACGACACCCACGGCGACACCGGCCACGAACACGACGCCCACCAGGGCCACGGCGCCCAGCGTGAGGAGGACGACCACCCAGGGCGCCGGTCCACGACGGGGGACGGGGTGCGACATGGGCAGCGAGACTATCCGGGCACCGACGGCGTGACGTGGGCCCTGGGGCCCGGTGGTGGCGCCGTGGGCTGGGCTACCTTCTCGCGCAACGTCCAGCCCCGACCCGTGCCCACCAGGAGGCCGTGTTGCCCGCACCGTCCGGGACGAGCCCACTCCGACTCGTCGCCCACGTCGCCTGGAGCACGGTCCTGCTGCTCGTCGCGGCCACCGCGGCTGCCGTCCTCGCCGTCCTCATCGCCCGGCCGAGCGGGAGCGTGACCACGTTCGTGATGGTGCAGGTGTTCCTCGTGACGGTCCTGGTCGCGTGGACGACCCGGTGGCGCACGACGGTCGGGCTGCGGGCCGGCCTGCCGGCGGTCCCCTGGGCCCTCGTCCCGGGCGTCCTGTCCTACCTGCTCAACCCGTCCGCCTGGGCGGGCACGGCGCTGCTGGGGTGGCAGCTGGTGAGCCCGGGCGTGGTGTCCTGGTCGGTCGACCTGCTGCTCTGGACGGCGGTGGTGGGGCTCGGCGTGCTCTGGGGCGACTCCCAGGAGGAGCTCCGGCAGGCGCCGGCGACGCCTTACGGCTGACCGGGTCCCTGGACCCACCCCGGTCCCGACGGGGCCTGCTTCGATGCCCGGGTGAGGAGAACGCCGAGCACGGGCCGCGCGGGCGACGACGGGCAGGGCAGCCTCGAGCTGGTCGGCATGGTCGTCGTCATCGGTGCGCTCGTCGCGGCGGTCGTCACGGCGTTCGTGGCCAACACCCCCGCCGTCGGTCGGGACGTGGCCCGGGCCGTCTGCAACTTCATCACCCTGGGCGGTTGCGGGTCCGAGACCGAGGTCCAGACCCGGGAGCCGACGGCCCCGTGCGTCGTCCAGGGCAGCTCGGACACCATCAACGCCGGGATCGACTTCACTGTGGCCAGCGTCGGCGGCAGCCGGTCGATGGGCTGGGAAGAGCTCAGCGACGGGCGGTTCCGCCTGACGCAGCGCAGCGGGGGCGACCTGCAGGGCACGGTCGGGGTCGGGGCCAAGGTGGGCTTCACCGTGGCCGACACCGAGGTGGGTTTCGGGGCCGACGCCGGGATCTCCGGCGGGGCGACGTTCTCCGGGGGCCAGGAGTGGGTCGTCGACGGGGTGGAGGAGCGGGACCGGCTGCTGAGCGCCGAGAACTGGGAACGGTTCGACGCGGTGGCCGGCGTCACGAGCCCGGTGGGGTTCGCGCTGGCCGCCTGGGGTCGTGAGGCCCTCGGCATCGGGGAGCAGCTCCCGCCGCCCGACCGGGTCTTCGTCGAGGGCGGCCTGGTCGCCGAGGGCAGCGCCTACGTCGGCGCCTCCGGGGTCGCGACCGCCAACGCCGGCGTCGCCACCTCCCGGGTGCTCGGCTACAGCTACGAGCCCGAGGGCAACGGGGACCGGACCTACTACTTCGAGACCAAGGAGTCCGGTGACGCCCTCGCGGGGATCATCGACCTGGGTGGCATGCAGGGGGCCTCGCTGGAGGGCGAGGTCACCACGCTGACCACCGTCACGGTCGACGACTCGGGGCAGGTGGTGAAGGCGTCGAGGTCCGGGCTGGCGACCGGCACCAGCGCCGGTCTGACGAACGCGCTGTTCGGGGGGGAGCTCTCGACCTCGACCAACGACTCCGTCGGGACCGGCACCCAGTACGACGCGACGCTCGAGGTCACGACGGACGCGGACCGGCAGGCCGTGGCCTCGCTGCTGGCGTCGACGGGCATCGAGGCCGTCGACATCGGGGCGACGCCCCTGGCCCCCGGCGCCTCGGCCCTGCTGGGGCAGCCGTTCCTGGCCGCGGTCCGCGACCGCGGCGACCTGACGCGCACCGACGTCGTGGCCGGCTCCAGCACCGTCGCGGGACTGGAGGCGGCGCTCAAGGCAGGCGCGGTCGCGGGCGTCAGCGCCAGCTACGGCACGTCTAGCATGGAGTACGCCGACCCGGAGTACTTCGACGGCACCGCCTACGTCCCGAGGACCAACTGCTGACATGCCTGCTGCTGCGCCCGGTCGGGTCGGGACGATGACCCGCGCCGGGGTCCCGACGGTCGTCCTCGCCGTCGTCCTCGCCGTCAGCGGCTGCACGTCCGGGGCCGTGGAGCAGGCGGAGGCCTCACCCGACCCCGTCGCCGACCTCGTCGAACCCACCACGGAAGCGGGGCCCGAGCTGCTACCCCTGGAAGAGGTCCCCCGCGACAGCCGGCAGGTGTCCGGGCCGTCGTTCACCCTGTCCGCCCCGGCGGAGTTCCAGCAGTCCGAGGCCACCGGCCCGGGTGGCGTGACCATGCTCCTGCTCGAACGACCGGCCACGACGGACGGCGGGGTGATCCAGGTGGCCGCGTTCGAGGAGGTCGAGGCGGAGGCCGGACCGGCCGAGCAGATGTCCGTGCTCGGGGCCAGCCTGAGCGACCTGCAGGGCGTCACCGACTTCGAGCGCGACTCCGTGGAGTGGCCCGGCGCCACCGACGCCGTCATCGCGCAGTGGACCCAGGGCACGTCCACGCGGGCCGGGGCCCTGCAGGAGCGCTACGCCCAGCTGGTGCTGCAGGTGGACGAGGGCCGTCTCGCCACCGTGATCGCCGTCGCGCCCGTGGCGGAGTTCGAGTCCTCGCGCGTCCTCGAGGTGCTGCGCAGCGTCGTCGTCGTGGACACGGTCGCGTGACCGGGCGGCCCGGGCTGCCGCTCATCAGCCTCGGCGGGGGCGCGCTCGCCCTGGTCGCGGGCGTGGTCGCGGTCCTGGTGGGTGTCGTCCTGCTGGGCGCCGACCAGGCGAGCGAGCCCGTCGCGCTGCCCGTGGGCGAGGTGGTGCCGGTGCCGGCCACGCAGCCTTTCAACCTGGCGCCGGTCGTCGTGCACGGGGCGGACCCGCAGGTGGACGGCTCGCTCACCGAGGCGATGGGTTGCGTCGTGGTCAGCGCCGGCGGGCGGGACGGGGCCCGGCTCGCGGTGCGCCCGCCCGGGGAGACCGTGGTGGAGCTCGACGGTGTCGGCGAGCTGGAGCCGCTGGTGGCGACCACCGACTTCGCCGACGGCGACTCGGTCCGCTGCGACGGTCCGGGCGCCGAGCGGGCCCAGCCCCTCGCCCTGTCGATCGGCAGCACCGGGGCCCGGGGCGCCGCGGTAGCCATGCTCGTGCTCGGGGTGTTCGCGGTCGTGGTGGGGCTGGCGCTGGTGGGGGTCGGGGCGGTGCTGCGTCGTGGCACGGCGTCCGGTCGGGGGGCTCGACCGTGAGCCGGTCCACGCGCCGGCGCCGCTACGTCTCGCGACGACGTGCCCTGCTGGTCGCGCTGTCGTGCCTCGCACTCGTGGTCGGGGTCGGCGCCGTGGCGCTCGGCGCCCTCGTGCAGACCTCGCCGGAGTCCCGGGAGCCCGTACCCCTGTCCGTCGGTGCGGTCCACACCGTCCCCGACCGGGTCGCCTTCGTGGGGGACCTCGTCGTGTACGGCACGCCCCCGACCGGTGAGCGGCCCGAGCTCGACGCGCTGGGCTGCACGGCGACCGAGGGCGAGCGGGCGCTGTCGACCGAGGCCGCCGCCCGCGAGGACCGGATCGTCGTGGCGGACGTGGGTCTGGTGCCGCTCGTGTCGTTCCCCGGCCGGGAGGGCCACAGCATCGCCTGCACCGGCCCCGCCGCCGCGGCGGCGGCGCCGCTGTTCGTGGTGCCGGGGGCGAGCAGCCGGTCCCTCATCCCGCTCGGTGCCTACTGCGTCGCGGCGTTCCTGCTGCCGCTGGGCACGGTCGGGCTGCTCATGCTGCGCGCCTCGGCCGACTGAAGGGGGGCGGTCGCCGCTCAGCCCGTGAAGGGGGCGACCGGCAGGTCGGGGATGAGCACCTCGTCGGGCCCGACGAACGAGACGGTGCCCACGTCCTCGGGCAGCGGACCGAACAGGGCGTCCATGACGATCGGCTCGGGGCTCAGGACGAGCGCGGCCCCGCGGTACGGGCAGATGCACGAGTTGGGCGGGCCGGCAGGGTCCTCCTCGTCGAGGTCCGGGCGCAGCCACGACAGGGCGAGGTAGTTGACGCCGTTGGGGGTGTCCTGCAGCGCGAAGCGGTCGAAGAAGGTGGTGTTCTCCAGGCCGACCGCGCTCAGCGCGGTGTTGCGGAGCCCTTCGACGACCTCGGGGCTGGACATCTGCATGGTGACCTTGGTGGCGTCGCGGGTGCGCTGCACCGCGAGCACGTCGATCGTGACGGGCACGGTGGCCGAGCCGCCGATCGCGTCCACCTGCACGGTCTGGCTGCCGATGGGCGCCGGCGGCGCGGCAGCGGCCTGCTCGAGCAGCTCCGCCGACAGCTCCTCGGGGGTGGGACCGCTCGGGGTCTCGGACGCGGTCGGCGTGCTGGTGGGGTCGGTGGTGGAGGACCCACCGGCCGCGGGCGAGCCGCTGGGGTCGGACTGCCCACCGGACAGGGTGCAGCCGCCCAGCAGCAGGGCGAGCCCGGCCGCCGCGAAGGGCACGGCGAGACGTCGGCGCATCAGTCGCTCCCGGGGTTCTCGGTGAAGCCGACGGTGACGCGGCGGTTGAGCTGCTGTCCCTCTTCCGTCCCGTTGTCGGCGACGGGCTCGCTCTCGCCGCGCCCCTCGACGCTGATGTCGAGGTCGGCGTCGGTCAGCGACGGGCCCAGGACGTCGGCGACGGCCTGCGCGCGGCGCAGGGACAGGTCGTCGTTGTAGGCGTCGGACCCGTTGCTGTCGGTGTGCCCGACGATGGTGAGCGCCCCGGGCGCGGCCCGCTCGGCCAGGTCGGCCGCGACCTCGTCGAGGCGGGTGACGGCCTCGTCGGACAGCTCCGCGGAGTCGAAGGCGAACAGCACGTCGGCGGCGATGTCGATGCTCACCTGCTCACCGGACTCGGCCTCGCGGCTGAACCCGTCCACCTGCTCCGACGGCGCGAACAGCGGCCGGTTGGAGAACCCGGGCAGCTGGACGGGCTGCAGGAGCGCGTCGGGGACCTCGGGCCAGCCGGTCCCCAGCGGGACCTCCGGACCGTCGACCGTGGGCTCCAGCAGACCGTCCCCGACCGGGACGTCCGTCACGACGCCGGCGTAGCCGAGGGTCACGTCGACGGTGTCCACGTCCGGCGGCAGCGCGGGCAGCACGGCGTACATCACGTTCATGACCCCTGGCTCGGAGGGCAGGGCGTCGCTGCCGGAGGTGGCGGCCCGGGTGCGGCTCTCCTGCGGGTCCTGCACCGCGTACAGGAACAGCCCCTGCTCCGGCAGGGCGATGTTGACGAACTGCGCCGAGTTCACACCGTCGAGCCGGCTGCCCGACGTCGGGTTTCGACCGAGCACGGACATCAGGGTGTTGTCAGGCTCCTCGGGCCAGCCCACCGACCAGTACACGACGGTGTGCTCCGCCAGTCGCTGCACCGCGTGGAGCGCCTGGTACGCGGGCGCCTCGTCGGAGCGCATGTCCGGGGCGACCGTCACCGTGCCGTACGTCGTCACCTCGACGCCCTCGGAGGAGGTCTGCGTCCGCGGGGAGGAGCCGGCGGGCGAGGCCGCGGCCGGCTCCGACGCGCCGTCGTCCGGCGGGCTCGTGGCCCCGGCCGACGCGTGGCCCGCGGCCCCGAGCAGCAGCAGCGGGCAGGTCACCAGGACCCCGAGCCCTTGGCGCAGCGAACGCATGAACCCCCCCTGACGGATGTCTGGAACCAGACGCAACGTACCCGAACCGGTCAGGGGGTCAGTCGACCAGCCGGGGTTCGAGACCGTTGTAGAGCAGGTCCTCGGTCGGGCTGACGAGGGTCGTCGTCGGGTAGATCGTCGGGACGTTGTCGAGCAGGTAGGTGGCCCGCCAACCGCCGCACACCAACGTGCTCGGGAAGGTGGACGGCCCGGTAGGAGGTGGCGGGGGCGGGGGCTCCGTCCAGCGGCACGCGTCCAGGTCGACGTCCATCACGGCGATCGCCCGTGCCTCGGCCCTCCCGGTGTCCGGCTGGGAGGTGGTCCTGTTCCGCACCAGGACCTCGACCCCGTCCTGGCCTCGACGCGAAGCGTGCTGGCAGGAGACGGCGGTGGCGCCGTTCCGGCTCGCGTAGACCGCGTCGGCCCCGCTGAGGCAGCCCGCCAGGCGTGCCTGGCCCGGGAGGGTGAGCGAGCTGAGCATGCTCAGCACGCCCGGCTGCGTGCCGGCGTCCCAGGCCTCCCGGTTGCCCTGCACCGCGGCCGGCGCGGCCGCGCTGGCTGCGGTGCAGGGCCACCGGGAGGCATGGGACGCCGGCACGCAGCCGAGCGCGCTGAGCATGCTCAGCGCGCTCGGCTGCGTGCCGGCGCCCCAGGCCTCCCGCTTGCCCTGCACCGCGCCCAGCGCGGCCGCCTCGGCGGCGGTCTGGCTCTGGGACTTCTCGGTGGTGGCCGATCCCCAGGGGACCAGCAGGGAGAAGGTGATGACGAGGATGCTGAAGGACACCAGCACCATCAGCGGCAGCATGCCCTGGCCCGAGTCGTCGAACCTCATCCGCTCGCGCACGTCCACCTCCGCCTCCTCGTGCCCTCGACCTGACACGCAGCGTGCCGGGACCTGTCTGGGACAGGCCCCGGCACGGCGCGACCACCTGGGTGCTGGATCAGCCCTCGCCGGAGAGGAAGTTCTCGATCGCGGTGGTGACGGCGCCGGTGATCGCGCCCTCCTGGCCGGAGATGATGGTGATGACGGCGGCGACGATGACGCCGATGATGATCAGGATGCCGACGTACTCCAGGGCACCCTGGCCCGAGTCGTCGCGGAGACGGGTGGTCATGGCGGTCTGGAAGCGGACGAGGTGCTTGGTCATGGTGACTCCTCCGGCGGTGGTCCGCCTGCGCTGTGTGGTGGGTCCTGCCGACCCCGTGCTGACACCGGGAACGTTACGGTCGGCGGTCCGCTCCGGGCCGGGCCCAGGGGCCCAAGTGCGGGCCCAAGAAAGGCCTGGTCCTGGGCCTCACAACGACCTCAGGTCCCCGGCGGCCGCGCCGCCCAGCCACACCGACACCGCCTCGGCCCGGGTGCGGACGCCCAGCCCGGCGAAGATGTGGTTGATGTGGTTCTTGACGGTCTTCTCGGCCAGGAACAGCTCGCGCGAGATGTCGCTGTTGGACCGTCCCGCCGAGACCAGCTCCATGATCTCCTCCTGACGGCGGCTGAGCCCGAAGCCCGACCGGTCGGGCGCCACCGCCGGGCGACCCGCCCGCAGCGCCGACAGCGCCGGTCGCCCGAACACCCCGCTGCCCGCCGCCGCGGCCAGGATGGCCGCGACCAGCTCGTTGGGCTCGAACGTCCCGTGGACCAGGTAGCCGACCGCACCGGCCTCGACGGCGTCGTGGACGATCGCGGGGGTCTCGGTGAACGTGGTCATGATGACCGCGGTCGACGACGCGATCTCGCGCGCGGCGCTGACGCCGTCGCGGCGCGGCATCTGGACGTCGAGCAGCGTGACGTCGGGCCGGAGCCGTCGGACGACCTCGATGGCCTCGTCCCCGTTGGCGGCCTCGCCCACGACCAGCACGGCGGGGTCCAGGCCCAGGATGGACAGCAGACCGGTGCGGACCACCGCGCTGTCGTCGACGACCACCACCCGGACGACGGCGCCCGCCTCGGTGCTCACCTGACCACCCGCAGCCCGACGACCGCGGCCTGGTCGCCTCGAACCACCGCGGGCCGGTCCCCCGCCGGGGCGGGTGCCGGCATCCGGGTCAGGTCCAGCACCGCTGCTCCCGTCGGCACGACCAGGCTGACCTGGGTGCCGCGGCCCGGGGCCGACCGCACCTCACCGCGACCCCCCACGGCCGCGAGCCGTTCCTCGATGCCCACCAGGCCGTAGTGGTCCGCGGCGAGCGCCTGCACCCGCCGGGCCTGGTCGAAGCCCGGCCCGTCGTCGCTGACGGTGAGCCGGACCTCGTCGTCGAGGTGGTCGAGGACCACGCGGACGGCGGCGTCGGGGGCGTGACGGTCGACGTTCTCCAGCGCCTCGTGGACGGCCGCCCGGACCTCCCGGCAGACGACCGGGTCCAGACCGGGGACGTCGACCAGGTCGGTGTCGACCGCCGCCTCGCGACCGGCGGCCCAGGCCTGCACGTGCCCCTCCAGCCAGTCGGTGAGCAGCCCGTCGTCCGGGGCGCTGCGCAGGTCGCTGAGCAGCGCCCGGGCCTCTCGCACGGCGTCCCGGGCGCTGGCGGCGACGAGGTCGGCGTGGGCGACGGCGCGTGCGGTGTCCCGCTCGATCCACTGCGGCAGCGACGAGGCGAGCAGGGCCACCCCCTGGACGGACTTGGCCACCGTGTCGTGGACGTCACGGGCGAGCCGCAGGCGCTCCTCGGCGGCGGCCGCGGTCCGTCGGGCCTCGGCCAGACGACGCTCGCTCTGCTGCGCCTGCTCGACCAGCAGCCGGAAGCCCAGCCCGACCGCGGCGACCGACACGATGGCGACCGGCATCCCGATCATGTCGTTGACGGTGAGCGCGGGCTCCCCCCGCAGGGACAGCAGGTGGCCGGTGAGCAGCACGGCCACGAGCAGCGGTGAGGTCCGGCGACGGAAGAGCACCCCGATGATCAGCGCCGAGGTCAGGGTCGCGAGGACGACGGGGTGGCGGGGACCGAGCGCGGCCGTCGCCGCGGCGACCAGCAGCACGTCGACCAGCGCCAGGGACGGGTGCCGTTCGACGAGCTGCAGCACGCGCACGCTGTGAAGCCCGGCCTGGCTGGTCACCAGCAGGGCCAGCACCACCAGCACGTCCAGGACGGACGGCCCGCGGAGCAGGATCGCCAGCGCGGCGGCGGCCAGCGCGAGCTGGCGGACGAGCAGCGCCACCCGGATCATCCCGGTGGCCAGCCCGTCGACCTGCCGCCCGGGCGCCGGGCCGGCGGTGCCCGTCACTGCAGGCTCCCGAAGATGGCACCGAAGTCGACGTCGGCGCCGAGGATGAACCCGGTGAACAGCAGGGCGAGGGCGCCCGGCACCAGGACCATCGAGGTGACGAGCGTGACCCGGGGCGCGACGCGGGCCGCCTTCTGGCGCTGGGCCTGGGCGCTGGCGCGGCGGGTGTCCTCGGAGATCCGCGTGAGGGTCTGGGCCAGCGGGGCGCCCAGGTCCTCCGACTGCATGAACGCGCTGACGAACTGCGACAGGGCCTCGGAGTCGTTGCGCTTGCGCAGCCGGTCGAAGGCCTCGCGGACCGAGCTGCCGTTGCGGATCTGGTCGAGGGTGAGCGACACCTCGGCCCCCAGCGGTCCGCCGAAGCGCTCGCCCACGGTCCCCAGGGCCGAGCGGAACCCCACGCCGGCGCTCACCGTCACCGACAGCACGTCCAGGAAGTCGGGCAGGGTCTCGCTGATCGACTCCTGCCGCAGCCGTCGCGCCCGGGTGATCCGGGCCAGCGGGAACACGACCACGGCCAGGGGGACCAGGACCAGCACCCACACCTGCCCGTTGACGGCGAAGAACAGGCCGGTGGGGACGGCCAGCACCAGGACCACGGCCATCCGCAGCAGCACGGAGTCGACGCTGGCGCCGTCGGGGCGGCCCGCGAGCTCGATCATGCGCTTGAGCCGGGCCTCGAGGACGGGGCCCATCAGCCGTCGCAGCAGCGGGACCAGGGGCCGCGCCAGCCGCTCCAGCGGGCCCCGGCCCACGGCGTCGCGGCGCTGCTCGCCCCGCAGCAGGGTCAGGTCACCCACCTCGAGGCCCTCCACCGCGTCGGAGCGCATGAGCCGCATCCCCGCGACGAACAGCGCGACGCAGCCGACGACGACGACCGCCGGCACCGCGGGCAGCAGGGCGCTCACAGGTCGATCCGCGTCATCCGACGGATCGCGACGAACCCGATGCCGAACACGACGGCGGCGAATACCAGCGCGGCCTGCCCGAACACGTTGCGGGTCATCGTGTCGACCGTGCCGGGGTTGATGAAGTTGAGCAGGACGAGGATGACGAACCCGAGGGCGATCACCGTGTAGCCGGTCGTCACGCTCTGCGCGAGCGTGGTCCGGATCTCGCGGCGGGTCTCCTTCCGCTGCTCCAGGGTGTCGGCGATGCTGCGCAGCGAGGTGACGAGCGAACCGCCGCTGCGCGCGCTGACCAGCAGCGTCGACAGCAGGACCGCGACCTCGCGGGACGGCACGCGCTCCTGCAGCTCGAGCAGGGCCGACTCCAGGTCGCTGCCGAACGCCTGGCTGGACGCGACACGGCGCAGCTCGGTCCGGGCGGGCTCGTCCATCTCGTCGCCGGCGATCCCGATGGCCGTGGAGATGGACAACCCGGCGTTGGTGGCGTTGGCGAGCACCCGGGCCAGCTCGGGCATCTGGGCGATGAAGGCCTCGCGTCGTCGGTCCTGCGCCCGGCGCAGGTACGCCCGGATTCCGATCACGGTGGCCACGAGGCCGAGCACGCTCAGCAGCGGCGCCAGCAGCGTCCACAGCAGCGCCCCGGCGGCGAGGCCCGCGGCGATCCCGGCCAGCAGCACGGTGAGCGGGCTGCGCGGGCTGCCCGCCATCACCAGCTCGCGCTCCAGCAGCCGCCCCAGGCGCGTCCGGGCGAAGCGCTCCTGCACCAGGTCGGCCCGTTGCCGGGCGCCGCCCTCGCGGTTGCCGACCACGGACGCCACGGCCCGGCGCTGCGCCAGCGGGGCCGACACGAAGTCCAGGAAGGCCGCGACGAGCAGCACCGTCGACAGGCTGAGGAGCAGGACGGTCAGGAGGACCACGTGACGCCCCCACCCTCCTCGCCGTCACCGTCGCCGGTGGCGACCGTGAAGCCGGCCGGGACGGGCTCGTCCTTGGCGCGCAGCTTGGCCACCAGCCCGGCGGGCAGCGGGTGCCGCTCGAACCCACCACGGCCGTCCGGTCCGCTGTGCGGGTCGAAGTGCATGACCTGCGCCAGGCGGTACTCCTCGCGCCGTCGCGAGGTCAGGAAGTCCACCGCGACCGTGCGTCGGGTGCCGTCCGCGGTCCGGAGCAGCTGCACGACCACGTCTACGGCCCCGTTGACCTGGTCGTGGATGGCGGCGAACGGCAGCTCGACCTCGGACATCGAGGCCAGCGTCTCCAACCGGCTGAGCGCGTCGTCGGTGCTGTTGGCGTGGACCGTGGCCAGCGAGCCCTCGTGGCCGGTGTTCATGGCCTGCAGCATGTCGAGCGCCTCGCCGCCCCGGACCTCGCCGACGATGATGCGGTCGGGCCGCATCCGCAGCGAGTTGCGGACCAGGTCGCGGATGGTGACCTGCCCCGTGCCCTCGACGTTGGGCGGGCGGGTCTCCAGCCGGATGGTGTGCTCCTGGAGCAGGACCAGCTCGGCCGCGTCCTCGATCGTGACGATGCGCTCCTCGTTCGGGACGTAGGCCGACAGGGCGTTGAGCATCGTCGTCTTCCCGGAGGCCGTGCCGCCGGACACGATGATGTTGAGCCGGGCCCGTACGCAGGCGGCCAGCAGCTCGGCCGTGGGTGGGTCGATGCTCTTGTACTGCAGCAGGTCGGCCATGCCGAGCGCCTTGGGGAACAGCCGGATCGTCACCGTCGGCCCGTTCAGCGCCAGGGGCGGCAGCACGACGTTGACGCGGGCGCCGCGCGGCAGCCGGTTGTCGGCGGGCAGCCGCGCGTCGACCATCGGGCTCGACTCGTCGACCCGGCGGTTGACGGTCGACACGATCCGGTCGATGGTCTGCAGCAGCTGGGCGTTGCTGGAGAACGTGGTCGTGAGGCGCTCGAGGCGACCGAACCGCTCGACGAAGATGTTGTCGTGGCCGTTGATCATGATCTCGCTGATGGCGGGGTCGGCTAGCAGCGGCTCCAGGATGCCCAGGCCGATGGACTCGTCGACGACGCGGCGGACCAGCCGGTTGCGCTCGCGGGTCGTGAGGATGATGCCCTCGCGCGACACCAGGTGGGCGATGACGCGTTCCAGGCGGAGCCGGCGCTGCGACACCTCCATCCGGCTGAGCTCGTGGAGGTCGACCTCCTCCAGCAGCAGCTGCTTGAACCGTTCGACCAGCGGCTTGTCGACGTCACCGGCCAGGGCCGAGCGGGTCGCGGCGGGCGCGCGGTCGACCCCGAAGCCCTCGAACGAGCGCATCAGCGGTCCGACACGTCGGGCATGGCCGCCTCGCGGCGGATGACGACGTCCTCGAAGCCCGGGACGAGGATCGGGGCGTCCACCTCCATGGTGAGCGACCCCCCGTCGGCAATGCAGCTCGTCGCCGTCAACGTGCCCGACAGGGCCGCTCGCGCGGCCGAGCAGCCGTCGACGTCACCGATGGAGCTGGCCCGGGCGCCCTGGCGTGCGGCCTCGGTGGTGTCGGTGATGGCCCAGACCACCGCGGCCAGCTGGAGCAGGGTGGCGGTCACGAAGAGGACGAACGGGACCATGGCGACCAGCTCGAGGGTGGCCTGGCCCCGGTCGTCGCGCCGGGAGACCGGCCGCAGCCGCCTCATGGTTCGGTCACCACCTGTCGGGTGCTGGTGATCGTGGTCGGCATGCCGGGGAGGAAGGTGCCGGCGACGTCCGGGACCTCCACGCTGGTCCGCACCTGACCCCCCGACACCTGGACGGTGATGTTGCCCGGTTCGTAGAAGGGCAACCGGTCACGGGCGGCGTCCTGCGCCTGCGACGCCGACGCCGTGATGGCGTACTCGCGGGCCGCGACGTTGGAGGCCGCCGACTGCAGCACCGACGCGTAGCCGAGCACGGCGACGTGCCACACCAGCAGCGCGATCAGCGCGAAGATCGGGATCATGGCGGTCATCTCCAGGGACGCCGACCCCGTGTCGGCGGTCTTGCGTCGCTTGCGGCCGGGGCGCTGCCGAGCGCCGGCTCGCGCCGAGGAGCCCTCGTCGGTGGGCGCGGTCCTGCCCGGGGGTGAGGTGCGGGTGCCGTCCCGGCGTCGGGTCGACGGCGTCACGGTCTGCGGCACGAGGCTGATCTCCCTCCCGACCCGCCTCAGGTCGTTCCACCACTGCGGGTTGCGGACCTCGAGGGGGTTGCGGGCGTTGATCGCGGGCTCGAGCCGCCGGAACGCGGCCGGGACCGTGGTGTCCAGCACCGAGGCGCGCGTCAGCTGGCGCACCGTGTCCAGGGACACCGTCACCTGCTTGCTGGCGCGGTTGAGCAGCACCCGGACGTCCGTCTCCTTGAACACGCCCAGGGACTCCCAGGCGTTGAACGTGCGCCGCATCCCCCGCATCGAGGCCACGTCCGGGTTGGTCACGAGGACGACCTCGTCGCACAGCTCCAGCGCGGTCGCCTGCACCGGGGTGACGTGGGAACCGAGGTCCAGCAGCACCAGGTCGTACTCCTGCCGGATGGCGGCGAGCACCTGACGGAACGTCTGGGGGGTGACGGCCTCCACGTCCCGGATGTCCGTGGGGGCCAGCAGCAGGTCCACCCCGGACTCGTGCCGGCTCATGGCGTCGGCCACCGTGCCGGCGGACAGGTCGTCGGCGACCTTGGCCAGGTCGGCGACGCCGATGCGGTGGCGCACCTCGACCAGGCCGGGCACGTCGCCCTTCTCCAGGTCCAGGTCGATCAGGCAGACGGCCAGGGACGGCACCGTGCGCGCGATGTCGAGGCTGATGTGGGTGAGCAGGGTGGTGACGCCGACCCCGCCCTTGGACCCGGCGAACCCGACGATGCGGGCGCGCCCCGCCGACTCGTCGAACCCGCTGCTGGCCGGCCCGGCGCTGATCATCCGTCGGATCTGCGCGGACCACTCGCCCGCCGCGGTCAACCGGCCCTGCAGCTGGGCGAACGACAACGGCAGCGACACCATGCCGCGGGCGCCGACCTCCATCGCCGCGGTCACGGTGTCGGCGTCGGCCGAGCCCGAGACCAGCAGGGACGCGGTGGCCGGGCGGCGGATGCCCAGGTCGCGGACCAGCGCGAGCACGGGGTCCGGGCCGAGCAGGTCGTGCACCAGGACGATGTCCGCGTCCTCGCGCAGCACCGCCTGGGCCAGCTCCGTGGTGGTGGCCGCCACGTACGCCAGCTCGACGTCGTCCATCTCCAGCAGCGAGCTCTGGATCTCCCGGGCGAGCGCCTGGTCGGCGGCCCCGATGATGACGCGGGTCACGGCAGGAGGCCTTCCAGGTCGGGCAGGCCCTCGAGACCCTCGGGGATGGCGGTGCCGCCGAGGCTGCCCGCGTCGAACTGCTCGATGTCCTCGGAGCGGTCGAGACCCACGTCGCTCGGCAGCGCCACCAGGCGCACCTCCTCGGCGAACGCGTTCGCGTACGTCACCGCGAGCGAGTCGTCGGGCTCCAGCGCCAGCGTGACCGGCAGGACGTCGTTCTCGGAGGTCCCGTCCTCCGGGTCGGTCTGCGTGACGCTCTGCACCCCGCCGATCGACACGATCCGGACGTCGCGGACCAGGACCCGCACCTGGGCCGGCAGGCCCGGGACGTCGGCGAACACGGAGTACAGGTCGACCCGGTCACCGGTGCGCACCCGGCCCGCGACGCCGGTGACCGCGTCCACGTTGATGGCGATCTCGCGCTCGGTGGGGCTGAGGTCCGACGGCGGCACGAGCATGTCGGAGGTGATGACGGTCTCCGCCGCGAGCGGGAACCCGACGCGACGGCCGTCCAGGTCCGGCAGCTCCAGCCGGGCCGTCTGGCTCACCCAGCGCTCGGGCACCTGGTAGGCCTCCAGGTTCTCCTCGCTCAGCGGGACGAAGGCCTCGATGGGTCCGACCGCCCGGTAGACGGTGGTGGTCGGGCCGACCTGGCTGCTGACCGACCGGACGTAGTTGGTGAGGATGACGAACACGGCGATCGCCACGATGACACTGAGCACCATGAAGATGACGCCTCGACGCTGACGGGGGTTCACGAGCCTTCTCCCACGAGTTGTGGCCGAGGTGCGGTCCTGGTGCGGCAGAACGGGCAGACGGCGTCGGCGGCGTGCGTGCCGCACCCGTCGCAGACCGGTCCGGGGGCGCGGACGACGCGGGCGGCGTCGCTGGGGAGCAGCGCGAGCTGCAGCTGCTCGGTGACGCCGTAGACCTGGGGCCAGCCCGCCATCCCGTCCACCGTGCGCAGCTGGCTGGGCGAGAGCTGGGACACCACCCGCTGGACGACGTCGTCGTCGGTCCCGGCCGTCACGAACATGTCGTGGCTGCGCCGGGGCAGGTCCACCAGGAGCTGGTCGACGTCGCCCGCGGACACGCTGCGGGGCGAGTCGCCCTGCTGCACGAGGAACCGGCTGCGCGGCAGCCACGACCGCAGGTGCTGGACCATGGTCGGGTTCGGCCGGCCCAGCCGGGTGACCGACGACAGCACCGCCGCGGACCACGTCCGGTCGAGCAGGTCGCGCCAGATGCTCAGGGCGTGGCCCGCGTCCTTGGCCAGCGTGACGGCCTGGTCCAGCGCGGCCACCCCGGCCAGGGGCGCGTGGTCGGTGGAGGCGCGCGCGACCAGGCGGTCGGGCTGGTTGGCCGACACGTAGGCGGCCACGACCCGGATCCGGGTCGCGTCGTTGCGGTGACCGACGAGCACCAGCGGCTCGTCGGACTCCGCGAGCCGGACCGCGGCCGCGACCGGCGACCGGACGTCCGTCAGGCGTACCGCACCGACCGTCACGTCGTGCGCGTCGTGGGAGGCGAACACCGGCTGCCACACAGTGGTGAACCCCCCTAGTCGTCCGTGTCGGTCGGGTGGACCGCGCCGGAGCTGGTCCCTGACCCCGGCTGACAGTAGCGACGCGTCAGGGCCGTCGATGGGTCGCTGGACCTAATGTGAGACCGGACGCGAACACGTGGTGACGAAATGTCACCTTTCGTGACTGTCAGCAGTCGCCGGGGTCCGGACTCGGCGCAACGGCGACGACGGAGGTCCTTCGGTGGGTGGAGCGCGCGGGTCGCGTCGGGGGGCGCGGCTGCTGGTCGCGGGGCACGAGGTGCGCGACGTCGTGGTGGCGGACACCTACCTGCGCCGGCTGCGGGGGATGCTGCTGCGACGCCGGCTGCCCGACGCCCTGCTGCTGGTGCCGGGCGGGAGCGTCCACGGGATGGGGATGACGCGCTCCCTCGACGTGGCGGTGCTCCGGCCGTCGGTCCTGGGCGGCCGCGGGCGCCCGTCACCGCAGGAGCCGATGACGGTGGCCAAGATCGGTCTGCTGCGACCCTTCGCCCTGGTGGGCGGGGTGCGCGGCGCCTGCGCGACCCTGGAGGCGCCCGCGGGCCGCTTCGGGTCCTGGGGCCTGCAGGTCGGCGACGAGGTCCGGCTGGTCGACACCGACGACGACGCCCCGCCGGACCCGGCTCAGCCGTAGGTCGGCTCGTCGGGCTCCTCGTGCCCGGCGGTCCGTCGGCGCCACACCAGGTAGCCCACCCCGCCACCGGCCGCGAGCAGGATCACCAGCAGCAGCGGCAGGGGGGACGTGCTGGGGGGCGGGGGCAGCTCGACGGCCTCGGCCCCCGCGCTGGGCAGGGGCGGGGACGGTGCGCCCCCGTCGTCGGTCGACGCCTCCGCGCCGGCGGCAGGACCGGCGGGGGAGGCCGACGGCGCCGGGCTCGCCGCGGCCGTGGCCTCTGCGGACTGCCCGTCCGGCAGCAGCTCCAGCACGAAGTCGTGGGCGGCGTCGGGCGGGAACCCGCCGGTGCGCACCGCCAGGTAGTACGGGCCGGCCTCGCGCTCGGCGCCGTAGGGGGACCGGGAGCCGTTGGCCTCGCCCGTGCTCGTGGCCAGGGTGCTCGCCTGACCGCGGCTGATGCCGTTGAGCAGGCCGACGTCCACGCGTCGCGCCTGGGGGTCCTGCCACTCCAGGGCCACCAGCGCCTCGGCCGGCACGTCGGCGGTGCGGATGGTCAGGCGCGCCGTCATCGACCCGCCCTGCGGGACGTCGACGGCGTACCAGAGCGTCTCGCCGTCGAGGATGCTGTCGGAGTAGGTGCCCGGCTCGAGCACGGTGGCGTCGATCAGGGACGGCCCACCGGCCACCGGCTCGCCCCGCGGCTCGAACACCCGCAACGCCCGGTTCTGGGCCGCCGCGAGGGCCTCGGCCAGCAGGCCGGCGTCCTCCACCGACGTGAACTGGCCGCCGCCGGCCTCGGCCATGCACTGCAGCTGCTCGGCCCCGGACTCCTCGACCTGCAGCCCGATGGTCTCCAGGCGCAGGTTCACGCCCTGGGCGACCAGCTGCTTCGTCACCTCGCACGGCTCCGGGCCGAGGTCGTCGGGGTAGCACTCGTCGGCGCCGTCGGACACCAGGATCACGGTGCTCGTCACGCCTTCGGGCAGGTCCTGGGCCGCCTGCTGCAGCGACAGCCCGATGGGCGTCTCGCCGAGGGCCTGCAGCCCGTCGACGGTGGCCCGCAGCCCGTCGCGGTCCAGCGGTCCCACCGGCACCGCGAGCTCGGTGTCCTCGCACGCCGCGGCCTTGTCGGCGCTGGGCACCCGGTGCCCGTACACGCGCAGGCCGACGTCGAGGTCCTCCGGCAGGGCCGTGATGATCGTCCCCAGGGCGTCCTTGGCGGCCTGGATCCGGGTCGAGCCGCGGCCGTCGGGCTCCTTCATGGACCCGGAGTAGTCGACGATCAGGAGCAGGGCCTCGGAGGCGGGCCGGGCGCTGGGCTGCGGCTGCGGGGCCGCAGCGGCAGGGGACGGCACGACCGCGAGGGTGGCTGCCAGCAGGACCCCCGCGACGGACCCGGACACCGGTGCGCCCCCGAACGACACGGCCGTGAGCATACGCACGCCACCGGCCCGGTTTTGGGCCCTCGGGCCCGGCGGGAGCGCCAGGACCTCGGCCAGGCTGCATCCGTGACCGTCGTCCAGCCCCACGCCTCGCCCACCGGGGTGACCGCCCGCCTGCGTCACCGTGCGCCGACGGGCAGCCTCGGTGCCGGCGCGCTGGAGTACATGGCCGTGCTGGGCGTCATGGCGGCCCTGGTGGCAGCCATCGCCGTGGTCCCGATCGCCGAACCGGCCCGTGCCGGGGTCACGACCGCCATCTGCAACTTCCTCGGTGGCACGGGCTGCGGGAGCACGGTGGAGGCGGCCGAGCTGCCCAGGTGCGAGACCTCGTCCGACGGGCGCACCATCGGCGCCAGCATCACCGCCTTCAGCGTGAAGGTCGGCCGTGAGGACCAGTACGAGATCCTCCGGTACGGCGACGGCACCGCCCGCGTGATGACCGGTGACGTGGGCGAGATCGGCCTGGAGGTCGGCGCGGGCGGCGGCGCCGACCTGCAGTTCACCGACGACGGCGGCATCCGCGGCGGCGGCCGCATCGAGGGGTCGGTCACGGCCAGCGGGGGCCTGCGGCTGTTCTACGACTTCGACGACGCGGGCGAGGCCCAGGACTGGGTGGACAGCAACCGCAACATCTTCACGCAGGGCCTCAACTTCGCGGGCGGGCCTCTGGCCGACGGCGCCGAGCAGCTGTGGAACGCGGTCGACGACGGGCGTCCCACGCCGTCGGCGATCGCCTACGAGATCGGTGCCCAGGCCCAGCTGTCGGGCGAGGGCGGCTTCGGCGGCCTGGCCAGCGGCGGCGCGTCGGGCCAGGCGAGCATCACCGGTGTGGTCGAGCAGAGCCTGGTCGACGGCACGTCCACGTTCAGCACCAACGCGGAGCTCAGCGGCGACGCCCAGGCGACGCTGGCGATGTTCACCGGCAACGGCAACGCGGGCATCACGAGCGGCTACACCGTCAGCTTCGACGCCCAGGGCAACCCCGTGGGCCTGGAGGTGCAGGAGGTCAAGAGCTACGAGGCCGCCATCGGCATGAACACCGGAGACCTGGGCCTGCCCGGCGGGGAGACGATCGACGAGGCCGGCTGGGACTTCGACATCGGCGAGTGGGGCGGCGAGAACCGCCGCACCACGTACCTCGACCTGACCGTCCCCGAGAACCTGGCGGCGTTCGAGAGCAACTTCGTCGTGGCCGGCCCGACGGCCATCATCCGGCCGGACGCCCTGTTCAACGGCAGCGCCGAGGAGCTGGCGGCCCGGGTGGCCGCGGACGGGCTGCAGGTGACGTCGGCGTACGCGGTGGACAACAGCAGCGTTGGTCTGGACCTGAACGGCAGCGCCGGCTTCAAGTTCGGCCTCAACATCGGCGGGGACTCCTCCTCCCGCCGCCTGCTGGACGCCGCCTACTACGACGCCCGGGTCCCCGGCGGTTGGCAGACGCTCACCACGTGCTGAGACGATGCGGCGAACCGGGCCCCCGGCGCCGACCGACCCACCACGCCCCGATCGGAGACCCATGCCAGCCGTCCCGCCGTCCGCCCGTCGTACCGTCCGGGCCGCCGCCGTCCTGGTTGCCGTCCTGATGACGAGCGCGTGCGGCGGGTCGGGCGACGACGCCGCGGCCCCCACGGAGCCGACCTCGGGGCCGACGGGCACGTCCTCGGGCGAGACGTCGACCGAGCCGTCGACCCAGCCGTCGCAGGGGGAGCCCTCGCCCGGGATGACCGCCGCCGCGGCGGCCGACGTGAGCCGCTTGGACCTGGACGTCGGCGCCCCGGAGGGCTGGACGGTCTGGCAGGTCGACCGGCTCGTCCTCGCGGTGCCGCCCGGCTTCGAGCCGTCCGCGGACAACAGCATCCCGTCCTCCACCGTCACCTTCGTCCCCCCGCCCAACGACGACGGCGAGACGCTGGGTGCGCTGGCGGTCTTCGTCGAGACGGGTGCGGTCGGCCCGTTGGCGGTGCGCACCGACGTGCTCGAGGACATCCGCACCGACCAGACGGGCACCGAGCCGCTGGAGCCCGCCGCCGAGCTCGAGGTCCCGGGCGCGGTCGGGGCGACCACGCTGCGCTACCAGTACGACATCGACGTGCCCGAGACCGGTCGCAGCACCGACAGCCTGCAGGTCGACGTGACCGTCCAGATGCCCGACCCCGGCCCGCAGTACGGCGCGTTCCTCAGCGCCTCGACCGAGATCGTGTCCACGGAGGACCTCGACGCCTTCACCGGCTCGCTCCGCGTCGTCGATGAGCCTGCTGACGCCTGAGCGCGGCCCCGTCGCGACCCTCGCCCCGCCGGACTGGTTCTGGTGGCTGTTCCTGGCCGTCCCGGCGGTCATGCTCGTCATCGGCGTGCTGTGGCTGCTGCGGACCGTGCCGCGGGTACGCCGGGCCCTGCCCGGCGAGGGGGTCGTCGTCGACGTCGGGCGGCAGAGCATGTACGAGGGGCGGCGGCTGTGGCGGCTCACCGTCGAGTACCGCGACGTCGAGGGCCGGGTGCAGCAGGGCGTGTGGGCCGGTGACTCGACCGTGGACCAGACGCTCTACCAGCCGGGCATGCGCGTGCCGGTGCGCTACGACCCGCAGCGGCCCCAGTGGGTGCACCTGCCCGGCAGCGGCCGGCCCCACCCCTACCTGGTCCCCGGGGGGCTGGTCGTGGTGGGCGGTCTGGTCATGGTGCTGGTGCTCGTCCTGCGGCAGGCGATGGGCTGAGGCAGGTGCTGGGCTGAGGCAGGTGCTGTGCGCGGGTCCCGCCGGCCCGGTCAGGTGCCGGTGTAGGGCGTCGGCGCCGGGGCGTGCGGCGCGACGGCGGCCGCCAGCCCGGCGACGACGCCGGCCAGCAGGGCGCTGAGCACCGGCCCGGTCAGGAACGACAGCAGCCCCGCGCCGGCCAGCAGCAGGCCGGCGCCGGCCAGCAGACCCGGGACCAGCAGGTAGCCCAGCGCCGCGCCGGCGGCGGCGCTCACCCCGGCCGTGGCCCGTCCCTCGCCCTCGGAGCGCACCCTGACGCTGCCGAACCACCCGGCCAGGAACCAGGTGAGCACCGCGGCGGCCGCCGTCCCCACGAAGACCGGGCTCGGTCCGTAGCGGTTGCCCAGCCCACCGGCGACCAGGACCACCAGACCGCTCAGCAGCAGGTACAGCACGACCAGCAGTCCTCCGGCGAGCACGACCGTGCGGGTGTGCAGCACGACGCCTCCCCCTGCTCTCACGAGGGCAGACGGTACTGGAGCGGGACCTCGTCGGACGTACCCGGCACAGACCGTGGGACCCGGTCGTCGGGTGGACCTGGTCCCGAGGTAGTGCCGGGAGCCCCGCTGCGGCACGATCGGCTCGTGCCCGAGCTGCCGGAGGTGGAGGCGCTCGCCCGGTTCCTGGCCGAGCGGGCGGTCGGACGTGTCGTCGCGCGCGTCGACGTCGTCGCGCTCAACGTGCTCAAGACGTTCGACCCGCCGCCCACCGCGCTGCACGGGCTGCAGGTCACGGGGGTGTCCCGCCACGGCAAGGTCGTCGACCTGGACGTCGACGGGCTGCACCTGCTCGTCCACTTCTCCCGCGCGGGGTGGGCGCAGTGGCGTGACCCCGCGCCGACCACCCCGGCCCGTCCCGGCAAGGGGCCGCTGGCGCTGCGGGTGCTGCTGGACGACGGGGACTCCCTCGCGGCCCTCGACCTGACCGAGGCCGGCACCCAGAAGCGGCTCGCGGTCCACGTGGTGCACGAGCCCTCGGACGTCGCCTACGTCGCCCGGCTGGGGCCGGACCCGCTGACCCTGGACGCCGCCGGCTGGGGCGAGGTCCTCGGCTCGACCCGGCAGCGGCTCAAGACCGTGCTCACCGACCAGCAGGTCGTCGCCGGCATCGGCAACGCGTACTCCGACGACATCATGCACGCGGCCCGGCTGTCGCCCTTCGCGCCCGCCGGCGGCCTGGACGAGGCACGGCTGGGACGGCTCGCCGACGCGGTGCAGCTGGTGCTGGGCGTGGCGGTGCAGCAGGCGGTGGGGCAGGAGCCCGGCGCGCTGAAGGACGCCAAGCGCGGCCGGATGCGGGTGCACGGCCGGACCGGTGAGACCTGCGACGTCTGCGGCGACACCGTGGCCGAGGTGTCGTACACCGACTCCTCGTTCCAGTACTGCCCGACGTGCCAGACCGGCGGGCAGAAGCTCGCCGACCGCCGGCTGTCGCGCCTGCTCAAGTAGTGGGTGCTCGGGCGGCGGCTGTCGCCCGGCTCAGGCCGCCCCGCCGAAGGGGCCGAGCACCGCGCCCATGGCCTGCCAGCGGCTGATCTGGCAGCCGTCGGTCAGGGCGAACGTGGCGGCCACGTCCACGGGCCCGCCCTCGGCGTCCAGGACCGCGCCGGTGATCTCGGCCGTGGCGTCCCCGCCGTACTGCTGGGTGCACATGGCGTCGGGTGCGACCGGGGCGAACGGGTTGCCGGCGGTGACGGCGGCGAGCAGGTCGGCGCACGCCTGCTGGGCCTGCGGGTGCGAGCCGGTGGCCGTGCCCGTGGCCCAGTCGCACGACAGGGTGACGGGCGGCTGGTCGCCGTCCGGGCCGCCGACCACCACCGTCAGCTCGGCGCCGACCGGGTCGACCGGCAGCTCGGCGGCCCCGACCGGGGGCGACGGCGGCAGCAGCAGCTCGGGCTCGGTGGCCTCCGGCGTGGTGTCGGGGCCGGTCGGGCTGTCGTCGGGGTTCATCGGGTCCTCCGTCGTCTGCGCCGGGGCCGCCGCAGCACCTGTCGTGGGGCCGGCGCCGTCGGTGCCCGCCTGGCCGCAGCCGGCCAGCAGGGCCGTGGCGACGAGCAGCCCGATCGCCGCCCGGGGTCCGGTCGGGGTCCGTCCTCGTCGCGTCCGCATGCCCATCCGACGACCCAACCACGACCTGGGTTCCACCACCGCCCCGGATGGGGGAAGATCTGCGCGTGAGCGAGGTCCCCACCGTCCGCGTCGCCGACCTGCCGGCCGACCTGCCCGACGACTTCGTCCTGCTGGACGTCCGTGAGGACGACGAGTGGCAGGCCGGGCACGCCCCCGGCGCCCTGCACGTCCCGCTCGGGCAGGTCCCCGCCCGGCTGGCCGAGATCCCCGACGGGGAGGTCCACGTCATCTGCCGCTCGGGCGGTCGCTCCGGCCAGGCCGTGGCCTGGCTGACCCGCAACGGCTACGACGTGGTGAACGTCGCCGGCGGGATGCACGCCTGGGTGGACGCCGACCGCCCCGTGGTGTCCGAGACCGACGCCGACCCGGTCGTCCGCTGAACCGACCCGGTCGCGTCCCGGACCAGGTGCGCGACCACGTGGGCGGCGCCCGGTGAGGCGCCCCCCGCTGCCGCCGTCCGGTCGCCCGCTGGTCATCGCGCACCGCGGGGCGAGCATGGCCGAACCCGAGCACACCATGGCGGCCATGGAGCGGGCCGTCGCCGACGGGGCCGACGCCCTGGAGTGCGACGTCCGGCTGACCCGGGACCGGCAACCCGTCTGCCACCACGACGCCGACCTGGACCGCACGTCCGACGCGACGGGCAAGCTGTACACCCGCAGCCTGGCCGAGCTCCAGGACGTGGACTTCGGCGACGGCAAGGGCGTCCTGACCCTGCGCCGGCTGGTCGAGTTCTGCCGCGACCAGCCGCGCCCGATGGGGCTGTCCATCGAGACCAAGCACCCGAGCCGGTGGTCGTGGCAGGTGGAGCGGATGGTCGTGGCGGAGCTGTTCCAGGGCCTCGGCAAGGACCTGGCGGGCCTGCCGTTCGTCAACATCATGTCGTTCTCGCCCATCGCCGTGCGCCGCGTGGCGGCCCTGGCGCCGGGGCTGGAACGGGTGCGGCTCCGTTCCCACCGGGCCCCGATCCCGCAACTGAGCACCTCGCACGCCACCGGTCTGGACATCCGGCTGCTGCGGGCCGACCCGACCGTGGTGCGCGACTGCCACGAGTTCGGGCAGCGCACCTACGTCTGGACCGTCAACACCGTCGAGGACATGGACCTGTGCGTCCGTCTCGGCGTCGACGGCATCATCACCGACGACCCGGCGACCGCCCGCGTCGTGGTGGACCGCGCCTACGGGGCCCCGGGAGGGTAGGCGCGGGTTTGCCGGGAGCCCCGACGGGGTATCCCCCATCCGACCTAGGAGTACGGATGGCGGAAGGTGAGGACATGGTCTCCGGGACCACGGTACGGACCGAGAGACGGTGGGACCTCGCTCACGCTGCCTCGGCGGTGCCCGCGGCCCGCGAGGAGCTGACCGGTCTGCTGCGCTCCCTGGGCGTCCCCGAGGGCACCGTGGTCGAGTCCGAGCTGGCGGCCAGCGAGCTGCTCGGCAACGCCGTCATGCACGGACGTCCCGACTCCCGCGGTGTCATCTCCCTGCGGGTCCGCGTCCGGGACCACGTCGTCGAGGTCGCCGTCACCGACGGGGGCCCGCTCGACGGCCAGGTGGTGGACATCCGTCCGCGCCGCACCTCGGTCGTGGCCACCCGGGGCCGTGGGCTGCGCATCGTCCGCAGCCTCGCCCACGAGTGGGGCGTCATCGTCGACGACGCCGGCGGCGACACCACGGTGTGGGCCGCCATCGGCGGGCCCTCCCGTCGCCGCGCGGTCTGACGGCCCCCAGCGGTCTCTGACGGCCTCGCGCCCTCGCGGTGCGGCCCGGGTCGGCACCGGTGGCATCCTCGTCCCGTGAGCAGACGACGCGACGCCGCGACCCCCACCATCGACCCGTCCACCCCCGTGGACCCGCCGAGCGGCGGCCTGCGGGCGCCGTGCCCCTGCGGTTCCGGCAAGCGGTACAAGCAGTGCCACGGCCGGTTCCGTACCGGGGCGGAGTTCGTCGCACGCCCCTTCGAGGGGCTGCCGCGCGAGACCGACTGGGTCGCGTTCCGTGAGATCGTCCCGGCCGCCACCATGCGCACCCGGACCACCGACGGCACCGAGGTCGTCTTCGCCACCGTCCTGCCCGTGGCGTGGCCCGCGCTGCGTCGCGTCGACGGCAGCGTGTTCGTGGGGGTGCAGGCGGCCGACGCGTCGTCGGACGCCAGCCGTGACCTGGCCGCCGCCCTGGACGCCGCGCTCGCGGCGGACGGTCCCGGGCCCGTCACCCACCTGGACGCCCGGACGTCGACGGTCCGGCTGCAGGACCGGCTCGACCTGACCGTCGACCCGGTCGTCGAGGTGCACGAGGGCTTCGACTTCTGGCTGGACGGCGTGCTCGACACCGACGCCTCCGACGCGTCCGACGCCGGTGCCGCCGACGACGACCCGCTGGCCGCGCTCGCGCCCCAGGTGCGGGCCTCGCTCGAGCGGGCCAACGAGGCCGTCGTCCCCACGGAGAAGCTGACCAGCGCCGAGAGCGCCTACTGGGCCCAGATCGGCGAGAGCACCCACCTGCGCTGGATCATCTCGACCCCGGAGGAGGCGTTCCTCGACGCGCTCGCGCGGCTGCACGCCCAGCGTGGCGAGGACGGCTCGCCGCTGTCGACGCTCGGCGAGGGCACCCGGTTCGCCGGGTTCTTCCGGGCCTACGGCCTGGTCGTGCCGGTGTGGGACCTGGCGGACGACTCGACGGCCGAGGCCACCGAGGAGCCGCTGGCGGCGTTCGTCGAGCGGTTCGAGGCGGCGCTCGCGCAGACCGACCCGCTGGACGGCGAGGCCCGCCGCGCCCGCGCCGGCCTCCTGGCCCGCCAGGTCACCCTCCGCTGACCCCCGGAGCCGCCGCCTGGCACGCGCAGTGGTCGTGAACCGAGCCGGTAATGGTCGGTTCCGCCGCCACACCGCGTGCCAGGCCGGCGCCTGGACTCAGAGGGGGTCGCGGACGACCGGGCAGCTCATGCACCGGGGGCCGCCGCGGCCGGAGCCGAGCTGGTCACCGGGGATCTCCAGCACCTCGATGCCCGCCTCGCGCAGGGCGGCGTTCGTCCCCGTGTTGCGCTCGTAGGCCACGACGACGCCCGGCGCGATCGCCAGGGTGTTGTTGCCGTCGTCCCACTGCTCGCGCTCGGCCGAGACCGGGTCCAGGCCCGTGTCGACGTGCCGGATGCGGGACACGCCGATGGCCTCGGCGACGGCCGGCAGGAACGGTCGGGCCGCCCCGACGGTGAGCTCCACGTCGCCCGGCGGCACCTGGGACCCGCGCGTCCCGCCCGTGCCGTTGGCCGCGGTCAGCGGCAGGGCGACCAGGCTGGTGGCGACGTTGGGGTAGATGACCACGGCGTCGCGGTCGACCATCGTGCAGACCGTGTCCAGGTGCATGGTGGCCCGTTCCTGGGCGATCGGGACGGCGAGGACCGTGTGGGCCAGGCCGCGACCGATCACGGTGCGCGCGAGCCGCTCGACCCCCGCCGGCGTCGTCCGCTCACCGGTGCCGACGGCCAGCACGCCCGGGCCGACCACGAGCACGTCGCCGCCCTCGACGTGCTCCCAGGACGGCTCGTAGGCGGTGACGACGCCCGCGAAGCGGGGGTGGTGGGCGTAGACCAGTCCCAGCAGGTGCGTCTCGCGCTCGCGGGCGGGCATGGCCAGGCTGGCCACGGCCACCTCGTCGCCGAGCCAGACGCTGGAGTCGCGGGTGAACAGCAGGTTGGGCAGCGGGTCGACGACGAAGTCGTCGTCCTGCAGCAGGGCCGCCACCAGCCCGGACCGACCGGGCACCTCGTCGTTGCGGACCCCGGCGACGAGGGCGTCGGTCAGGGCGTCGGCGTCCAGGGACTCCAGGTGGTCACGCACCCGCTGCTTGAGCGTGTCCCCCATCCGCAGGTGGGTGGCGAAGTGGTCCGTGAGCACGTCGGAGATGGCCCGGGTCCGGACCTCGGCGTCGCCCAGCACGTCCCGCAGCAGGTCGGTCACCAGGTGCACGACCACGCTGCGCGCCCGCAGCGTGTCGGCGAAGGCGTCGTGCTCGACCTGCGCGCGGTCCACCCAGGGCAGACCGTCGAACAGCAGCCGGTCGTTGTTGCGCGGCGTCAGCCGGCGCAGCTCGTTGCCCGGCCGGTGCAGGATCACCTCCCGCAGCGTGCCGACCTCGCTGTCGACGAACCCACCGGTACGTGCCGTGCTGCTGCTGTCCACGGCGACATCGAACCACCGACGGAGCGCAGCCGAGGGACCGCAACGGGTGAATGACACGCGTCACCTCTGGTCAGACCAAAGTGTCACGGCGTACCGTCTGGCCAGCGGGCGCGCGACCGGCACCGAGCTCGGCCCGACCCGGGGCCGGAGCGCTCCGCAGCGGGCCGACGTGTGGCCGCCGGGTACGGGGTCGTCCCGGCGGCCACGCGTCATCACAGGCACTACCGAGAGGACCGTCGATGAGCAGGTGCTTCCCCACGGCGAGACCACCTCACGCCGGCACGCGGCGGCGCAGTCGCTGGGGCCGTCCGACCGGCCCGGTACCGACGGCCAGCGCCACGTCGTACGGCTGCGCCGCGACCCCGAGGCTGCCCGTGCGGGCCGGAGGTCGATCGACCCGGGCGGCGTGCGGGGGCAGCTGACGACGGACGGTCTCCCGTCAGCCGCGGTGCTCCTGGGCCAGGGCCGAGGCCCTCGCCAGCACCTGCTTGGCCGGGGCGCCGGTGCGGGCGGCGGCCACGGCGACGTCCTCCCACTCCGGCTGCACGTTGACGACCCGGCCCTCCAGCCACGCCCGCTTGACCCGGACCCGGTCGCCGTCGACGTCGACAGCCACCTCGTCGCGGGGCAGGGCGTGCTTGGCCACGGCCTGCACCCGCATCCCGATGGCGCTGGTCTCGGTGACGACGACGTCACGGACGGCCTGGGCCAGCGACGGGTCGCTCAGCACGTGCAGGGTGTGGGCGGGGCGGCCCTTCTTCATGAGGATGGGCGCGAGCCAGGCGTCCTGGGCCCCGACCTCGAGCAGGCGGGCGAGCACGCGCGGCCACAGCCGGGGGTCGAGGTCGTCGACGTTGGTGCTGGTCACCAGGGCGACGTCGGTGCCGGTGTCGCCCAGCGGCCCGACCGGGGTGCCGAGCACGACGCGCAGCGCGCCGAACCGACCCGGGGTCGGGCGGGTGCCCGCCCCGGACCCGGTCGCCGACGGGCGCAGCGGGGGCAGCGGGCCCCAGGCGTCGGCCAGGGTGGCCAGCAGCGCCATGCCGGTGGGGGTGCAGGACTCGCCGGCGCCCTCGCCCGCCAGCACGGGTGCCCCGGCCGCGGTGGCCAGGTGCAGGACGGCCGGGACCGGGGCCGGGATGCGACCGTGGCCGTGGCTGCCGGCGGCGTCCTCGCCGCGGCCCAGCGCGACCGGGGTGACCACGACGCGGGTGACGCCCAGGCTCTCGACCGCCGCGACGACACCGACGACGTCACCGATGGAGTCGTGACCGCCGACCTCGTGGAAGTGCACCCGGTCGACGTCGGTGCCGTGGATCTCGGACTCGGCCCGCGCCAGCGCGGCGAACACGGCCGTGCTGCGGTCGCGGACCCGGGGCGCCAGCGGTGCGGTCGCCAGGGCCCGCTGGATGTCGGCCCAGCGTCGGTCCGGTCCGCTCGCGAGGTCGTCGGCGTCCGGCACCACGTCGGCCCGGGCGACCCTGAAGCCGTCGCGCACCTCGTGGTGGAACGTGATGTCGGCCGGGACCACGGCCCGCACGGCGGCGCGGGTCGCGGTGGCGTCGGCTCCCGCGTCCCACAGCGCCCCCAGCAGCATGTCGCCCGCGGCCCCGCGGCCGGCGTCGATCCACAGCGTGGTCACGGTCGGTCAGTCTGCCCTGGGTCCGTGGCGCCCGCCCCTGACGCGGCACCGGTCGCGACGGACCTGGCGGCGGCTCGCGCGACCCGGGCGGCGTGCACCCCCGCGCCGTAGCCGTTGTCGATGTTGACCACCACCACGCCCGGCGCGCACGAGTTGAGCATCGACAGCACGGCCGCGAGCCCGCCGGCCCCGGTCCCGTACCCCACGCTCGTCGGCACGCCCACCAGAGGCACCCCGACCAGGCCCGCGACGACGCTGGGCAGGGCCCCCTCCATGCCGGCGACGACGACCAGGCAGTCGGCCGCGGCCAGGGTGTCCCGCACCGCGAGCAACCGGTGGATGCCGGCGACGCCGACGTCGTCGACGCGCTGCACGCCGGACCCGTGCACCCGGGCGCTGACCGCGGCCTCCGCGGCCACCGGCCCGTCCGACGTGCCCGCCGCGACGACCGTGACCAGGCCGCGCGCCGTCGGCAGGGGGCCGAGGACCGCGGTGCGGGCGGCGGGGTCGACGTCGGCCTCGGGCAGCTGGGCCGTGACCGCGGCCAGTGCGGCGTCGTCGAGGCGGGTGGCGAGCACCGCCGTGTCGGGGTGGGCGGCGTGCAGCGTGGCCAGGATCTCCACCACCTGCTCCGCGGTCTTGCCGGCGCCGAAGACGACCTCGGGGTCACCTGTGCGGGCGCGGCGGTCCACGTCGATCCGGCTGTGGCCGAGGTGGACCGTGCCGGCGGCGGTGCCGGTGCTGTCGGTGGTCGCGGGGGCGTCGGGCTGCTCGTGGTGGGGCACGCAGGGAGCGTAGGTCGTCGGCGAGGTGTGCTCGGCAATGGGCTTGCGGGTGACAACTACTTTGCGATACAAAATGCACATGGTTTGCATCGCAAAGTGGTCCATCCGGTGAACGCGACGGCACACGACGGCGCGGCCGACCCCGCCCAGCTCCTCGCCGCGGTCGGTGCGCAGGACCGCCTGGTCCGGGCCCGCACCGACACCGACCCGCGTCTGGTGCTCGGCGTGTGGGGGACGGCCCAGCTCGTGGGCTTCGGCGCTGTCGCCGCGAGCTGGCCGGTCGAGGGGGGCGCTGTGCTGCCGGTGCCCGTGCTCGCCGCGGTCGGCGTCTACGCGGCTCTCGTCGCCGCGGCCGTGGTCGTCACGGTCAGGCACACCGCGGCCGCCGAGCGGGGTCTGGACGGGCCGTCCCGACGGGTCCGCCGGCTCCACGGCCTCAGCTGGCCGGTGGCGTTCAACGCCGGTGCAGCGCTGGTGCTGGCCATGGGCCTGGCCGGGGCCGACGCCGAGCTGCTGATGCTGCTGTGGCCGGCCCTGACCGGGTTGCTCGTGGGCCTGCTGTACCTGGCGGCCGCCGCGATCTGGCAGGACCGGCTGCGCCTCGGCATCGGCCTCTGGATGATCGTCGTGGCCGTGGTGGCGCCGTTCGCCGGGGCGCCGGGCAACTACGTCGTCATGGCTGTCGCCGGTGGCGGCGGGTTCCTCCTCGCCGCCCTCGCGGTCGCCCTGGGGATCGGCTCGCGCCGGGCCGGGGTGGTGGCCCGGTGAGCGCCTCGCCGCCCCGTCGGCCCGGTCCGCCCGCGCGGGCGGGTCGAGCCGCCGAGCCTGCCGTTCCCGCCGAGCCTGCGCTCCTCACCGACCTTGAGGGTCATGTCGGTCCCGAGGGCCCCGTCGACCCCGCCGAGCAGCTGAGGCTGGTCGCCGAGCAGCAGGCACGCACCCACCGCGCCCTCGCCCCCGACGAGCGCGTCCTGCTGGGCGCGTGGGGCACGGCCTGGCTGGTGGGTTTCGGCGTCATGTGGCTGGCGTCCCCGCTGCGTGAGGGCGGCGCCCTGGTGCCGCTGCCCGGGCTGTTCGTCGGCCTGCTGTTCTTCGTGCTGCTGCTCGGCGCCGCGATCGTCACCGGGGTGTACTCCGTCCGCGCCTACCGGGGGGTGGCGGGACCGTCCGCCCGGACCGGCGCGATGTACGGCTGGGGCTGGTTCCTCGGTTTCGGCCTGGTCACGTGCGTGGCGTTGACCGCCGAGCGGCTGGGGGCGCCGCCGGACGTGACCGCGCTGCTGTGGCCGGCGCTGTCCGGTCTCGTCGTCGGGCTCATGTACGTCGCCGGCGCCGCGGTGTGGGACGACCCGCTGCAGTTCGCCATCGGGGCCTGGATCCTGGTCACCACGGGGGTGGGCTGCCTGCTCGGGCTGCTCCCGCTCTACCTGGTGATGGGCCTGGCCGGGGGCGGCGGGTTCCTGGCCGCCGCGGCCTGGTTCACGCTGCGCCCCGCCGGTCGGGCCTCGTCGGTCGCCCGCACGTGAGCGCCGACGCCGACGCCCGACCGGTCGAGCTCGACCCCGTCATCCACGCCCAGGCGCGGCTGCGGCTGACGACGACGCTGGCCGCGCTGCCGCCCGGGGACCGGATCGCGTTCCCACGGGTGCAGCAGCTGCTCGACATGACCGCCGGCAACCTCGCGACCCACCTGCGCAAGCTCGAGGACGCCGGCTACGTCGAGGTGACCAAGACCCACAGGGGCCGCTCGCCCGTCACGTACCTGGCGCTGACCCGCACCGGGCGCCACGCCTACGAGGACTACCTCGCCGCCCTGCGCTCGCTGCTGGAGGCGACCGCCCCGACCGTCCGACCCGAGGGGGAGCGACCATGACGCACACGCTCGCGCGGTGGGCAGGGGTGACGCGCCGCTACGGCGACGTCCTCGCCCTGGACGACGTCACGCTGGACGTGCCCGCCGGGCAGGTCGTCGGGCTGCTGGGCCCCAACGGCGCCGGCAAGTCCACGCTCATCAACCTGCTGCTGGGGCTTCGGCGTCCGGACGCCGGGTCGGTCGAGCTGTTCGGCGGTGACCCCCGGGTGCCCGCCAACCGCAGGCTGCTGGGCTGCACCCCGCAGGAGACGGCGCTGCCCGCGACGCTCAAGGTCCGGGAGGTGCTCGACTTCGTCGCCGGTCATCACCCGGACCCGGTGCCCACGGCCCGGCTGCTGGACGAGCTCGGGCTGACCGAGCAGGCCGGCCGGCAGACCGGTGGGTTGTCGGGCGGGCAGCGACGGCGGCTGTCCGTGGCGCTGGCCCTGGTCGGCCGTCCGCGCCTGCTGGTGCTGGACGAGCCGACCACCGGCCTGGACGTGGACGCCCGCCACCTGCTGTGGCAGAAGGTCCGCGACTTCCACGCCGACGGCGGCACCGTGGTGGTCACCAGCCACTACCTGGAGGAGATCGAGGCCCTGGCCCAACGGGTCGTCGTGGTCGCGTCGGGACGGGTGCTGGTCGACGACACCCTCGACGCGGTCCGGGCCCGGGTGCAGCAGCGCCGGGTCAGCATCCGGGCGGGTGCCCTGCCGGATCTGGACCACGTGCTGCGGGCCGAGGCCCGCCCCGACGGTCGGTGGTCGTTGTTCACCGCCGACTCCGACGCGCTGGTGCGCGAGCTCGTCCGGGCCGACGTGGACTTCCGGGACCTGCAGGTCGCCGCCGCCTCGTTGGAGGAGGCGTTCCTCGCGCTGACCGCCGGCAGCCGCGCCGGGCACGACCCCTCGGACGCCGCCCGGACGGAGGCCCACGCATGAGCCTGGTCGCGCTCCACACCCGCTACGTCGCGATGGAGACCCTGCGCGTCCCCATCGCCGTCGTCGGCACGGTGATGTTCCCGGTGCTGTCGTTCCTGTTCTTCGTGGTGCCGTTCGGCGCGATCTCCGGCGACCCGGTCGCGGCCACCGCGGCCGCGTCGCAGCTCAGCCTGTTCGCCGTGTTCTCGGTCTGCCTGTTCACCTTCGGCGTCGGGGTCGCCGACGACCGCGGCACGCCGTGGGACCCCTACGTCCGCACCCTGCCCGTGGGGGCCGTGCCGCGGATCGTCGCCCGGCTGCTCAACGGCGTGCTGTTCGCGCTGCTCGGCCTGCTGCCCCTGCTGCTGGTGGCGGCCCTGCTCACCGAGGCGGCCGTGACCCCGGTCCAGGCGCTGCTCGGCCTGGCCGCGCTGGGTGTCGCCGGGGTGCCGCTGCTGTTCATGGGGGTCGCGATCGGGTACTCGCTGCCGGTCAAGGCCGCGATCCCGGTGGCCCAGGTGCTGCTGTTCCCGCTCGCGTTCGGAGGCGGGCTGTTCATCCCGCCGGACGGCTTCCCGGCCTGGCTCGACGCGGTGTCTCAGGCCCTGCCCACCCGCGCCGGCCGCGACCTGGTGATCGCCGCGACCACCGGCGCCGACCTGCCGGTCTCGGCCCTGCCGGTGCTGGCGCTGTGGGCGGTGGCAGCCGGTGCGGTCGCCGTGTGGGCCTACCGGCGCGACGAGGGCCGTCGGTTCCGCTGAACGTCACCTTGCCGGGACGGCCCGGACGTGAGGACAGTGACGGATGTGGTTCGACACCTGGTCCGGTCTCCTGCGCGTGGTCCTGGTGGGCACGGCGGCCTACGTCTGGCTCGTCGTCGTCCTGCGGGTCAGCGGCAAGCGGACGCTCGCCAAGCTCAACGCGTTCGACCTCGTCGTCACCGTCGCCCTCGGTTCCACCCTGGCCACGATCCTGCTGAGCAGCGACGTGGCGTGGGTCGAGGGGGCGCTCGCCCTGGCGCTGCTGGCCGGGCTGCAGCTGGGGGTGGCCGCGATCACGTCGAGGCTGCCCGGTGGCCGCTCGTTCGTGACCGCCCGGCCCACGCTCGTGCTGCGCGAGGGGGGCGTCGACCACGACGCGATGCGCGGTCAGCGCCTCACCGAGGGCGAGGCGTCGACCACGACGCGATGCGTGGTCAGCGCCTCACCGAGGGCGAGGTGCGACAGGCCGTGCGGGCCTCGGGGACCGGGGACCTGGCCCGGGTCGCCGCCGTGGTGCTGGAGTCCGACGGCACCCTCAGCGTCATCGGCCGCAGCGACGCCGGTGACCTGTCCGCCGCGACCGACGTGGCCGGCCTCCACGTCCGCGAGACCTGAGCCCGCCCCCGAGCCCTCGCCCCCCGCCGCGGGGCCCTCACCCCCCCGAGCCCCGGGCCGGGCGGGTGCCCCAGGCGGTCAGCGCCAGCCCAGGGCGGGGGCGACGTCGCGCAGCAAGGACTCCAGCAGGTGGGCGTTGTAGTCCACGCCCAGCTGGTTGGGCACCGTCAGCAGCAGGGTGTCCGCCGCCGCGATCGCCTCGTCCTGGGCCAGCTGTCGTACCAGCGCGTCCGGCTCGCCGGCGTAGGTCTTGCCGAAGCGGGCCCTGCCGCCGTCGATGTAGCCGACCTGGTCCCCGGTCCCGCCCGCGCCGCCGAAGTACATCCGGTCCGCGTCGGACGTGATCGGGAAGATGCTGCGGCTGACCGACACCCGCGGCTCGCGGGGGTGCCCGGCGTCGGCCCAGGCCGTGCGGAAGCGCAGGATCTGCTCGGCCTGCAGCTGGTGGAACGGCACCCCGGTGTCCTCGCTGAGCAGGGTCGAGCTCATCAGGTTCATGCCCTGCTGCGCGGTCCACTCGGCGGTCGCGCGCGTCCCGGCCCCCCACCAGATGCGCTCGCGCAGGCCCTCGGAGTGCGGCTCGATGCGCAGCAGCCCCGGCGGGTTGGGGAACATGGGCCGCGGGTCGGGCTGCGCGAACCCCTGACCCTGCAGGACCTCCAGGAAGCGAGCCGTGTGCTCGCGCGCCATCTCGGCGTGGTCGGAGCCCTCGGCCGGGGAGTACCCGAAGTACCGGTAGCCGTCGACGACCTGCTCGGGCGACCCCCGGCTCACGCCCAGCTGCAGCCGGCCGCCGGAGATCAGGTCGGCCGCGCCCGCGTCCTCGGCCATGTGCAGCGGGTTCTCGTAGCGCATGTCGATGACGCCGGTCCCGATCTCGATCCGGCTCGTCCGCGCCCCGACGGCCGCCAGCAGGGGGAACGGCGACGCCAGCTGCTGCGCGAAGTGGTGGACCCGGTAGTAGGCCCCGTCGGCCCCGAGCTCCTCGGCGGCCACGGCCAGGTCGATCGACTGCAGCAGCACGTCGGAGGCCGACCGCGTCTGCGAGTGCGGCGACGCCGACCAGTGACCGAAGGACAGGAAACCGATCTTCTTCATGCCGGGTTCAACAACCTGTCCACAGGGTTGTTCCAGCCGTCGTCCGCGCGGCCCGATGGCCTAGCGTGGCCAGCCGTGAGCAGCCCCGGCGCCTCCGTCCCCGCCACCCGCGTCGCGTTCCTGGGTCCGGCCGGCACGTTCACCGAGGCGGCGCTGGACGGCGTGCTGGCCGAGCACGGCGCCCCCGACGTCGAGCGGGTCCCCATGGCGACGGTCGGCCGCTGCTTCGAGGCGGTCCGCGACGGCGAGGTGACGGCCGCGGTGGTGCCGATCGAGAACTCCCTCGAAGGTGGTGTCAACGCCACCCTCGACGCGCTGAGCGCGAGCACCCCGCCGCTGGTCGTGGTGGCCGAGCAGCTGGTCCCGGTGACGTTCGTCCTCGCCGCGCGTCCCGGGACGGCTCTGGCCGAGGTGGGCCGGGTCGCCAGCCACCCGCACGCCGAGGCGCAGTGCCGGGCCTGGCTGTCGGACCACCTGCCCGACGTCGCGGTCGAGCCCGCGATGTCGACCGCCGCCGCCGCGGCGGGCCTGGCCCAGGACGGGGAGCACGCCTACGACGCCGCGATCTGCGCGCCGTCGGCCGTGGAGCGCTACGGCCTGCAGGTCCTGGCGGCCGACATCGGCGACCGGCCGGCCACGACCCGCTTCGTCGTCATCTCGCGGCCCGGCGCGGTGCCGCAGGCTACGGGGTCGGACCGGACCAGCGTCGTCGCCTACCTGCGGGAGAACCACTCCGGCGCGCTGCTGGAGCTGCTCGAGCAGTTCGCCGCCCGCGGGGTCGACCTGACCCGGATCGAGTCGCGCCCCACCGGCGCGGGGTTCGGCGAGTACTGCTTCTCGATCGACCTCGACGGCCACGTCCGCGAGCCGCGGGTCGCCGAGGCGCTCAAGGGCCTGCGACGGCTCAGTCCCCACACCCGGTTCCTGGGCTCCTACCCCCGGGCGGACAAGGAGCCCTCGCGGGTACCCACGTGGACCGGCGCCGACGGGTTCGCCGAGGCCGACACCTGGCTGGCGGGCCTGCTGGGCGACGACCCGCCGACGGCTTGACCCTCCCCTCGCAGGAACCTGCAGGCTCGTCCTCGTGATGAGCATCGGGGAGTTCGCCCAGCTGACGGGTCTCGGCGTCAAGGCGCTGCGCCACTACGACGAGCGTGGGGTGCTGCAGCCGGCCGACGTCGACCCGGTCTCCCGCTACCGCCGGTACGGGGTGGAGCAGGTCGGTCCGGCGCTGCGGCTGCGTGCGCTCCGGCGGGCGGGGCTGCCGCTGACCGACGCGCCGGTCGTGATGGCGGGCGGGGACGCGGCGTCGTCCGCGATCGAGCGCTTCCGCGAGCGGCTGGCCCTCGAGCGCGCGGAACAGGACGACGCGCTCGAGGCGCTCGCGCGACACCTCGCGGAGGAGGCCGGTGGTCAGCGGTGGGAGGTGGTGCAGCGGGACGCGCCGGCGCAGCACTGGGTGGGGGCGCTGCTCCCCGTGACCGACGACGAGGCCTCCGGTGAGTCCGACGACGGGGCCACCGAACGCGCCGACGGCGTCTTCGCCGCGGTGTGGCAGGGGTTGCAGCGGGCCGGCCACCGCCCCACCGGTGCGCCGTGGTCCGCCTTCCGGGTCGACCCGGGGTCGGAGGACTCGCTGCAGCTGCTGTGCTGCTGGCCGGTCGACGGCCCGGTCCCCGCCGGCTGGCACCTGCCGGGGGTGGACGTGGTGGTCGGCTGCACACCGGCCGGTCCGCGGCTGGTGAGCCGGTGGTCGCACGACGACGACCCCGTCCTGGAGACCGACCAGCTGCACCCGGCCGTCCTGGCCCTGCTCGTCGAGGCGGGACGCCGGGGGGCCGACGTCCGCCTGCAGGACCTGCGTCAGGTCGTGCTGATGGCCCCCGACGGGACCAGCGCCGGCACGGAGGTCACGGTGCCGTTGGTGGGCTGAGGCACGCGCGTCGCTCAGCGAGCCGCGCGGACGGGGCCTCGCCGTCGGCCGCCGCCCGCACCGTGAACCACCCCAGCGCCAGCTGCACGACCGGGCCGATGGCGAGGGCGTACAGCACCGTGCCCAGGCCGACCGTGCCGCCGATGAGCCACCCCACGGCCAGCACCGACAGCTCGATGCTGGTGCGGACGAGGCGGGTCGAGCGCCCCGTCACACGGACCAGACCGGTCATCAGCCCGTCCCGCGGCCCCGGCCCCAGACCGGCGCCGATGTACAGCCCGCCCGCGATCCCGTTGCCGACGATCCCCGACAGCAGGAACGCGATGCGGACCGCCAGGTGCTCCGGCTCCGGCAGCAGCCACAGCGTGACGTCGACGGCGACCCCGATGACGACGACGTTGGCCACGGTCCCGATGCCCGGGCGCTGGCGCAGCGCGATCCACGCCAGCAGGACGACGGCGCCGACGAGCACGGTGACGGTGCCGAAGGTCAGACCCGTCAGCCCGGACAGGCCCTCGTGCAGCACGTCCCACGGGTTGAGGCCGAGGCCGGAGCGGACCATCAGCGCCATGGTCGCGCCGTACAGGACGAGCCCGACCAGCAGCTGGGCGAGGCGTCGAGGGACCGGGCGGGGAAGCATGACGGGAACCCTGCCGTCTGATTGGCCTTCCGTTCCAGAGCCAATCACGGCAGACTGGCCCGGTGCGGACGCGGATGGGTGCCTTGACGATGGGCCGCTTGCTGGGGGAGCAGTGGCGGACCGGTGGCCCGACCTATGTCGGCCTGGCCGCCCGGCTGCGCGCCCTCGTGCTGGACGGCCGGCTCCCGCTCGACGTCCGGGTGCCGAGCGAGCGGCAGCTCGCCGAGCAGCTGCACGTCAGCCGCACCACCGTCACCGCCGCCTACGACCACCTGCGCGAGGCCGGTTTCCTGCACTCGCGGCAGGGGTCCGGCTCCTGGACCGCGGTGCCCGGCGGCGTGCGGCCGACCGGTGGGGCCATCGCCCCGGCGACACCGCTGGACCTGGCCGGTGACGCCATCGACCTGGCCGCGGCGACCCTGCCCGCGGACGGTGTCGCGGTGCGGGCCGCCTACGAGGCCGCCCTGCTCGAGCTGCCCCGCCACCTGCCCGGCGTCGGCTACGAGGCGGCCGGCGTCGACGACACCCGGCGAGCCGTGGCCGAGATGTTCGACGCCCGCGGCCTGCCGACCGACCCCGCGCAGGTCGTCATCACGTCCGGCGCGGTGTCGGCGTGGGCGATGCTGCTGCGGCTGCTGGTCCAGCCCGGTGACCGGGTCGTCGTCGAGCAGCCGACCTACCCCAACGCCCTGGAGGCGGCGCGCCGGTCCGGGGCGCGCCTGGTCCCGGTCCCGCTGGGCGACCTGGACGAGGCCTGGTGGGACCTGGACACCTGGCGCACCGTGCTCCGGCAGAGCGCACCGACGCTGGGCTACGTGCTGCCCGACTGCCAGAACCCGACGGGCGGGGTGATGGGCGCCGCGCAACGGGCGGAGCTGGTCGCCGCGGCCGACGCGGTCGGGACCACGCTCGTGGTGGACGAGACCCTGGTCGACCTGCGCCTGGACGGCCGGGCGCCCGAACCGCCGCTGGCGTCCTTCTCCGACTCGGTCGTCACGGTCGGCGGGGTGAGCAAGTCCGCCTGGGCGGGGCTGCGGCTGGGGTGGGTTCGTGCCCCGCGCGACCTGGCCGACCGGCTCGTCGAGGCCCGCCTGTCCTGGGACCTGGGCACCGCGGTGGTCGGTCAGCTGGCGCTGGCGCACCTGCTGCGCGACCCCGACCGCGAGGCCCACGCGGCCGCCCGTCGTGACGAGGTGGCCGCCCGCCGGGACGCCCTGGAGGTCGCGCTGCGCCGCGAGCTGCCGGCGTGGCGCTGGCGGACGCCGCAGGGTGGGTTGTCGCTGTGGGTCGAGCTGGACCACCGCTCCAGCAGCTCGATGGCCGAGATGGCCGGGGCGCACGGGCTGCGGCTGGCCGCGGGCCCGCGCTTCGGCGTGGACGGCGCGCTCGAGCGCTACCTGCGACTGCCGTTCGTGGTCCCCACCAACCGGGTCGACGAGGCTGTCCACCGGCTGTCCGGACTCGCGGTCGCGGCCGCGGCCCAGCGCCCCACCCGCCTGGTGGTCTGACTCAGCCGGGGTCGGGGGCGATGACCTCGAGGGCGCCGGGGCGGAGGGTGACCTCGATCCGGGTCACCTGGCCCACGGGGTCGCCGTCGACCTGGGCCTCGGTCTCGCGCGGGCACTCCACGACGACGTTGCGGGTCGAGCGGAGCACGTCGACGTTGGCGCCGCGGGCGTCGCGCCGGCTGACGAGCCGACCCAGCTGCCACACCAGCTCGAAGTGGCTGTTGGGCGCCGCGATCACCGTCTCGATGGTCCCGTCGTCGGGCGTGGACTCCTCGAGCAGCCGCAGCCCACCGACCAGCTCGCCGCAGGTCATCACCAGGATCGACCGGACGCTGCGCTGCTCGGCCCCACCGGGCAGCAGCGGCGCGGAGACGTCGTCGACGTCGTCGGCGATCCGGACCCGCAGCGCGTGCCGGCGGATGGCGCGGGCGCCGGAGAAGACGTACGCCAGCCAACCGGCCCGCTGCTTCAGCTTCTCGTCGACGCCGGCCATGATGTCGGCGTTGTAGCCGATGCCCAGCCCGACCAGGGACAGCTCTGTCGCGCGGGTGCCGTCCGGGCGGACCAGGACGGCCTCCATGACGTCGACGTGCCGGGTGTGGACCGTCTGCAGCAGCTCCACGGCCTCGGAACGGTTCGTGTGGCTGACGCCCAGGGCGCGGGCCAGCAGGTTGCCGGTGCCGGCCGGCAGGATGGCCATCGGGGTGGAGCCCCCCACCAGGGCCGACGCGACCGAGCGCACCGTCCCGTCGCCGCCGGACACCGCCACGACGGTGGCGCCGGCCTCGACGGCCTCGCGGGCCTGCAGCGCACCGGTCTCGTCGACCGTCGTCTCCCAGATCCGGGGCCGGCCCCAGCCGGACCGGGTGGCGAGCTCGCCCACCTCGCGGCGGACCTCGTCCATGTCCGTCTTGCCGGGGTGCGCGATGACGGCGACCCACTTCTGCTCCGACGACTGCTCGCCGGCCCCCGAGGGTTCCGTGTCCACGGCTGGAGCGTAGTCCCGTGCAGACCGTCCGACCTGCTCCCGCCCCCGTAGTCTCGGGGCGTGATCGACATCAAGGCGCTCCGGGACGACCCGCAGACCGTGAAGGACAGCCAGAGACGGCGCGGGGCCGACCCCGGGACGGTCGACGTGGCGCTCGCCGCCGACGTCTCACGACGTGAGCAGGTGGCCCGCTACGAGCAGCTGCGCTCGGAGCAGAAGGCCTTCGGCAAGAACGTCGCGGCCGCACCCAAGGACGAGAAGCCGGCCCTGGTCGCGCAGGCCAAGCAGCTGTCCGACGCCGTCAAGGCCGCCCAGGTCGACGTCGACGTCGCCCAGACCGAGCTGGACCGGTCGCTGCGGGCGATCGACAACCTGGTGCTGCCGGGTGTGCCCGCGGGTGGGGAGGACGACTACGTCGTGCTGCGCGAGGTCGGGCAGGTCCGGGACTTCGAGGCCGAGGGCGTCATCGACGCCGCCGGTGCCGTGCCGGACCACCTGGCGGTGGCCGAGGGCCTGAGGGCCATCGACGTCAAGCGCGGCGCCAAGGTGTCGGGCAGCCGGTTCTACTTCCTCACCGGGGTCGGCGCCCGCCTGGAGCTGGCCCTGCTCGGCCTGGCCATGGACACCGCCTACGAGGCCGGGTTCACGCCCATGATCACCCCGACCCTGGTCCGCCCGGAGATCATGGCGGGCACGGGCTTCCTCGGCGCCCACGCCGACGAGGTGTACCGGCTGGCCGCCGACGACCTCTACCTGGTGGGCACCAGCGAGGTCGCGCTCGCCGGGTACCACTCCGACGAGATCCTCGACCTGTCCGACGGCCCGATCCGTTACGCCGGCTGGTCGGCGTGCTACCGCCGCGAGGCCGGGAGCCACGGCAAGGACACCCGCGGCATCATCCGGGTCCACCAGTTCCACAAGGTCGAGATGTTCGCCTTCACCGACCCGGCCGACGCCGAGGCCGAGCACGAGCGGATGCTCGCGCTGGAGGAGGGCATGCTCGGCGCGCTCGGCCTGCCCTACCGCGTCATCGACGTGGCCGCGGGCGACCTGGGCTCCAGCGCCGCCCGCAAGTACGACTGCGAGGCGTGGCTGCCCTCGCAGAACCGCTGGCTGGAGCTCAGCAGCACCAGCAACTGCACGACGTTCCAGGCCCGCCGCCTCGACATCCGCTCCCGGGGCGAGAACGGCACCAGCCCGGTCGCCACGCTCAACGGCACCCTGGCCACGACGCGCTGGCTGGTGGCGATGCTGGAGAACAACCAGCAGGCCGACGGGTCCGTCATCGTCCCGCCGCCGCTGGCCGCACGGCTCGGCACCGACGTGCTGGCACCGCTGTGACCGCGGCGCAGGCGCCCGGGGCGAGGCGCGCCCTGGTCGGCATCGACATCGACGGCACGATCGTCGACCACGACGACCGGCTGACCGAGCGGGTGCGCCGCACGATCAGGGCCGCCAGCGAGGTGGCGCACGTCGTCATCGCCACGGGGCGGAGCACCGACGGCACCCTGGAGGTGCTGGACCGTCTCGACCTGCTGACCGGGCAGGCCATCGTCAGCAACGGCGCGGTGACGCTCGGCCTGGACCCGGCCCTGCCCACCGGGTACGAGGTGACCGAGGCGATCTCCTTCGACCCCGGGCCGGCGCTCGCCGTCATCCGGGAGCACCTGCCGACCGCGTTGTACGGCGTGGAGACGGTGACGCTGGAGAAGCTGCTCACCCAGGCGTTCCCCGAGGGGGAGCTCAGCGGGCCGTACCGGGTCGGCTCCTTCGAGGAGCTCACGGCCACCCGCGCCCTGCGGGTCATCGTCCGCAGCCTCGACCACACGCCGCAGGAGTTCGAGGAGATCGTCCAGCGGATCGGCCTCAGCTCCGTGGCCTACGCGGTCGGCTGGTCGGCCTGGCTCGACATCGCCCCCGAGGGGGTGTCCAAGGCCAGCGCGCTGGAGTCGGTGCGCCGCTCGCTGGGCGTCGAGCCCGGGGACACCTTCGCCATCGGGGACGGGCGCAACGACATCGAGATGCTGCAGTGGGCCGCGCAGTCGGCGGCGATGGGCAACGCCCTGGACGACGACGTGCGCGCGGCCGCCGACGAGCAGGTGCCGAGCGTGGCCGACGACGGTCTGGCCGTGTTCCTGGAACGGGTGCTGGACCTCGACGTGGCGGCCTGACCCGCCCGCTCACCCCGTCCGCAGGTCGCGCCGACCCCAGAGGGCGACGCCCAGCACGACCGTCCCGACGGCGAGGCCCAGCAGGACCAGCGGCGCGGTCGCCGTCGCGTCCTCCAACGGCACCGCCGGCACGTGGTGCAGGGGTGACAGGCCCCGCAGCCAGCCCGGCAGGTCCAGGGAGTCGCCCAGCATCAGGACGACCGCCGCCCAGGCCACCCCGAGCCAGCCCAGCGACGCGAGCCGCGGGTCGGCGCCCCACAGCGCCGCCGTGAGCCCCACGAGCAACCAGACGGCCGGGACCAGGACCAGCCCGCCGAGCGCGACGTCCCCGACCACGCCGGCCGGCACCCCCGTCGCCACCGCGGTCAGGCCGACCACCAGCGCGGAGCCGACCAGCAGCCCCGCCGACGCCACGAGGGCGACCGTCAGGTGCGAGGCCGCCCACGCGGTCCGTGACGACGCGGTGGCCAGGACGGGCTCGGCCCGTCCCGCGGCCTCCTCGCCGCGCAGCCGCAGCGCCATCGCCACGCCTGCCGCGGCGGACAGCACGGCCAGGAAGCCGGCCGTGATGACCAGGTAGCCGGCCAGGACGTCGTCCGCGCCGCCGGGCAGCAGCTCCATCAGCTCGGGGGTCTGCTCGACGAGGTCCTCGGTCGCCGTCACCAACGAGCCGTACACGACGCCGACACCGACCAGCCCCACCGACCAGCCCGTGACCGTGCCGCGCTGCAGCCGCCACGCCAGGCCCAGCGGTGTGCCCAGCGCCCACCCGGCGGTGGCCCGGCCGGGACGGTCCGGCAGCAGGCCCGCGCCCAGGTCGCGGCGGTCCAGCAGCGCCACCGCCGCACCCACCAGCATCGCCCCGACGCCCAGGCACAGCAGCAGGGGCCACCAGCGGTCGGTGTGGAACGGGTAGGTCGCCTGCGCCCAGCCGATCGGCGACAGCCAGCTGAGCAGGTTCTCCTGCACGTCGCCGACCGCCCGCAGCAGGAACGCCACCCCCACCAGCGCGCCGGCCGTCGAGCTCGCGGCCCGGCTGCCGGCGGCCAGCTGCGCGGTGACCGCCGCCACCCCGGTGAACACCACCCCCGCCCCGGCCAGCGACGCCCCCAGCAGCAGCGACCCCCCCAGGGGCAGGGAGGTCCCGACGCCGACGGCCGTGACCGCCAGCAGCACGCCCAGGTTGGCCAGCACCGCCAGGGCCATCGCGGCCAGCAGGGGCGCGCGCCGCCCGACGGCCGTGGCCCGCACCAGCTCCGTGCGGCCCTCCGTCTCGTCGGCGCGGGTGTGGCGCACCACGGTGAACACGCTCATCAGGGCGACGACGACGGCGACCACCCCGGTGATCTCGAACGCCACCGCCCGCTCGACGGTGTCCAGGCCGACGGGGCGCCCGGTCATGGCGACGACCGCGGCGCTCGCCTCCGCGGTGCGGGCGTACTGCTGCAGCGACTCCGGCGTGTCGTAGACCTGCTGGCTGGACACCGACTGCACGCCGACGAGCGCGGCGGCCACGGCCACCCACACGGGCAGCCGCAACCGGTCCCGGCGCAGCGCGAACCGCAGCAGCGGCCCGGTGCCCGTCGCGGGCCCGGTGCCGGTGCCGGTCCGACGAGCGGCCCGGCCGTCCTCGCGGTGCCGGTGCGCGGTGGTGGCCGGCCCGCCCGGTCGGGTGGACGTGGTCATGACCGGACCGGGGCCTCGACCCGCTCGCCGTAGTGGCGCAGGAACAGCTCCTCCAGCGTGGGCGGGCGGCTGGTCAGACCGCGCACCCCGAGCCCGGTGAGCCGGGCCAGGAACCCGTCGAGCCGGTCCGTCTCCACCTCGCACTCGACCCGGTGCCCGTCCGGGCCCTCGGGGGTGGTGCTCCAGTCGTGCACGCCCGGCAGGTCGGCCAGCCCGTCCGGCGCCCGCACCACGTGGGCGACGACGGAGGTCCGCGTCAGGTGGCGCAGGTCGTCCAGCGTCCCGGACTCCACGACGCGGCCGGACCGGATGATGCTCACCCGGTCCGCCAGCGCCTCGACCTCGGCCAGGATGTGGCTGCTCAGCAGCACCGTCCGGCCGTCCTCGCGGGCCTGGCGCACGCAGCCGGTGAACTCCGCCTCCATCAGCGGGTCCAGCCCCGACGTCGGCTCGTCGAGCACCAGCAGCTCCGCGCGGGAGGCGAGCGCGGCGACCAGGGCGACCTTCTGCCGGTTGCCCTTGGAGTACGTCCGGGCCTTCTTGGTCGGGTCGAGGTCGAAGCGCTCGAGCAGCTCGGCGCGCCGCACGGGGTCCAGGTCGCCGCGCAGCCGCGCCAGCAGGTCGATGGTCTCCCCGCCGGTGATGCCCGGCCACAGCGTGACGTCGCCCTGGACGTAGGCCAGGCGCCGGTGCAGGGCGACGGCGTCACGCCACGGGTCACCGTCCAGCAGCCGCACCTGCCCGGAGTCCGGACGCAGCAGCCCGAGCAGGACCCGGAGCGCCGTGGACTTGCCGGAGCCGTTGGGCCCGAGGAACCCGTGCACCTCGCCCGGGGCGACGGACAGGTCCAGCCCGTCCAGGGCCCGCGTCGCACCGAAGGTCTTGACGACCCCCTGCATCGCGACCACCTCGGTCATGGCGGCACGCTACGCCGCTGGGTCCGCCGTGTCAGGGGTGCTCGCCGCCGCCGCCGCCGCCGCCGCGTACCGCGCAGCGACACCGGTACGGCCTGAGGGGCTCGTCCGCCGTCGAGGGTGCGTGTCGTGTCGCTGGTCGGTACACCCTGCCGACGGCGCGCCCCTCCCTCACAATGGTCGGGTGCGTCTACTGGCCAGCGACATCGACGGGACGCTGCTGCCACGGCTGGGTCCGATCACCGACCGGACCGTCTCGGCCCTGCGGGGCGCGGAGGACGCCGGGGTCCACGTGGTCCTCGCCACCGGCCGACCACCCCGCTGGATGACCGAGATCGCCGCCCGCACGCGCATCGCCGGGCACGCCGTGCTGGCCAACGGTGCCGTCGTGGTCGACCTGCAACGGGTCGGGGACGCCGACCACGGCGTGGTCCGCACCCGCACCATCGCCGTCGAGGAGGTCCTGCAGCTGGCCCACGACCTGCGGGCCGAGATGCCCGGCATCCACTTCGCGGTGGAGTCCGTGACCTGGTTCGGCGTCGAGCCCGGCTGGCCGCAGGCCATCGAGGCCGACCTGCCCCGCGCCGACCTGGTCGAGCTGCTCCGGCGCAGCGGTCCGGTGGTGAAGCTGCTGGCCAAGGCGGCCGAGGGGGCCGACCCGTTCGGGCCGGCCGACCCGGACGGCCCCGCCACGCACGCGTCGAGCTCGACCGCCGGGGACGACATGCTCGAGATCGCCCGACGGGTCACGGCCGGACGTGGTGAACCGACCCACTCCGGCTCGCAGTCCCCGCTGGTGGAGATCGGCCCGCCGGGCGTGGACAAGGCCGCCACCCTGGCCGAGGTGGCGGCCGAGCTGGGGGTCGACCGCACCGACGTCGTCGCCTTCGGCGACATGCCCAACGACGTGGCCATGCTCCGGTGGGCGGGCACCGGGTACGCCATGACCGGTGGGCACCCGGCCGCGGTCGAGGCCGCCGACCGGCTGGCTCCGCCGTGCCACGAGGACGGGGTGGCCCAGGTCGTCGAGCAGCTCCTGGCGGGGGGCACGCGCCGGGGGACGGGCCGCGCCGGCGCATGACCTCGACCCGCAGCGACACCGGCAGCGACACCGGCAGCGACACCGGCAGCGACACCGGCAGCGACACCGGCAGCGACACCGGTCCGGGGGTCGACGCGCCGGCCCGCCGCAGCCGCCGCGGCCGGTGGCTGCGGGCGGTCGCCTTCGTCGTGGTCGCCCTGCTCCTCCTCGCCGCGGGTCTCGTGGCCGGGGTCGCCTGGTACTTCTCCGGCATCGCCCTGGCCGTGGACCGCGGCGGGGCCCCGCCGGTGGGTCTCAGCGCCGGTGTCGGGGCCGACGGCGAGCGCGACGGCACGGTCGTCCTGCCGGACACCCCCGGGATGGCGGTGGAGGGTCTGCACGGCATCCGCTGGCAGGACGACGACGAGTCGGGGTGGGGCGTCGTCGGCGACGTGGTGTCCCGGGCCGACGGTCGTGTCGTGCGCGACTGGGAGGACCGGGTCGGGACCCTGCCCCGGGCCGGGGCCAACGGGCAGATCGACCAGGACGTGTTCCTCGGCAACCCCGGCGTCGTGGGCATGGAGTTCGTCGAGGTGACGCTGGAGTCCGAGCTCGGTGAGCTGGCCGCCTACCGGGTACCCGCGCCGCTGCGCCCCGACGAGCAGCAGGCCGCGGCCCGGGGGACCTGGATCGTCTTCGCGCACGGCCGTGGCGGTCAGCGCGAGGAGGCCAACCGCTACCTGCCGCTGTGGCACGAGATGGGGTACGAGGTCCTCGTCCCCCAGTACCGCAACGACGCCGGCGCACCGCAGGACCCGTCCGGCCGCTACGGCCTCGGCGGCACCGAGTGGCGCGACATCGACACCGCCCTGGCCTACGCCCTGGACCACGGCGCCGAGCAGGTGGTGCTGGCGGGCTGGTCCAAGGGCGGGGCGGTCAACCTGCAGGTGCTGGACCGGTCCGAGCACGAGGACGCGGTGGTCGGGCTGGTGCTGGACGCGCCCGTGCTGGACTGGCGCGACGTCTTCGAGCACCAGGGCGAGCTCGCCGGGCTGCCCCCGTGGATCACCGACCTGGCCATGCAGTTCGTCGAGCTGCGCGGCTCGCTCGACCTCGAGGAGTTCGACTGGACGACACGGGAGGACGCGGCCGTCGTCATCGACGTGCCCGTCTACCTCGTGCACTCCGACGACGACGCCTTCGTGCCCAACGGCCCCAGCCGCGACCTGGCGGAGTTCCTCGGACCGGACCGCGTCACCACCCGCTTCGACGGGCCGGCGGACCACACCCGGGAGTGGAACGTGGATCCGGAGGGGTACGACGAGGCCATGAGGGACTGGTTCGAGGGGCCCCTGCGCGACGCCGGGTGAGCACGGGTCCCCTCAGCCGTCCAGCTCGAGGGCGAGGGCCGCGTCGTGCGCGCGCGCCATGGCCTGCGCCATCGGCCGGTCCGCCGCCACCGGGTCCGCCTGGGCGATGACGAGCGCCTGCGCGACCTGGGAGACGGCGGTGGCGGCGCGCGACAGGGCGTGGTGCGCCGCCGCGAGCCCGTCGTCCCCCGGTACGTCCTGGTCGGTCCCGGGGGAGCGTTCGAACGCCGCCGAGCAGCAGCGCCACACCAGCTCGCGGCACGCCGTCAGCTCGTGCACGAGCGCCGGTGCCTCGCGCTGCTGGTGGGACAGCACCTGCAGCACGCGCTGGCTGGCCCGGTCCACCCGGTCGAAGTCCCGGCGCCACAGGCCCTCGCCCAACGGGTGCGGCGGCGGGCCGAACCGAGCCGTGAGCCGACCGATCAGCCCCACGACGAGGCGATCAGAGGTACTGCCCGGTCGCGGTCGGCCCGTCGGGCCCCGCCGCACCCGGCGGCAGGGGCCCCGGCAGCGCCTGCCGCCGGATCTGCTCCAGCTGGGCCCGCGCGGCCATCTGCTGGGCGAACAGCGTCGTCTGGATGCCGTGGAACAACCCCTCCAGCCAGCCGACCAGCTGGGCCTGCGCGATCCGGAGCTCGGCGTCGGACGGGGTGGCGCCGGGGTCGAAGGGCAGCGCCAGCCGGCGGAGCTCCTGGGTCAGGTCGTCCGACAGCCCGCTCTCGAGCTCGGCGATCGAGCGGGAGTGCACGTCGGCCAACCGGGCCCGGCCGGCCTCGTCCAGCGGTGCGGTCCGGACCTCCTCCAGCAGCTGCTTGATCATGCTGCCGATCCGCATCACCTTCGCGGGCTGCTCGACCATGCCCGCGAGGCCCTCCTCGCTGGCGTCGGTGGTGACGCTCATGCCCTGCGGCGTGACCACCACGACCCGGTCACGGCTGTCGTCGCGTCCCTCGGCGGGGTGGTCGGGCGCCGGCGTGACCGGCTGGGTCGGGTGCTTCTGCGGGTCGGTCGGGCCGGTGTCGCTCACGGGACCATCGTGGGTCATCACGGCACCAGGAGCACCTTGCCGACGTGCTCACCGGCCTCGATGACGCGGTGCGCCTCGCCCGCCTGCTCCAGCGGCAGCACCCGGTCGACGACCGGTTGCACGGCCCCGCGGGCGACCAGCGGCCACACCTCGACGACCACGCGGGCGCAGATGTCGGCCTTCTGCGACCAGGGTCGGGCCCGGAGCGTGCTGCCGTGCACCGTCGCCCGCTTGCCCATGAGCGCGGCCAGGTCCAGCTCGGCGGTACGCCCGCCCATCAGCCCGATCACGACGAGGCGGCCGCCGGTGGCCAGCACCTGCACGTGCAGGCCCAGGTACCTCGCCCCGACCGGGTCGAGGACCACGTCGACGCCGCGTCCACCCGTCAGCTCGTGCAGCCGCGCCGCGAGGTCGTCGGCCCGGTAGTCCAGCACGACGTCGGCGCCGTAGCCGGCCGCCGCAGCCACCTTCTGCGCCGACCCCGCGGTCGCGTACGGCGTCGCCCCCAGCGCCCGGACCAGCTGCGTGGCGAAGGTCCCGATCCCACTCGTGGCGCCGTGGACCAGGAACGTCTCGCCCGGCTGCAGCCGGGCGGTGGTCACGACGTTGCTGTGGACCGTGGCGGCCGCCTCGGGCAGCGCCGCGGCGGCGACGAGGTCCACCCCGGCGGGCACCGGCATCACCTGCGTGGCGCGCACGGCGACCTGCTCGGCGTAGCCACCGCCGTCCAGGAGCGCGCACACCTCGTCGCCGACCCGCAGGTGGCTCACCTCGGCGCCGACCGAGGTCACGGTGCCGGAGCACTCCAGGCCCGGCCACGCGGGCGTGCCCGCCGGCGGGTCGTAGCGCCCTTGCCGCTGCAGCAGGTCCGCGCGGTTGACGCCGGCCGCCGCGACGGTCACCACCACCTCCTTGGGGCCGGGACGCGGCTCGGGCACCTCCTGGACCACCAGGGACTCGGGACCGCCGGGGGACGTGACCACTGCAGCTCTCACCCGGTCGACGGTAGGACACGCAGCGACACACCTCCCACGGTGCGCCGTTCGGGTGACCGGTGAGGGGGTGGTGGTTCACCCGGGGCCCCTGCGTGCCGAACGACCTACCGACCGGCGGTTCAGGCGGTCGGTCATCGTCGTCTCCTGGAAGGCTCGCCATGCTGCGTTCTGCCGGTATCCGGTCGAAGATCCTCGCGGTCCTGGTCGTGCCCCTCGTGCTGCTCGGCATCACGGCGGGTCTGCTGGCCGTGGCCCAGGTCGACCGCGCGAGGCAGGCGTACGAGGTCGAGAAGATCGCCGCCATCGGCGCGGACTTCAGCACCCTGGTGCGTGGCATCGCCGCCGAGCGCGCCACCACCGCTGCGCTGATCCAGGACGACCCCGCGGCGGTCGAGGCCCTGCCCCAGGTCCGCGCGCAGGTCGACCAGGGCCTGGTCGCCTCTCGCGAGGCCGTGGCCGACGTGCAGCTCGGTCTGCTGTCCGGCCAGGCCGAGGAGGCGCTGGCCCGGGTGCAGAGCGCCCACGTCGAGCTGGGGATCATCCGTCAGCGGGTGGACGGCGGCGCCGCCTCCCTCGACGACGTGATGGCGGACTTCGACGACGTCCTGCGCGAGGACCTGGCCATGCCCGGTCGTGTCGCCGCGGGTGTCGCCGACGAGCAGACCGCCGACCTGCTGGCCGGCTTCGGCCACCTGATGACCACGCGGGACCTGGCCCTGCAGGAGCAGGAGATCGGCCGCCGGATCCTGGCCCGCAGCGCCACCGTCGGCGACACCCGCACCTTCGGTCCCCTCGCGGAGGCCCAGACCGAGGAGGTCGCGGCCTGGGAGTTCGCCGTCGGCTCCGACGCGGCCGCCGACGCGGCCGAGCTGGTCGGCGAGCAGCGGCAGACCGTCTGGTCCATCGGCCGGGCCCGGGTGGCCCTGAGCTCGCCGTCCACGGTCAACCAGACCGGGCTCACCCCCGAGATCTGGCAGGAGACCACCGACGCCCGGATCGCCGGGCTCGAGACCGCCCTCGTGCAGATCGCCGGTGAGGTCGACACCCAGGCCGCAGCCGTCTCCCAGCGGGCCACCCTGCTGGCCGCGCTCGCGGTGGCCGCGGCCGTCGTGGGCGTCGGTGTCACGGTGCTGCTGTCGCTGGTCCTGGCGCGACGGATCGCCCGCCCGCTGCGCGAGCTCACCGCCGCCGCCACGTCGGTGCGCGAGCAGCTGCCCCGCATGGTCGAGCAGATGCGCAGCCCCGGTCAGATGCCCGACGTCACGCTGCCCCGCATCGACGTGGACGGTGACGACGAGGTGGCCCGTCTGGCCGCCGCGTTCAACGCCGTCAACTCCACGGTCGTCGAGGTCGCGGAGGAGCAGGCCGCCCTGCGCGGCTCCATCGCCGAGACCTTCGTCAACGTCGCCCGCCGCAACCAGGTCCTGCTGTCGCGCCAGCTGTCGTTCATCGACCAGCTGGAGCAGAGCGAGGAGAACCCGGACACGCTGGAGAACCTGTTCCGGCTGGACCACCTGGCCACCCGGATGCGCCGCAACGCGGAGTCCCTGCTGGTGCTGGCCAACATCGACGCCGGTCGTCGGCTGCGTCAGCCGCTGGCCCTGTCCGACGTCATCCGCACCGCGGCGTCGGAGATCGAGCAGTACGAGCGCGTCAACCTGGCCCTGCAGGTCGATCCGCCGACCATGGGGCACCTGTCGCTGCAGCTGGCCCACCTGCTGGCCGAGCTGCTCGAGAACGGCACCAACTTCTCCGAGCCCCACACCCCGGTGCTGGTGGCCACCAGCAAGACCCCGACGGGTGTCCGCATCACGGTGACCGACGAGGGCCTCGGCCTGAACGACGAGGAGATCGCGGCGGCCAACGCCAAGATCTCCGACTTCGGTGCCGACGACGTCGTCACCTCGCAGCGCCTCGGGTTCTTCGTCGTCGGCCGCCTGGCCCGCAGGCTCGGCGTCACCGTCGGGATCCGGCGCGGCGCGGCGAAGGGTCTGGTCGTGACCGTCGACCTGCCGCCCTCGCTGTTCGTCCCGGGGACGGTCAGGGCCGTGACCCCCGAGGCCCCGGCGGTGGCGGGCGCCCCCGCGGCCGTCCCGACGCCGTCCCGTCAGGCCCCGGCCCCGGCCCCGGCCGCGGCCGCGGCCCCGAGCCCGGGCCCGGGCCGCCCGGCGGCGCCCGGTCACGCGACCCGGCCGCCCACGTCGCGCCCGGCCGCTCCCGCGCCCGTCGCGCCCCGTACCCCCGGCCCCCCCATCCAGCTCCCCGCCCCGGCCGACGACGAGGCCGCGCCGGCCGTGACGGTGACACCCGGTGGACCCGCCCTGCCGCGCCGCGGTCAGGCCGCGCCGGCGCCCGGCGCCACCGCGGCCGGGCCCCTCGCGACCCCCGCTCCGGCGACCCTCGTCGCCGGGACCGCTGCTCCCGCACCCGCTGCCCCGGCGGCTCCTGCTCCCGCGGCTCCTGCCCCGGCGGCGGTCACCCCCCGTCCGACCTTCACGGTGCCCCGCCCGGAGGACGACACGGCCGCGCTGACCCCCGTGGTCAGCGGGGACGGCCCGTCCCTGCCGACCCGTGCCCGCCGCGAGCCCGGCCCCGTCACGCCGGTTCCGTCGTCGGCCGTCGCGCCTGCCCCGGCCGTCGCGCCTGCCCCGGCGGCCACCACCCAGGCGCCCGCGCCGGCCGCCCCGACGTCGGAGGACGGGACGGGCCCGGACGAGCGTGCCGGCAACCCGCCCCGTCGGGCCGGGCTGTTCGGGGCGTTCCGTGCCCGCCGTGAGGTCGAGGCCGACGGGGCCGCCGCGCCGTCGACCGCGACGCCGGCCGCGGTCGTCCCGGTGCCGACCCCCGCGGTCCGTCCTGCTCCGGCCGCTCCCGCCCCCGCCGTAGCCGCCCCCGCAGCTCCCGCTCCCGCGGCGCCCGCTCCCGTGGTCCGGTCCGCCCCCGCCCCCGCCCCCGCCCCCGCCCCCGCCCTGGCCCCGGCCCTGGTCACGCGTACCCCGGGGGCGCCCACCGGCGACTCCGCGCCGGCGACGAAGACCCCGGCCCCGGTGCACGCGCCGCCGGCGCACTCGACCCGGCTCGCGCCGACCCCGCCGCCGGCGCCCCAGGCGCCGACCGCCCAGGCACCGGCAGCCCGGGCCGCCGCACCTCAGGCCCAGGCACCTCAGGCCCAGGCGCCTCAGGCCCAGGCACCCCAGGCACCGGCCGTGCGCCGGTCCGCACCCCAGCCTGCGGCCGCGCCTCAGGCCGCCCCGCAGCCGCCGACGTCCCAGCCCGTCGACATCCTCCCCGGCGGCGGCCGTCGCCGCGGTCGTCGGAGCCTGTTCGGCGGCCGGCAGGCCGCGGCCCAGCCGCCCGCACCGGTCGCCCGGGCGACGCCCCCGGTGCAGCCGCCGGTCCCCGCGGCCGGCCCGTCCGCACCGCGCCCCGACCTGCCGCAGGTGCCCACCCAGAACCCCGGGCCGGCACGCCGGCCGGCCGGGCCGCCGCCGGTGCCGCCCGCCGCGGTCGACCCCGGCCGGACCGCCGCTCCCGCGGCCCCGCTGCCCGGTCGTGACGGTGGCCGGGCCGTGCCCGTCCCCCTGGTGCCCGCGCTCGACGACGGCGACTCCGTCCGGCAGCGCTCGATGCTGGCCTCGGAGGCGCTCAGCGAGCTGAGCCGGCTGTCCACGTACAGCCCGAGCGCGGTCGAGGGTCGCGGCGGTCCCGCCCCGCTGACCCGGCGCCAGCCCGCCGCCAGCGAGGCGGCCAAGATCCACCAGCCCACCGGCCCGGCGCCCGAGCGCCGGCAGCGCAGCGCCGCGGACGTCCGCAGCATGCTGTCCGGCTTCCAGTCGGGGGTCACCCGCGGGCGCGGGGAGGACGCCGAGGCGTCCGTGCCGCCGCCCGCCCAGAGCCGGGTGCCCGTCCCCTCGGGCCCCTCAGGAGCCGCACCGGCTCTCCGTCCCGCCGTCCTGCCACGTTCCAGCCCGACCGCCGGCACCACCGCACCGCCCGCCGCCGGTACCCATCCCAGCACCGACGACACCCGCACCACCGACTGACGGAGGACCCGGACCGTGACCACGATGAGCACCGAAGCGACCAACTTCAGCTGGCTGCTCGACAACTTCGTCCGCAGCGTCCCCGGCGTCACGCACACCCTCGTGGTGTCGGCCGACGGCCTGCTGATGGCGATGTCGGACCAGCTCGACCGCACCCAGGGCGACCAGCTGTCCGCGATCGTGTCGGGCATCTCGTCCCTCACCCGCGGCGCCGCCCGGCAGCTCAACGCCGGCGAGGTCCGCCAGGCCATCGTCGAGATGGACAGCATGTTCCTGTTCTCGATGGTCGTCTCGGACGGCTCCGTCATCGCCGTGATGGCCGACGCCGGCTGCGACGTCGGGCTGATCGGCTACGAGATGGCGCTGCTGGTCAGCCGGACCGAGCAGACCCTGACCCCCCAGCTCGTCGGGGAGATGCGGGCGCGCCTGCCGATCTCCGGCGCCACCCGGGCCACGGTCGGCTGAGACCGTGGACGACCGACGCAGGCCCGCGCCGCCGGGACCCCGCCACGGCGACGGGGACGACTTCTCCGTGCGCCCCTACGCCCTGACCCGGGGCCGCACGCGGCACGCCAACGGGGCCTCGCTCCCGCTGGAGGCGCTCGTGCAGGCCCTGGCCCGGCCGAGCGTGTCCGACACCCCCGAGCAGCGCCGCATCCTCGAGCTCTGCGCCGACAAGTTCGAGTCGGTCGCCGAGATCGGGGCCCACCTCAAGCTGCCCGTCGGTGTCGTCCGCATCGTCGTGGGCGACCTGATGGAGTCCGGCCAGGTCCGGGTCCATGGGCTCACGTCCCCCTCGTCCTCCCCCTCGATCTCGCTGAGCGTTCTGGAGAGTGTTCTCGATGGCATTTCCTCCCTCTGACCTGGCCGCCCCCGTGGCGGAGGTCCCCGAGCAGGTAGTGGCGCCCACGGTCGTCAAGATCGTCGTGGCCGGCGGTTTCGCGGTCGGCAAGACGACGTTCATCGGGTCGATCTCCGACATCGAGCCGTTGTCCACCGAGGCGGCGATGACCGAGCACAGCCTGGGCGTCGACGACGCCGGCGGCGTGAGCGACCGCAAGACCACGACGACCGTGGCCATGGACTTCGGCCGCATCGGTCTGCCGGGCAACCTGTGGCTGTACCTGTTCGGCACCCCGGGGCAGGACCGGTTCCTGTTCATGTGGGACGACCTGGTGCTGGGTGCCATCGGCGCCGTCGTCCTCGTCGACACCGACCGGCTCGAGCAGTGCTTCCCCGCCGTGGACTACTTCGAGTCCCGGGGCATCCCCTTCGTCGTCGCGGTGAACTGCTTCGACGGCGTGGCCAAGCACCACCTCGAGGACGTCCGCGAGGCGCTGCAGGTGCCGGCCCACGTCCCGCTGCTCTACACCGACGCCCGCTCCCGGGCGGCGACCAAGCAGGCCCTGGTCAACGTGGTCCGTCTCGCGATGGAGCGGGCCAAGGCGGGGGCCCAGCCCGTCGGCTGAGGGGCCCGGGGACGACCCGGAGCGCCACCGCGGGAGGGGAACCGGCACCGACCGGAGCCCTCCCGCGTTCACTTCTCGCCCGGCACGGTGCACAATCCGTGATCACAGGCGAGGAGGCTTGACGTTGGCGTCGATCGAGGACGTGGCCCGAGCCACGGGTGTCTCGACCGCGACGGTGTCGCGGGCGCTCCGTGGCCTGGCCTCGGTGGCCGAGCCCACCCGCGCCCGGGTGCAGCAGGCCGCGCAGTCGTTGGGCTACGTGCCCTCGGCCGCCGCGGCGAGCCTGGCCAGCGGACGCACCAGGGCCATCGGGGTGCTCACGCCGCACGTCTCGCGGTGGTTCTTCGCCGTGTGCATCGAGACGGTCGAGGCCGTGCTGCGGACCCACGGCTACGACGTGCTGCTCGTCATCCTGCCGCCGGGGGGGCGCACGACGCCCGGCCCGGCCCGCACCCTGCCTCCCTCACGGCCGATGCTGGAGGGCGACCTGCTCCGCAAGCGGGTCGACGCCACCATCGTGCTGACCCTGCCGCTGGTCCCGCAGGAGCTGGTGACGCTGCAGGGCCTGGGCCACGACCTCGTCTACGTCGGCGGCGTGGTGCCCGGGCTGCGCTCGGTCGGCATCGACGACGTGGCCGTGGGGCGCGCCGCGACGCAGCACCTGGTGGACCTGGGGCACGAGGAGATCACCTTCGTCGGCGGCTCGCTGTCACCGGGCGACTGGGCCCCGCCGCAGGAGCGGTTCCGGGGGTACCAGGCCGGGATCGCCGCCAACGGGCTGGTGGAGCAGGAGGTCGTGAGCGCCGACCTGACCGTCGCGGACGGCCGCCGGGTCGGCCGTGACCTGCTGCGCCGGCGCCGGCTGCCCTCGGCGCTGGTGTGCGCCTCCGACGAGGTCGCCATCGGCGTGCTGCACGAGCTCCGTGTGGCGGGGGTGGACGTCCCGGGGCAGGTGTCCGTCATCGGGGTCGACGACCACCCCCACGCGGTGCTGCACGACCTGACGACCATCGCCCAGCCGGTCGCCGAGCAGGCCGAGCTGGCGACCCGCTGGTTGCTGGGGGCGCTGGAGGGTGGCGGGGACCAGGTGCCCGACCGGGGGGTCGAGCTGCTCCAGACCCGTCTCGTGGTGCGGGGGACGACTGCCGCGAAGGGGTGATGGGAACGTGCCCACCACCCACAGAACGGGACGAACAGGACGCAACGGACCGTTCTGGTCTGCCGGTCCGTCATGTTGCCGGATCGTTACGGCGGCGTGACACGAAGCCCTTGTATCTCGCGAGGTGCAAGCGTTTACATGACCCGTACGTCGAACCAGGTCCGCACAGGTGCGGCCGGACGAGAGCCATCAACGAGGAGGCACACCCATGCGCAACCGCCTGAACAGGCGTGTCGCGGTCGCAGCGAGCGCCGGCATCGGCGTCACGCTGCTGCTGGCCGCGTGCGGCGCGGACGCGATCGAGAGCGGGGGTGACGCCAGCGGTGACCCCGACGCCGGTGTCGACACCGCGACGGAGATCGACTGCGCCCCCTACGAGGAGTTCGGTGAGATCGACGGCACCACCGTGTCGCTCTACACCTCGATCCTCGCTCCCGAGGACCAGCCCTACATCGACGCCTTCCAGCCCTTCACGGAGTGCACCGGTGTCACGGTGAACTACGAGGGCTCCGCCGAGTTCGAGGCGCAGCTGCTCGTCCGCGTCCAGGGCGGCAACCCGCCCGACATCGCGCTGTTCCCGCAGCCCGGCCTGCTCCAGACCATCGTCCGCGACACCGGCACCGTCGTGCCCGCCCCCGACCAGGTCGAGGCCGCCGTCGACGAGTTCTACGGCCCGGACTGGAAGGCCTACGGCACCGTCGACGACGAGTTCTACGCCGCGCCCAACAGCGCGAACGTGAAGTCGTTCGTCTGGTACTCCCCGAGCGCCTTCGAGGAGAACGGCTACGAGGTCCCCGAGACGTGGGACGACATGCTCGCCCTCTCCGACCAGATCGTGGCCGACAACCCCGGCGGCGAGATCAAGCCCTGGTGCGCCGGCATCGGCTCCGGTGACGCCACCGGCTGGACGGCCACGGACTGGATGGAGGACGTCATGCTCCGCACCGCGGGCGCCGACGTCTACGACCAGTGGACCAACCACGAGATCCCCTTCAACGACCCGGCCGTGGCCACGGCGCTGGAGACCGTGGGCGGCATCCTCAAGAACGAGGACTACGTCAACGGCGGCATCGGCGGCGTGCAGTCCATCGCCTCCACCACGTTCCAGGACGGCGGCCTGCCGGTCCTCGACGGCTCCTGCTTCATGCACCGCCAGGCCTCGTTCTACGCGGCCAACTGGCCCGAGGGCACGAACGTGGCCGAGGACGGCGACGTCTTCGCGTTCTACCTGCCCCCGATCGAGGAGGAGGCCGGCGAGCCGATCCTCGGTGCCGGTGAGTTCGTCGGCGCCTTCGACGACCGCCCCGAGGTCCAGGCGTTCCAGCTGTACATGACGTCCTCGGACTTCATCAACCTCCGTGCGCAGGGTGGCCAGTTCATCCCGCCGCACAGCGAGCTGGACACGGGCAACCTGACCAACCCGATCGACACGCTGTCGGCCGAGCTGCTCACCAGCGAGGACACCACGTTCCGCTTCGACGCCTCCGACCTGATGCCCGGTGCCGTCGGCGCCGGCTCCTTCTGGACGGAGATGACGGCGTGGATCGCCGAGGACAAGGCCGACGCCGACGTCCTCGACGCCATCGAGGCCTCCTGGCCCCAGTGACACCCTGACGGTCCGCGGCGCCCCCCGAACGGGGGCGCCGCGGACCTTCCAGGTCGGGGGGCGCGCGAGTAGCGTCTCGCCCGTCCCACCTGCGCCAACCCCCGCACCACCCTGATCGCCCTTCCGACATCACGACGAGGAGATGCGCGGACATGGACTTCCTGATCAATGCCGGCACGGCGCCGGAGAAGCTGCTCGTCATGCTGGTGGCGATCGCGCTCTTCGTCGCCGTCATGGGCATCCTGCTCTTCGCCGTGGACCGGCCCAAGAACATGCCGAACTGGTTGGCCTTCGTGGCCTTCGTCGGCCCGTCCGCCGCGCTGCTGATCTTCGGCCTGATCCGGCCGGCGATCATCACCATCTACCAGTCGTTCTTCGACCGGACCGGCGCCAACTTCGTCGGCTTCGGCAACTTCGTCACCCTCTTCACGTCCAACGACCTGCGGACGGTGCTGGTGAACACCGTCATCTGGGTGCTCATCGTCCCCGTCGCCGCCACGTTCCTCGGGCTGCTGTACGCGGTCGTCGTGGACAAGTCCCCCGTCGAGGCGCTGGCCAAGGCCCTGATCTTCCTGCCGATGGCCATCTCGCTCGTCGGGGCCAGCATCATCTGGCGGTTCATCTACGAGTACCGCGCCGACATCGGCGCCAACCAGCAGATCGGCCTGGCCAACCAGGTGCTGGTCTGGCTGGGGTTCGAGCCCTACCAGTTCCTGCTCAACGGCCCGTGGAACACGTTCTTCCTGATCGTCGTGTTCATCTGGGTGCAGACCGGCTTCGCGATGACGATCCTGTCGGCGGCCATCAAGGCCATCCCGGACGAGATCACCGAGGCCGCCCGCCTCGACGGCGTCAGCGGCGGCCAGATGTTCCGCTACGTGACCGTCCCCGGCATCCGCCCCGCCCTGGTGGTCGTGCTCACCACCATCGCCATCGGCACGCTCAAGGTGTTCGACATCGTCCGGACGATGACCGGTGGCCAGTTCGGCACCTCGGTCGTGGCGAACGAGTTCTACACGCAGGCGTTCCGGCAGTCGAACATCGGCCTGGGCGCCGCCCTCGCGGTGATCCTGTTCGTCCTCGTCATCCCGATCGTGGTCTACAACGTGAGGCAGATGCGGCTTTCGGAGGAGGTCCGATGAGCACCACCGACCGCGACCCAGGGTTCCAGCCGACCGCGGCGTCGGCCCCCGGCGAGAAGCAGAGCGACTTCGTCGCGGGCAAGACGGCCGCCAAGGGCGACCTGACGCCCCGCGCGCGCAAGGTCCGCAAGGGCCTGACGAACCCGTGGGCCTCGCTCATCGCCATCGTGCTCGCCGTGCTGTGGACGATCCCGACGTTCGGCCTGGTGCTGTCGTCGTTCCGTTCGGAGACCAACATCAAGACCACGGGCTGGTGGACCTGGTTCGCCAACCCCGAGTTCACCGTCAACAACTACAACCTCGTGCTGTACGGCGGTCAGAACAACTTCAGCTCGTTCTTCATCAACTCCCTCGTCATCACCCTGCCGGCGGTGGTCATCCCGATCACGCTCGCCCTGCTGGCGGCCTACGCGTTCGCGTGGATCGAGTTCCCCGGCCGGGACTGGCTCTTCGTCGCGGTGTTCGCCCTGCAGATCGTGCCCATCCAGGTCACGCTCATCCCGCTGCTGCGCGACTACGTCGACTGGGGCCTCAACGGGTCGTTCTGGCCCATCTGGCTGTCGCACTCGATCTTCGCCCTGCCGCTGGCGGTGTTCCTGCTGCACAACTTCATGCGGGACATCCCCAAGTCGCTGATCGAGGCGGCCCGCGTCGACGGTGCCGGGCACGTCAAGATCTTCTTCCAGGTCCTGCTGCCGCTGCTCACGCCCGCCATCGCGGCCTTCGGCGTGTTCCAGTTCCTGTGGGTCTGGAACGACCTGCTCGTCGCCCTGACCTTCGGCAGCTCGCAGACCACGGCGCCGCTGACCGTGCGCCTGGCCGAGATGGTCGGCTCCCGCGGCACCGAGTGGCACCTGCTCACCGCGGGCGCGTTCATCACGATCATCGTCCCGCTCGTGGTCTTCCTGTCCCTGCAGCGCTACTTCGTCCGCGGCCTGCTCGCGGGCAGCGTCAAGGGCTGAGCAGCACCCCAGCACCCTCGTCCACCCGAACGGCCCGGAGCGCCCGCTCCGGGCCGTTCGGCGTGCGCGCGGCCCCTCCCTGCGGCTCCCGCTAAGGTCCGGCCCCGCCGCGCCGATCATCGATGGGACGTGGTCACCGTGACCGCGTCCCGACCTCGATGGGGGCGCAGTGAGCGGCACGACGAGCGGCGCGGACGGCATGGACGGGATGGACGAGATCGTCCAGGAGTTCCTGGTGGAGAGCCACGAGAACCTGGACCAGCTCGACCGGGACTTCGTGGAGCTCGAGCAGGACCCGCACTCGCGCGACCAGCTCGCCAGCGTGTTCCGCACGATCCACACCATCAAGGGCACCAGCGGTTTCCTGGGCTTCGGCAACCTCGAGAAGGTCACCCACGTCGGGGAGAACCTGCTGGCCAAGCTGCGTGACGGCGACCGCACCCTGGACGCGGCGACCACCGACGTCCTGCTGCTGATGGTCGACGCGGTCCGCGCCGTCCTGGCCGAGATCGAGTCCACGGGCGTCGACGCCGCGTGCGACGTGAGCGACACCGTCGAGGCCGTGCGGGCGATCCTCGAGACACCGGTCGCCGACCCGCAGGAGCCGGAGCCCGAGATGCAGCGTGACCCCGAACGGTCGTCCCTCGGCGAGATCCTCGTCGACGAGGGCGTGGTGGCCCCCGAGGTCATCGGCGCGGCGCTGGGCGCCCAGGTCGCCGGCGACCCCCGGTCGCTGGGCGAGATCCTGGCCGAGGCCGAGGTCGTCTCCCAGGAGCAGGTCAGCCGGGCGCTGGGCGAGCAGAGCAAGAAGCGCTCCGCGGTCGAGTCGTCCATCCGTGTCGACGTCGACGTCCTCGAGAACCTCATGCAGCTGGTCGGCGAGCTCGTGCTGTCGCGCAACCAGGTGCTGCAGCTGGCCGCGGACTCCTCCGACGCGGACCTCGTGCGGTCGGCGCACCGGCTCGACCTGATCTCCTCCTCGCTGCAGGAGGCCGTGATGAAGACGCGGATGCAGCCGATGGACTACCTGTGGGCCAAGCTCCCGCGTGTCGTCCGCGACCTGTCCGCGCAGTGCGGCAAGGAGCTCGACCTGGTCATGCACGGCCGCGAGACCGAGCTGGACCGCACCCTGCTCGACGCCGTCAAGGACCCGCTGACCCACCTGGTGCGCAACTCCGTCGACCACGGCATCGAGACCCCCGAGGCGCGCGAGGCCGCCGGCAAGGCGCGGCGCGGCACCCTGACCCTGCGGGCCTACCACGAGTCGGGCCAGGTCATCATGGAGATCGGTGACGACGGCAAGGGCATCAGCCCCGACGTGATCGGCCGCAAGGCGGTCGAGAAGGGCCTGGTCAGCGCGGACGAGCTGGCGGCCATGAGCCGCCGCGCCGTCCTCGACCTGATCTTCCGACCGGGGTTCTCCACCGCCGACTCCGTGACCAACGTGTCCGGGCGCGGCGTCGGCATGGACGTGGTCCGCACCAACATCGAGAAGATCGGCGGCAGCGTCGACCTCACCAGCACCCCCGGCCACGGCACCGTCATGCGGGTGACGATCCCGCTGACCCTCGCCATCATCCCGGCGCTGATCGTCCGCCAGGGTGAGGAGCGCTACGCCATCCCGCAGGCCAACCTGCTCGAGCTCGTCCGGATGAACCCCGACGACCCGACCAAGGGCGTCGAGTACGTCGCGGGCGTCCCGGTGCACCGGCTGCGTGGTCGTCTGCTCCCGCTGCTGGACCTGGGGGAGCAGCTCGGCGCGGACTCCGAACGACGCGCGGAGGCCACCATCGCGGTCCTGCGCAGCGACAACAACGAGTTCGGTCTCGTCGTCGACGAGGTGCTGGAGACCCAGGAGATCGTGGTCAAGCCCCTCGGGGCCGCCCTGACGGCGCTGCCGCTCTTCGCGGGCGCCGCGGTGATGGGCGACGGCCGGATCGCCCTGATCCTGGACGTCCTCGGTCTGGCCGGGGCGGGGCGGGTGTCGCACTCCGCGGCCAGCATCACCTCCACCATGCAGGAGGCCGCCGGCCTCGTCGCCGAGGAGTCCGACCTGCGCAGCCTGCTCGTGGTCCGGACCGACGGCGCCCGCAACGTCGCCGTCCCCCTGGAGCACGTGGCGCGCCTGGAGGAGGTGCCGGCCACCGCCCTGGAGCACGTCGGCTCCACCACCGTCGTGCAGTACCGCGGTGACCTGCTCCCCGTCGTGGAGGTGGACAGCGGCTGGGGCGGGGGCTTCGTGCCCAGCCAGGGCGGCCCGCCGGCCGAGGAGTCGATCGGTCACGTCCCCACCGTCACCCTCGTCGTCTACCAGCACGGCGAGCGCCTGGTCGGCCTGCGCGTGCAGGAGATCGTCGACATCGTCGAGGTCCCCCTGGTGCTGTCCCCGATCGGCGCCCGCAGCGGCAGCCTCGGCTCGCTCGTCGTCAACGGCCACATCACCGACGTCCTCGACGTCGCGGCGCTGGCCGCCCCCTTCACGGCCGAGGAGGCCTCCTGTGCCCGCTGACCTGCTGTCGGTCGCCCCCACCGAGGCCCCGGCGGACGCCGCCGACCCCCTGAGCACCGACGTCATCCAGTACTGCACCTTCTGGGTGGACGAGCTGTACCTCGGCATCGACGCGCTGACCGTGCAGGAGGTGCTGCGCAACCCGGGCCTCACCCCGGTCCCGCTGGCCCCGCCCGCCGTCCGCGGCCTCATCAACCTGCGTGGCCAGATCGTCACGGCCGTCGACCTGGGCGCCCGGCTCGGCCGGACCCCGACCGAACGGCGGATGAACGTCGTCGTCCGGACCGGCGACGGCTCGGCCAGCCTGCTCGTGGACAGGATCGCCGACGTGGTCCAGGTGCCCCGGGCCGGTCACGAGGCGGTGCCGACCACGCTGGCCGGCGTCGCCCGCGAGCACCTGAAGGCCACCTGCCCGCTGGAGTCGTCGCTGCTGCTGATCCTCGACGTCGCTCGTGTCACCACGTTCCGCAACGCCACCGACCCCGCCCGCTGAACCTCCCCGATCCTCACCACCCCCGTCCCTGCCCCCGTCAGACCCCTAGGAGCACCTCGTGAGCACGACCACCGCCGTCCGCAGACCCCGCACCCGGTCCGTCGCCAACTGGAGCCTCGCGGTCAAGATCGCCGTGGTCGCCGCCGTCTCCGTCCTGGTCCTCGGCGGCATCGCCGCCTCCAACCAGTACATGAGCGACATCCGCTCCGACGCCAACGCGGAGTTCCGCACCATCGCCGACGCCGAGGGCGAGGTGCTGCTGCTGTCCAACCGTGCCTCGGAGATCAAGGCCGGCGCCTACCTCGTCGCGCTCAGCGGTGACATCGAGAAGGCGCAGACGGACCTGGTCGAGGACAGCGGGACGGTGGACGAGCTGTTCGCCGAGCTCGACGCCCTCGGGTTCCCGGCCGAGCAGCAGGCGCTGGTCGACAGCCTCCGCGCCGACTTCGCCACCTACACCGCGGCGGTCGGCGGCTACCTCGACACGGTCGAGGCCGACCCGGCGCAGGCCTCCGAGCTGTGGCCCACGGTGCTCGAGGCCGAGGGCGGCATCGACGACTCCATCGACGCCACCACCGAGGTCATCACCGCCGCCCTGGTCGACACCGACACCCGCGCGTCCTCCATGGCCGGTACCACCAGCCTGGTGCTGTGGACCAGCGTCGCCGTCGGCACGCTGCTCGTCGGGCTCGCCGCGTTCCTGCTCTACCGGCTCACCGCCCCGCCGCTGCTGTCCACGGTCAAGGCGCTGGAGACGCTGGCCCAGGGCGACCTGCGGGTCAAGGCGGAGCTGGGCCGCACCGACGAGGTCGGCCGGATCGGCACCGCCGTCGACGGTCTCGCCGCCACGCTGCGGCAGTCCCTCGGCGAGGTCCAGGCCGGCGCCGGTGAGCTGCTGAGCTCCTCGGAGCAGCTGTCGGGGGCCTCCACCGAGGTGGCCGCCGCGGCCGAGGAGTCCAGCCAGCAGGCCAACGTGGTGGCCGCCGCCGCCGAGCAGGTCACCCGCAACGTGCAGACCGTCGCCGCCGGGGTCGAGGAGATGGGCCAGTCCATCCGCGAGATCGCCCAGAACGCGCAGGAGGCCGCCTCGGTCGCCGGTGACGCCGTCTCGGTGGCCGGCGAGGCCAACGAGATCGTCAGCCGTCTCGGCGAGTCCAGCCAGCTCATCGGTGAGGTCGTCCGCGTCATCACCTCGATCGCCGAGCAGACCAACCTGCTGGCCCTCAACGCCACCATCGAGGCCGCCCGCGCCGGTGAGGCCGGCAAGGGCTTCGCGGTCGTCGCGACCGAGGTCAAGGAGCTCGCGACCCAGACCGGCAAGGCGACCGAGGACATCGGCCGCCGGGTCACCGCGATCCAGTCGGACTCCTCCGACGTCGTCGTCGCCATCGAGAAGATCGAGTCGACCATCGCCCGGATCCACGACATCCAGACCACGATCGCGTCGGCCGTCGAGGAGCAGACCGCCACCACGTCGGAGATGGGCCGCTCGCTGTCCGAGGCCGCGGCGGGGTCGGGCGAGATCGGTGCCGGAATCACCGCCGTGGCGGCCGCGGCCGAGGAGTCCTCGGCCCAGGCACAGACCAGTGCCGAGCACACCCGCGGCCTGAGCACCCTCAGCGAGCAGCTGAACGCGACCGTCGCCCGCTTCACCCTGTGAGCGCGGGGGCTCACGGTCCGGGACCGCGCTGACCCGGTGGCGTGAACCGCGCCGCCGGGCAGTGCCTCCCAGGACCTGGCCCGTCACGATGACCGGGTGGTCTACAGCCTGACCAACGCCAGCGCCCTCGGCCTCGACCTCGTCCGCACCCCGGGCGGCGTCGAGGTCGCGGGCGTGCTGCTGCGAGGCCTGCTGTCGCCGGCCGGCGCCGACCCGTCCTCCCCGCCGGTCCGGGGTCCCGCCGACCTGGCCGTGGCCAGGGTGCGGGCGCTCACCCTGGCCGGGCCGCAGGGACCCACCGTGGTCGACCTCACCACCGGTGAGGAGCCCGAGGAGGACCCCGACGAGCTGACCCGCACCCTGCGCCGGATGCTGCGCCGGCTGGGCGCGGTGTCGTTCGGGACGGTGGGCGACCTGATGACCCTGGCCGCGGGGCTGCCCGGGGGCCTGTCGCCGGAGGGCGTGTCGCCGCAGGGCGCGTCCTCGTCCGAGCCGTCGCTGCGGCTGGTCGACGCCCTGCAGGTGGAGCGGGGCCAGGTGCTGGCGGACGCCGTCCTCGCCGCCGTGGTCCGGCACCGCGACGACCCCGCCGCACCCGTGCTGGCCCGCGCCCTGTCGCAGCGCCTGGACCCCGGGGCCGACCTGCTGCCCGCGCTGCCCCCCGCGCCGGCCCCGGGCCGGGCCCTGCCGGGGCAGTCACCGGTGATGCGTCGGACGGCCGAGCTGCTCCAGCGCATCGCGGGCGTGCCGGACCCGCTGGACCTGCTGCCGGCCCACGGGCCGGCGCCGCACGTCTGGGCCCAGCACATGCACGAGGCCGCGTGGGCGGTCGAGACGACCGGTCGGACCCGGCTGGCCGCCGCCGCCCAGCTGGACCTGCTGCGCTGCCTGGACGTGGCGGGGGTGGACGCCGCGACCTGCCTGTCCGGGGTGTGGAACACCTGCAGCGCCGCCGTGCAGGCCCACGTCGTCGCCGACGTCCTCGCGGCCGACAGCTGGACGGTGCTCACGGCCGACCTGCTGGAGGGTCTGGGCGGCACGGCCCTCAACTCCGGCCCCGACCTGCCGATCTGATCACCTAGCGGCCCGTGCGGCCGGTCAGGCAGGTGGAGGACCGCGGTGGCTCAAGGCCGACCCAGGATCAGGGTCGTGTCGGTCGACGACTCCGTCGTCGTCCGCCGGCTCTTGTCCGACGTGCTGCAGTCCGACCCCGAGATCGAGGTCGTCGCCACCAGCAGCAACGGTCGGCTCGGGGTGGACGCGGTCCGACGCCTCAAGCCGGACGTCGTCGTCATGGACATCGAGATGCCCGTGATGAACGGCATCGACGCCGTCCGCGAGATCCGCACGACCGACCGCCGCACCCCGATCATCATGTTCTCGACCTTGACCGAGCGGGGGGCCCGAGCCACGTTCGAGGCCCTCGACGCGGGGGCCACGGACTACGTCACCAAGCCGGGTCAGGCCTCGGCCGTCGGCAACGGCCTGGAGGCCGTCCGCGCGGAGCTCATCCCCAAGGTGCGCGCCCTGGCCGGCCGACCGGTCCGCCCGCCCGCCGTGCCCCGCAGCGCCCTCGCGGCGGCCCGCGCCGCCGCCGCGGCCCGCACCGCGGTGCCCGCCCAGGCCACCGGGGCCAACCGCTGGCTGGCGAACGTGCGCACGCCCCTCATCCCGCGGCGGCCCACGCTGCTCGCGATCGGCTCGTCCACCGGTGGCCCCGAGGCGCTCGCCCGGGTGCTCGGGGCCCTGCCCGCGACACTCACGGTGCCGGTGGTGGTGGTGCAGCACATGCCCGCGGAGTTCACCCAGCTGCTGTCGGAACGGCTCGACCGCACCTGCGCGGTCCGGGTCCGGCACGCCGAGGACGGTGAGCCGCTGCAGGCGGGGACGGTCGTCATCGCCCGCGGTGGCCGGCACCTGGAGGTCGTCCGCGAGCACGGGCGGCTCGTCGGGCGGTTGTCCGACGCGCCCGCCGAGAACTTCTGCCGCCCCTCCGTCGACGTGCTGTTCCGCTCCGTCGCCCACTCCGTCGGCGGCACCGTGCTCGCCGTCGTCCTCACCGGGATGGGCTCCGACGGGACCGCGGGCGCGGCCGACCTGGCCGCCGCCGGCGCGACCCTCTGGGCCCAGGACGAGGCGACGTCCGTCGTCTGGGGCATGCCGGGGAGCCTGGTCGGGGCCGGTCTGGCCGGCGCCGTCATGCCGTTGCCTGCCGTCGGGCCCGCGCTCGCCCACGCCGTGACCCCCCCGGCGCGGGTCACGACCCTCACAACCCCTGTACCCACCGCTGCCGTGCCCACGACCGGAGAGTCCCGTGCCTGAACCGCGCACCACCGCCGGAGCCGCTCCGTCCCGCCCCGTCGCCATGACCGCGGCCGACGCCGTCTGGCTGCGCGACCTCGTCCGGAGACGGTCCGCGATCGTCCTCGACGAGTCCAAGCAGTACCTGCTCGACACCCGGCTCGCGCCCCTGGTGCGCAGCGGCGGGTACAGCAGCGTGGGCGAGCTCGTCGCCCGGGCCCGCGCCGGCGACCGTCACGTCACCGGGCTGATCGTCGACGCGATGACCACCAACGAGACGTCGTGGTTCCGGGACAACGGCCCGTTCGAGGCGCTCCGGACCGTGGTCCTGCCGGCCCTGGTCCGCGAGCGGTCCGCCGAGCGCCGGCTCCGGATCTGGTCGGCGGCCTGCTCCTCCGGTCAGGAGGCGTACTCGATCGCCATGATCTGCACTGAGGTCCTGCCCGCGGGCTGGACGGTCGAGATCGTCGGCACCGACCTGTCCCCGGCGATGGTCGAGCGCGCCCGGGCCGGACGGTACTCCCAGCTGGAGGTCAACCGCGGCATGCCGGCCCCGCACCTGGTGCGCTGGTTCGTCCGCGACGGTTCGCACTGGCAGGTGTCGCCGCAGCTGAGGGCCATGACCAGGTTCCGGGAGGGCAACCTCGCGCTGCCCTTCACCGACCTGGGCCGGTTCGACGTCGTCATGCTGCGCAACGTCCTCATCTACTTCGACGCGGCCACCAAGACCGACATCCTGCGCCGGACGCGGGGTGTGACGCGCCCCGACGGGTTCCTGTTCCTGGGGGCCGCCGAGACCGCCCTCGGCATGGACGTCGGCTGGTTCCGCGAGCAGGCCGCCGGCACGTCGGTGCTGCGGCCCGAGGGGGCGACCCCCGTGGCCGTCCCGCGTCCTCAGGCCGGTGTCGCCACCGGGTCGACCCCCGCGGTGCGCCCGTCGGTCGGTGTCCCCCCGCTGCGGCCGTACCCCCGGGGCGCCGCGGACCCACCGCCCCCTCTGCCCACCCCAGCGCGGACGAGCACCTCGTTCGCGCCGCGCCCCCACCCGAACACCCACAGCCTCGGAGGTCGCTGATGCACGCCCTTGTCGTGGACGACTCCCGGGCGATGCGTCGCATCGTCGCCGGGATCCTCACCAACCTGCACTTCCGCACCGTGGAGGCCGACAACGGCGCCACGGCCCTCGCCGAGCTCGAGCAGCTCACCGCGGCGGGGGACGTACCGGCGCTGGCCTGCATCGACTGGAACATGCCGGTGATGGACGGCCTGCAGCTGGTCTCGGCCATCCGCGCCGACCGCCGCTGGCGCGACGTGACCCTGATGATGGTCACGACCGAGAGCGAGCACGGTCAGATCGTGCGCGCCCTGGCCGCCGGGGCCCACGAGTACCTCATCAAGCCGTTCACCGCCGACGCCATGGCCGACAAGCTCCGCTACCTGGGCCTGGTCCCCGCCCAGGTGCCCGCCGAGGTCGACGCATGAGCGTCGACGGCGAGGTCCTGGCCGAGCTCACGCAGGCCGTCTGGGAGTCCTTCGTGGACGCCGAGCTGCCCCTGGTCGACCTGTACGGCGCCCCGCTGCAGACCGGTGCGGAAGGGGTGGTCGTGGGCACCATCGCCATCCACGGTCCCCAGGCGGGCCGGGTCAACGTGGCGCTGCCCGCGCCGGCCGCGTCGGCTGCCGCCGCCCGCATGTTCGACATCGACCCCTCGGCCGTGGCCGAGGCCGACGTGCACGACGCCACCGGCGAGATCGCCAACATGATCGGCGGCAACGTCAAGGCGATGCTGGCCGGCGAGCACCACCTGGGGCTGCCGTCGGTCACCGTCGCCCCCACCGACCCCTACGACGCCGTCGCGTCGGCCACCCTGCTGTGGGGCGAGCACACCCTGCTCGTCACGCTCGACCGAGCTCCCGGAGGCACGTCATGAAGGTCCTCGTCGTGGACGACTCGCGCGTCATGCGGCAGATCGTGGTCCGCACCCTGCGCCAGGCGGGTTTCGAGGGCGTCGACGTCGTCGAGGCCGCCAACGGCGCGGAGGGCCTCGACGTGGTGCAGCAGGAGCGTCCCGACATCGTCCTGTCGGACTGGAACATGCCCGAGATGACGGGCATCGACTTCCTCACCCACCTGCGCGCCCGCGGCGACGACACCCCGTTCGGGTTCGTCACCTCGGAGGGCTCGCCGGAGATGCGCGAGCGGGCCTCCGGGGCCGGCGCGCTGTTCCTCATCGCCAAGCCGTTCAACGCCGACACGTTCGCCGACACGCTCAGCCCCATCCTGGGCTGAGCAGGACCAGGAGCTCCCCATGGCCTTCACCATCACCCCGCTGGTCGTCCCCGTGCCCACGCTCAAGGGGGTCCGTGACCTGCTGGGCGACCTGACCGGCAAGGACATCGAGGTGGCGTCCGGGGCCGATCCGGTCGCCGTCGGCGGCGACTCCGGCTCCGTCGTCGGGCTGTACGTCGACGCCGAGCTGAAGAACCGCGCCGTCATCGCCTTCGACCTGCGGCTGGCCGCGTACACCGGTGCGGCCCTCGGCCTCGTCCCGCCCGGCGGCGCCCAGGACGCCGTCGACGAGGGCAGCCTGCCGGTGACCCTGCTGGAGAACTGCACCGAGGTGCTCAACATCATGGCGTCGTTGTTCAACCAGGTGCGCGCCCCGCACCTCAAGCTCTACGCCACCTTCGCCCCCGGTGAGACGCTGCGCCCCGACGTCCGCGACCTCGCCGTCCGCTCCGCCCCCCGCGACGACATCAGCATCGACATCGCCCGTTACGGCACCGGCCGGATGTCCGTCGTCGTCATCCCCTAGCCGCGCGCCGCCAGGGCCGGAGGCCTCCAGGGGCGCGTGCCCCCATCCGTCAGCCCGGACCGCCGGAGCCGTCGGTGTCGATCAGGTCCATGTGCGCGGTGATCGCGTGGACGGTGACCGGGTCGGGGTAGGGGAACTGGTGACCCACCCCGTCGAGCCACAGGTGACGGGCGTGAGGGAGCAGCTGCGCGAGCTTCTCGGCGTGGGCCAGGGGGAGCACCGGGTCGTCGGTGCCGTGCACGACCAGCGTGGGCGAGGTGACCTGCGGGAGCAGGTCGTAGCGGGAGCGTGTGACCGCCACGGCGGTCTGGTGCTGCCGGAGGGCCTTGAGGTTGATGCCTCGTCGCCGGCGCAGGACGTAGAGGGCGGTACGGGCGAGCTCGCCCACCTCGCCCAGATCGCTCGCCGCCACACCGGCGATCATGGTCTTGGCGACGAGCCCCCTGATCCGGTTCACCTCACCGCCCAGGACCCAGTACCGCAGGAGCGGCAGCCCGCGCAGGCCGGAGGAGAGCAGGAAGCTGGTCCGGGGCCCCGGCAAGGTGGCGTCGGTCGGGTCTGCTGCCGTGGACAGCAGGGTCAGGGAGGCCACCCGGTCCGGGTGGGCGATGGCGACCTCCTGGGCCACGAAGCCTCCGAGCGAGAGACCCACGAGGTGGGCTCGGTCCACCGACGACGCGTCGAGGACGGCCACCGCGTCACCGGCCATGTCGAGCAGGGAGTACGGGGCCGCCCGGTCCCAGTCGGCCATCCAGTCCGAGGCTCCCGTGCCGCGGTGGTCGTAGCGGATCACCCGGTACCCCGCGCCGCTCAGGGCTCGGATGAACGGCGGTGGCCAGAAGAGGGCGTCCCCGGCCATCGCGGAGCTGAGCAGCACCACGCCTCGTTCCTGTCCGGGTGGCGGGATGCTCTCGTACCAGATCCGCACCTGTCCTGAGGTGGCGAACCCGGTGTCCCCGGTCACGACCCCGCTCACGTCCCCGCTGCGGACGACCCGATCGATGACCGCCTTCACGTCCGCGGACAACCGGGGGCCACCGAGGAGGAGGTAGCCGGTCAGCCCACCGATGCCGGCGAGCAGCCCCAGGGTCGGCCAGCGCATCAGGCATTGTCCGGGGCCGCGCCGGTGCTCGGTCAAGCCCGCCAGGCGAGCCCACCCGCGGAGCAGACCGTCAGGGGCGGGGGAGGAGCTCGACGGGGGTCGACGGGTCCCAGGCGGCCGGCACGAGGGCGACGGCGTCGGCGGCGGCCAGGCCGCGCAGCTGCGCCGGGCCGGCCGGGCCGGACGGCTCGACCTGGCCGGCCCCCGTGTGGCGCACGGGCACCAGCGAGCTGACGGGGCGGCCGCGCTGCTCCCAGCCGACCAGCAGCGCCCGGGCCGGCTGGAGCTCGGCCGTGCCCGTCATCCCGGCGAGCAGCGGACGCAGCAGGACCAGCAGGGCCGCGACCGCGGCCAACGGGTTGCCGGGCAGCCCGACGAGCGGGCGGCCGTCGGGCAGCTCGGCCAGCACCTGCGGGTGCCCGGGCCTCACCGCGACCCCGTCGACCACCAGCCGTGCCCCGACCTGCGCCAGCCACGGCCGCAACCGGTCGGCGGGGCCGGACCCGGCCATCCCGCAGGTGAGCAGCACGTCGGCGTCGCTGCGGAGCATGCCGTCCAGGGCGGCGTCCAGCTCGCCCGCACCGTCCCCGCAGCGGTCCAGGCCGCCGAGACGACCACCGAGGACACGTACCGCGTCGGGCAGCAGCGGCCCCACGGCGTCGCGGACCTGGCCGGGCACCGGCAGCCCAGAGGTGAGGATCTCGTCGCCGGTCACCAGGGCGCGGACCTGCGGGGGGCGGCGCACCAGCAGGGAGTCGGTGCCCGTGCTCGCGGCCAGGCCCGCCACCGACGCGGTGACCAGCCGTCCGGCCTCGAGCAGCACCTCACCGGCCGAGCACTCCTCACCGCGGGGGCGGACATGACGGCGCCCGGGCGCCTCCTCCACCAGCCGTAGGACACCCGCGGCGGTCTCGACCACCTCGACGGGCAGCACGCGCTCGGTGCCGAGGGGGACGAGGGCGCCGGTGGCCACCTCGACGGCGTCCCCGGCGGCGACCGGGGCGGCGGGGACGCCACCGGCCAGCACGCGGCCGCGCACTCGCCACGGACCGGGTCCTGCCACCGCGAACCCGTCCATGGCGGACGCGTCCGCGGCCGGGACGTCGGAGCGGGCCAGCAGCGGCTCGGCCAGGACGGACCCGGGCGCGGCCGCGACGGAGGACTCGGTCGCCGGCAACAGCCGCGACGCGCCCAGCCGGCGCGCCCGGTCGCGGGCCTGCTCGACCGAGGCCCCGGGGCCGTGGTCCCGTCCGCCCGTCGGCACGGGACCGACCCTACCGACCGCCCTGGTCCACCCGGCCGCCCCGGCCGACCCGTCGGGGCCGGCCGGGGCGTCCGCTGCCTGCCAGGAGCTCAGCGCGCCCCCGGCACCGGCGCGTCGGTCCGGCCGACCCGCCGGGGCCGGCCGGGGCGGCAGCTGCCTGCCGGGAGCTCAGCGCGCCCCCGGCACCGGCGCGTCGGTCCGGCCGACCCGCCGGGGCCGGCCGGGGCGTCAGCTGCCTGCCGGGAGCTCAGCGCGCCACCGGCACCGGCGCGTCGGTCCGGCCGACCAGCCGGATGACGAGCGACTTGCTCGCCGGGGTCCCGCTGATGTCGGCCTTGTGGCCCAGCGGCACCAGCACGTTGGTCTCCGGGTAGTACGCCGCCGCGCAGCCCCGGGCCGTGGAGTAGGCCACGACGCGGAAGTTCTCGGCGACCCGGTCGTGGTCGGTGAACTCGCTGACGATGTCGACGTGCTGGCCGTCCACCAGACCCAGCTCGCGGATGTCGTCCGGGTTGACGAACACGACGCGGCGACCGTCGGTGATGCCGCGGTAGCGGTCGTCCAGGCCGTAGATGGTGGTGTTGAACTGGTCGTGGCTGCGCAGGGTCTGCAGCAGCAGACGACCGGCCGGCACGTGCGGGTACTCGAGCTCGTTGGCCGTGAACATGGCCTTGCCGGTCTTGGTGTTCCAGCGACGCTCACGCGCGGCGTGCGGCAGGACGAACCCACCGGGCTGGGCGATCTTGGCCTCGTAGTCGTCGAAGCCGGACACCACGCGCTCGATGCGCGCCCGGATGGTCCGGTAGTCGTCCTCGAACGCCTGCCAGTCCGCGTCCAGCCGACCACCGAGGACCCGCCGGGCCAGCCGGCAGACGATCGCGACCTCGGACAGCAGGTGCTCCGAGGCGGGCTTGAGGCGACCGCGGGTGGCGTGCACGGCGCTCATCGAGTCCTCGACGGTGACGACCTGCTCGCCGGAACGCTGCACGTCGACCTCGGTGCGGCCCTTGGTCGGGAAGATGAGGGCGGTGCCTCCGGTGACCACGTGCGAGCGGTTCAGCTTGGTCGACACCTGCACGGTGAGCTCGCAGCCGCGCAGGGCGGCCTCGGTGACGTCGGTGTCCGGCGTCGCCCGGACGAAGTTGCCGCCCATGCCCATGAAGAACCGGGCCTTGCCGTCGCGCATCGCCTCGATGGCCGCGACCGTGTCCAGGCCGTGCTCGCGCGGGGACTCGAACGCGAACTCCTTGTCGAGCGCGTCGTGGAACGAGCTCGGCATGCGCTCGAAGATGCCCATGGTGCGGTCGCCCTGGACGTTGCTGTGCCCGCGGACGGGGCAGACGCCCGAGCCCGGACGGCCGATGTTGCCCTGGATCAGCAGCAGGTTGACGATCTCGCGGAGCGTCTTCACGGAGTGCTTGTGCTGGGTCAGGCCCATCGCCCAGCACACGACGGTGCTCTTGGACGCGGCGAACCGGTCGGCCAGGCCCTGGATGACCTCCCGGCTGAGGCCGGTCGCCTTCAGCACGTCGTCCCAGTCCAGCTCGGACAGCTGCGCCGCGTACTCCTCGTACCCGGCCGTGTGGGCCTCGACGAAGGAGCGGTCGACGACGCTGCCGGGGTTCTCGCGCTCCTTGTCGAGCAGGAGCCGGCCGACGGCCTGGAACAGCGCCATGTCGCCGCCGACGCGGACCTGGACGAAGTCGTCGGCGAGCTCGGTCCCGGCCAGCAGGCTGACCGGCTTCTGGGGGTTCTTGAACTTCAGCAGGCCGGCCTCGGGCAGCGGGTTGACCGTGACGATCACCGCGCCGTTCTTCTTGGCCTTCTCCAGCGCCGTCAGCATGCGCGGGTGGTTGGTGCCCGGGTTCTGGCCCGCGACGACGATCAGGTCGGAGTGGTGGATGTCCTCGAGCATGACCGAGCCCTTGCCGACGCCGATCGTCTCGCCGAGCGCGGAGCCGGAGGACTCGTGGCACATGTTGGAGCAGTCGGGCAGGTTGTTGGTGCCGTAGCCGCGGACCAGCAGCTGGTAGAGGAACGCGGCCTCGTTGGACGTGCGGCCCGAGGTGTAGAACACGGCCTCGTCGGGGGAGCCCAGGCCCTTGAGGTGCTCGGCCACGAGGTCGAACGCCTCGTCCCAGCCGATGGGCTCGTAGTGTGTCGCTCCCTCGCGCTTCACCACCGGGTGCGTGATGCGGCCCTGCTGGCCGAGCCACCAGTCGGTCTTGTCCTCGAGGTCGGCCAGCGAGTGCTCGGCGAAGAACTCCGGCGTCACCCGGCGCAGCGTCGCCTCCTCGGCGACGGCCTTGGCGCCGTTCTCGCAGAACTCCGCGGGCGAGCGGTCCTTGGGGTCCGGCCACGCGCAGCCCGGGCAGTCGAAGCCGTGCTTCTGGTTCAGTCGCAGCAGGGTCCGCCCGGTGCGGACGGTGCCCATCTGCTGCCACGACAGCTGCAGCGACTTGGCGACCGCAGGCACACCGCCGGCGTAGTCCTTGCGCTCCTCGACGGTCAGGTCGCTGTCGTCGAAGTCCTCGCGGGGGGCCTTGGTGGCCACGGGCTCTCCTCTGGTCGGTGCTGGGTGTGCCGAACGGGTCCGTGCCTCGAGTGCGTGGTCAGCCGAACAGGGCTGCGACGCGGATCGAGGTCTCGCCGACGCCGTAGAGCAGGGCCGCGCCGACCAGCACCCAGAGGGCGATGGCGGCGGTCCGCTCGGCGGCCTCGGACGTGCTGGAGTGCTGCCGCGACGAGGTCGCGATGGTGGTGTCGTCGTTCATGCGGGTCTCCTGTGGCTCAGCGCTCGCCCGCGAGGGCGGGCTCGGCGGCGGTGGACGGCTCGTGGAAGCGGCTGGACACCGGACGCACGAGCAGGTTGGCGGCGAACCCGACGACCAGGACGCCGACCATGATGGCCAGCGACAGCGTGTACAGGTCCGCGCCCTCGGCGCCGCGACGCGTCTGCAGGTCGATGATCGAGCTGACGATGATCGGGCCGGCGATGCCGGCGGCGGACCAGGCGGTGAGCAGCCGGCCGTGGATGGCACCGACCTGGTAACCGCCGAACATGTCCTTGAGGTACGCGGGGATGGTGGCGAAGCCGCCGCCGTAGAAGCTGAGGATGACCACGGTGAGCAGCACGAACACCGGCAGCGACAGCGTCCCGAACAGGGTCACCAGCAGGTACAGGACCGCGCCGACGCCCAGGTACATGATGTACGTGTTCTTGCGGCCGATGACGTCGGAGGTCGACGACCAGACGATGCGCCCGGCCATGTTGGCCAGGCTGAGCAGCCCGACGTAGCCGGCGGCCTCGGCCGGTCCGACCGAGCCGAAGAACGACTGGATCATGGGCGAGGCCTGGGCGAGGATGCCGATGCCGGCGGTGACGTTGCAGAACAGGACGACCCACAGCAGGTAGAACTGCGGGGTCCGGATGGCGTTCTTCGCGCTGACGTTGGCCGTGGTCTTCATGGAGCTGGCGCCCGAGGCCGCCGGCGGGGTCCAGCCCTCGGGCTTCCAGCCCGGCGCCGGGACGCGGACGACGTAGGCGCCGAGGCTCATCAGGACGGCGTAGGTGACGCCCAGGACGACGAAGACCGAGACCAGGGCGTCCTCCGGGTTCTCGGCGAACACCCCGAGCAACCGGTTGCTCAGCGGGGACGCCACGAGGGCACCGCCGCCGAAGCCCATGATCGCCAGACCGGTGGCCAGGCCCGGGCGGTCCGGGAACCACTTGATGAGCGTGGAGACCGGCGAGATGTAGCCGATGCCCAGACCGATGCCGCCCAGGAAGCCGTAGCCCAGGTAGACCAGCCAGAGCTGGCCGGTGGCGATGCCGACGGCGGCGACGAGGAACCCGACGCTCCAGCAGGCGGCCGACAGGGCCATCGCCTTGCGGGGGCCGTTGCGCTCCACCCAGGTCCCGCCGAACGCGGCCGACAGGCCGAGCATGACGATGGCGATCGAGAAGATCACGGCGATCGGGGTGGCCTCGACGCCGAACCGGGTCTCCAGCGGGGCGTTGAACACGCTGAACGCGTAGACCTGGCCGATCGACAGGTGGACGGCGAGGGCCGCCGGCGGCACGAGCCACCGGTTGAACCCGGGACCGGCGACGGTCCGCTCACGGTCGAGAACTGCGAGCATCGTTGCTCCTCGGGAGGGGGCTGACAGGTACGGAGTCACCCGGCGAGGGTGACAGAACTGTGTACAAGTTGTTCAACGAGCAAGCAATTTCTGGTTCCTCCTCGGCGGGGTGTTGCGACGAGCGGTACCCCAGGAGCGACGAACGGTCATCCGTGCACGCCGGGGTCCCGCGGTATGGGTACCCACACATCGGGACCGCATACTTCCCGGGTGCCCATGACGAGCCGACGCCGAGTGCTGCGCCACGACACCACCACGGGCGTGACGACCCAGCGCCCCGACTCCCTCGCCGTCGAGGAGCCCCTGGAGGTGCGGCTGTCCGGCAAGCCGTTCACCGTCACGATGCGCACCCCCGGCCACGACATCGACCTGGCCCTGGGGTTCCTGGTCGGCGAGGGCGTCATCGGCGCCGCGGAGGACGTCGTCACCGTCCGCTCGCTCGACGCCGCCGTCGACGTGGTGCTGGCGCCTCACGTGCCGCCGCCCGACCCGTCGCTGGAGCGCCACGTGTACACCTCGTCCGCGTGCGGGGTGTGCGGCAGCGCGTCGTTGGAGGCCGTCGACAAGGTCGCCCGCTTCGACGTGTCCGTCGACCCTCGTCGCCTGGACCCCGCCCTGATCGCCGGTCTGCCCGACCGGCTGCGCGGACGTCAGGCCGCCTTCGACTCCACCGGGGGGCTGCACGCGGCCGGTCTCGTGGACCCCGACGGCGAGCTCGTCGTCGTCCGCGAGGACGTCGGTCGGCACAACGCGGTCGACAAGGTCGTCGGCTGGGCGCTGCGGGAGGGGCGGGTGCCGATGGTCGGCCACGTCCTCCAGGTCAGCGGCCGGGCCTCCTTCGAGCTGGTGCAGAAGGCGCGGCTGGCGGGCATCCCGGCCCTGCTGGCGGTGTCCGCGCCGTCCTCGCTGGCCGTCGAGCTGGCCGACGACGCCGGCATGACGCTGGTGGGGTTCAGCCGCGGGGGCCGGTTCACCGTCTACACCCGCACCGACCGGGTCGACCTGCCGCAGGCCTGAGCCACCGCGCAGGCACGGCCTGCCCCGGTGGGTGGACGCGATCCACCGGGGCAGGCCGTGGGTTGGTGACCGGCCGGGCCCGTGCGGGCCCGGCCGGCGGCAGGGGCGGCGTCGAGGGGAGCGACGCCTCGGGGGGAGGGTCAGCGGAGGCCGGCGGCGCGGGCGGCAGCCCGGCCCCCGACCACGGGCAGCGTGATGCTGCTGCGCGGGGCGCCGATCGAGATCTCGGCCCGGTTCTGGTCCGCGACGCTCGAGTACCCGCTGTAGGAGCCGAGCAGGACGACCCCGATCCGGTGACCGGTCTCGAACACGTAGTCCTCGGGCAGCAGCTCGAAGTCGAACCGGTTCTCGGCGCCGGGGACGAGCGGGGTGGCCTCGGTGATGCTGTCCAGGTTCAGGGCGTCCTGGATGCCCTGGGTGACCATCTCCTGCGGGTTGCTGGCCAGGGTCTTCTCGGTCTCGCGGTAGCAGGCGTCGTCCGCCGCGCTCGACAGGCCCCAGCACGTCTCCGAGTCGGCGCCCAGGGTGCGGATGCCGTCGCCGGAGGTGCTGAACCGCTCCCGGGTGCCGTAGTCGACGAGGACCGCCGCGAAGTTGGTGTCGACGTCGTTCACCTTGGCCTGCAGCGTGACGTACGGGCTGCCCGAGATGTGGAGCGGTGCGGTCAGCGGCGCGGAGCGGTAGACGAGCCGGTTGGGCTCGGCCGCCGCGGGCGGGGCGATGGCCTGGTTGCGCGACGTGCTCGGGCGGTCGGTGAAGGTGGACCACGCGGCACCGCGGCCGGGGGTGGTGCCGAGCGAGCCGGTGCCGTTGTCGGCGCCGGGCCTGAGGAACACGTCGACCGGGGCGGCGTCGGCCAGCGGCCAGGTCGGGTGGGTCTCCCACTCGTCGGGGTTGCGCTCGATGTCGACCATCGGCTCGTCCATGATGCCGTTGTCGATGTCGAACAGCTCGTGGTCGAACCAGCGGTGCAGGGTGTCGACCCACTCCTCGCGGCGGAAGTCGAACGGGTCGATGTGCCCGGTACCGGTCAGCCACAGCTTGCGCTCGACGTCGTTCTCGGCCAGCAGGTCCCACCACTGGATCAGGTGGTCGGTCTTGACGTTCCAGTCGTTGATGCCGTGGACGACGAAGACGCTGGCCGTGACCTTGTCGGCGTCGGGCAGGTAGTTCCGCTCGTGCCAGAACGGGGTGTAGTCCCCCGACTCGTCGCCGTCGTTCTCGTTGAGCCAGGTGCGGACGGGCGCGCAGTAGGCCCGTCGCGAGGGTGTGGTGACGGTGTTGGACAGGCTGCCCGGGTAGTTGGTGTTGAACCGGATGCCGTTGCTGCGCGAGTACAGGTACCAGTTCGAGATGGCCGAGATCGGGACGACCGTCTCCAGGCCCTCGACGCCCGTGGCGGCCGCGGCGTTGGCCAGCGTGCCGTCGTAGGACTTGCCGATCATGCCGGTGCTGCCGTTGTGCCAGTCGGCGACGACGGCGTTGCCGTCGGCGTCCCGGCCGGGTCGGCGCCCGTTCAGCCAGTCGATGGCCGCGACCGCCGACACGTTGTCGGCGACCCCGCCCGTGGTGGGGCAGCCGGTGCTGCTGCCGGTGCCGATCATGTCCAGCAGCATCACGGCGTAGCCGCGGGGGACGAAGTAGTTGTCGTAGTACAGCGGCCACTGGTCCAGCAGCCCGTCACCGTCGCTGTCGACCTTCCGCTCGGCCTCGTTGCCGCGGCCGACGGTGGCGTAGTACGGGCTGGCGTCCATGATGACCGGCGCCAGGTGCCCGTCCTCGGTCGCGGCCGGGCGCATGATGTCGAAGGCCACGACGTCGAGGACGCCGTCGGAGTCGCTGTCGACGTCGGAGGTGACGAACACCTTCTCGCGGATGGCGTCGTCGTAGCCGAAGACCGGCTGCGTGACCCCGTCGGCGACGGTGAGCACCGGGGTCTCGACCTCGGTGCCCTGGGCGTTGGCCGGGGCGGCGAGGGTGGCCAGCAGCACGGTGGACAGCGCGGCGGCGACCACGGCCGCCCCTCGACGGGCCTGACGTTGGTGGGACGGGCTGAGCTGCATGGGTCCTCCGCCGACGGGCGACCCCCGAGCGGGCCACTGGACGGAGTTCTATCGGGACTTCACGAACGATCGGTCAGTCGATACCGGATCGTTACACAACTCACCCGAGCGGCGGTTGAACCGTGACGACTCGACCCGGTTTGTCCAGTTCGGGCTCAGTCGCGGAGGGCGGGGACGACCTCGCGCTCGAACAGCTCGATCCCGCTCGTGTCGTACGCCGCCTCGGGGAAGTAGAGGATCGGGTACGTCATGCCGGCCGCCACGAGCGGGCGCAGCTTCTCCACCACCTGCTCCGGCGTGCCCACCGCCGGCAGGTCGGGTGCGTTCGAGGCCACCTCTCGTTCCAGGGCCTCCGGCGGGACGAGGCCCTGCAGCCGCGAGCGTCGCTGCGCCAGGCGGTCGGCCACCTCGGTCTCGTCCCGGCCGATGACGACGTTGTAGTTGGCGCTGCGCGTGATGCTCCCGAAGTCCCGGCCCAGGTCCCGGCAGTGGCCCGCGAGCACCTCGGACTTGTGCGTGAAGCCCTCGAGCGTCCCGTCGAAGTTGGTGTACTGCGCGTGCTCGGCCGCGATCCGCAGGGTCTTCCTCTCCCCGCCGCCGGCGACCCACAGCGGGATCCCGCCCTCCTGCAGCGGCAGCGGCCGGCACAGCGCGCCGTCGGTGCGGTAGTGCTCACCCGCGTAGGTGGACGTGCCCTCGGTCCACAGCTGGCGCATGATCTCGACACCCTCGCGCAGCATCGCGAGGCGCTCGCCCGCGCCGGGGAACCCGTAGCCGTAGGCGCGCCACTCGTGCTCGTACCAACCGGCGCCGATGCCCATCTCGACCCGCCCGCCCGAGATCACGTCGATCGTCGCGGCGACCTTGGCCAGGTAGGCGGGGTTGCGGTAGCCCATGCACGAGCACATCTGCCCCAGCCGCACCCGGTCGGTGACGGCCGCGAACGCCGACATCAGGGTCCAGGCCTCGTGGGTGGCCTCCTGCGTCGGCTCCGGCACGGTGTGGAAGTGGTCGTAGACCCACAGCGACTCCCACGGGCCGGAGTCGGCGCGCAGGGCCAGGGCGCGCATGGCGTCCCACTGCTGCGCCGGGTCGATCCCGACCAGGTCGAGGCGCCAGCCCTGGGGGACGAAGAGGCCGAACCGCAGCGTCGCGTCAGTCATGGCGGCGACGGTATCCCGGAGGCCGGCGGGTCGGGTTCCAGTAGCCTCGACCGGTGGACCTGGCCCGTCGCCCGCCGTCGATGGCCGACGTGGCCGTGGTGGCGAGCGTCTCCCACCAGACCGTCTCCCGGGTGCTCAACTCCCACCCCAGCGTCCGGCCCGAGACGCGGCAGCGGGTCCTGGACGCGGTGCGCGAGCTCGGGTACCGGCGCAACAGCGCCGCCCGGGCCCTGGTCACCCGCCGCACCGGCACGATCGGCGTGCTCACGACGGGGTCCGCGCTGTACGGGCCCATCAGCACCCTGGTGGCGCTGGAGGAGGCGGCCCGGCAGGCCGGGTTCTTCGTCAGCGTGGCCACGCTGCGCCAGTTCGACCCCGACACCATGGACGGGGTGCTCGAGCACTTCATGAGCCAGGGGGTCGAGGGCATCGTCGTCATCGCCCCGCAGGACGCCGTGGCCGAGGCCGTGGACGCGTTCCGGGCGCCGCTGCCGGTGGTGATGATCTCCGCCCGGCCCGACGGCGAGCCGCACGAGACCACCGACGCCCACCCGCCCGGGGCCGCCACCGTCAGCGTGTCGGTCGACCAGCGCCTGGCCGCGCGCCTCGCCACCGAGCACCTGCTCGGCCTCGGTCACCGGACGGTCACGCACCTGGCCGGCCCGGCGGACTGGTTCGACGCCCGCGAGCGGGAGGTCGGCTGGGCCGAGACCCTGCGCGAGGCCGGGGCGCCCGCCCCGGAGGTGCTGCGCTGCGACTGGGGTGCCGACCGGGGGTACGAGGAGGGGCGGGCCATCGCGGCGGCCGTCCTGCGCGGTGACGGGCCGACGGCGGTGTTCGCCGGGAACGACCAGCTGGCCCTGGGCCTGCTGCACGCGTGCGCGGAGGCCGGGGTGCGGGTGCCGGAGCAGCTGTCGGTGGTGGGGGTCGACGACGTGCAGGGCGCGGCCCACTTCATGCCTCCGCTGACCACGGTGCGGCAGCCGTTCGACGAGCTCGGCCGGCGTTCGCTGGCCTCGATGCTCCTCGCGCTCGGCGCCGAGCCCGAGGTGCACGCGCGTGAGCTGATCCGCCCCGTGCTGGTGGTGCGGTCCAGCACGGCCCCACCGCCCGCCCGCACCTGAGGACGTCGCGCCGGACCCTGCTCGACGACACCCGTCCGTCATGGGTCGGGTCTTGACGAGTGAATGTGTGTTAACGCTAACATCACCTCAACCGCGGACCGGGTCCTCCAGAGCCGTTCCGTCCCCCGGCACCGAGGTCGGGACGCATCTCGAGGAGGAGTGCATGAAGCGCATCACTGGTCCGCGGACCATCAGGACGGGTGCCCTGGTCGGCGCCATGTTGCTGGCCCTGTCGGCGTGCGGCGACGGCGGCGGGTCCACCGACGACGGCTCCGCCGCGGCCGGGGGCGGCGGTGACGCCCCGGCGGAGGGCGAGCTCATCTCCGTCGGCTTCTCGCAGGTCGGCGCGGAGAGCGGCTGGCGCGCCGCCAACACCGCCTCGATCCAGGAGACCCTGACCGAGGAGAACGGCTTCGAGCTCAGCTTCTCCGACGCCCAGCAGCGGCAGGAGAACCAGATCCAGGCCATCCGCAGCTACATCGCGCAGGACGTCGACGTCATCGCCTTCTCGCCCGTCGTCGAGACCGGCTGGGACGCCGTCCTCGAGGAGGCCGCGGCCGCCGAGATCCCGGTCGTCCTCACCGACCGTGCGGTCGACACCCCCGACGAGGACCTGTACGTGTCCTTCATCGGCTCGGACTTCGTCGAGGAGGGCCGGCGCGCCGGGGCCTGGGTGTCGGAGAACCTCGGCACCGAGCCCATCAACGTCGTCGAGCTCCAGGGGACGACCGGTTCGGCGCCGGCCAACGACCGCAAGGAGGGGTTCGAGGCGGCGATCGCCGACAACCCCAACGTCACCATCTCGGCCTCGCAGACGGGCAACTTCACCCGTGCCGAGGGTCGCCAGGTGATGGAGGGCTTCCTGCAGTCCGAGGACCAGATCGACGTCCTCTTCGCCCACAACGACGACATGGGCCTCGGGGCCATCGAGGCCATCGAGGCCGCCGGCCTGGTGCCGGGCGAGGACATCCAGATCGTCACCATCGACGCGGTGCGTGACGGGATGCAGGCGCTGGCCGACGGCAAGATCAGCTTCATCGTCGAGTGCAACCCGCTGCTCGGGCCGGACCTGGCCGAGATCATCCAGTCGGTCGTCGCCGGCGAGGAGGTCGAGAAGCGGATCGTCGTCGAGGACCAGGAGTTCGACCAGGAGGCCGCGATCGAGGCCCTCCCGGACCGGCAGTACTGATCCGGCCGACCGGTCACCGACCGGTCACCGAGTCACCCCGGGGTGCGGTGATGCACCGCCGCACCCCGGGGGATCCACCCCCCGTCCTCCGCCCCGGCGGGCAGGGGCGCGACCGGGCGAGAGAAGGCTGGCATGACGACGACGTCGGACCGGGCACCGGTGGTCCGGATGAGCGGCATCTCGGTCGAGTTCCCCGGGGTCAAGGCCCTGCAGGAGGTCGACCTGACGCTGCACCCGGGTGAGGTGCACGCGCTCATGGGCGAGAACGGCGCCGGGAAGTCGACGCTGATCAAGGCGCTGACCGGGGTCAACCGTCTCAGCGCGGGGACCATCCTCGTCGGGACGAAGGAGCAGGTGTTCACCTCCCCGGCGCAGGCCCAGGCGGCCGGCATCAGCACGGTCTACCAGGAGGTCAACCTCTGCGAGAACCTGTCGGTGGCCGAGAACATCATGCTCGGCCACGAGGCCCGCCGCGGCCCCTTCGTCGACTGGCGCACCACCCGGGCCCGGTCCAGGGAGCACCTCGCGGCCCTCAACCTGGACATCGACCCCGCCTCGTCCCTGTCGTCGCACTCCCTGGCGGTGCAGCAGCTCGTGGCCATCGCCCGGGCCATGGTCGTCGACGCCCGTCTTCTCGTCCTCGACGAGCCGACCTCGAGCCTGGACGCCGACGAGGTGCAGCAGCTGTTCGCCGTGATGCGCACGCTGCGCGACCGCGGCGTCGCGATCCTGTTCGTCTCGCACTTCCTCGAGCAGGTCTACGCGATCAGCGACCGGATGACCATCCTGCGCAACGGCCGCCTGGTCGGGGAGTACCGGACGGCCGAGCTGCCCCGCCTGGAGCTGGTGTCCAAGATGATCGGCACGTCGCTGGAGGTGCTCGAGCAGCTGCAGGAGGCGCCCAAGCGCAGCGAGGTCCGTGACCGCGGCGAGCCGTTCCTGCGCGCCGTCGGGGTCGGTCGCAAGGGCTCGGTGGAGCCGTTCGACCTCGAGGTGCACCCGGGCGAGATCGTGGGCCTGGCCGGGCTGCTGGGCTCGGGCCGCACCGAGCTGGCCCGCCTGCTGACCGGCGCCGACCGACCCGACTCCGGCACCACGACCGTGCAGGGTCGCCCCGTCCGGCTGCGCACCCCCCGGGTGGCCCTGGGCGAGGACATCGCGTTCAGCTCGGAGAGCCGCAAGACGGAGGGCATCGTCGGGGACCTCACCGTCCGGGAGAACATCGTGCTGGCCATGCAGGCCGAACGGGGGTGGGCCCGGCGCATCCCCCGCAAGGTGGCCGACGAGGTCGTGGCCCGCTACGTCGAGGCCCTCGGCATCCGGCCGGCCGACCCCGAGGCGCAGGTCAAGAACCTGTCCGGCGGCAACCAGCAGAAGGTGCTGCTCGCCCGCTGGCTCGCGACCGAGCCCCGCCTGCTGGTCCTCGACGAGCCGACCCGCGGGATCGACGTCGGGGCCAAGGCCGAGATCCAGCGCCTGGTCGCGAACCTGGCCGCCGAAGGGATGTCCGTGGTCTTCATCTCCGCCGAGCTGGAGGAGGTCGTCCGCCTCAGCCACCGGATCACCGTCATGCGTGACCGGCGCAAGGTGGCCGAGGTCGCCAACGACGGCATCACGGCCGACGACGTGGTCCAGCTGATCGCCGGGACGGAGGTGCCCGCATGAGCACCGTCGTCGCCCTGACCCGGCACCGGTTGTTCTGGCCGCTCGCGGCCCTGGTCGGCCTGCTGGTGGCCAACACGCTGCGTGCCCCCAGCTTCCTGGCGGTCACCGTGCGGGACGGCCAGCTGTACGGGGCGGGCATCGACATCCTGCGCAACGGCGCCCCGCTGCTGCTCGTGGCGCTCGGCATGACGCTGGTGATCGCGACCCGCGGCATCGACCTGTCCGTCGGCGCGGTCGTGGCGATCTCCGGGGCGGTGGCGACGTCCTTCATCGCGTCCTCGCCCGACCCCTCCTCGCCGGTCACCGTCATGGTGGGGGTGAGCATCGCCGTCGCGCTGTCGTTCGTGCTGGGGACCTGGAACGGGTTCCTGGTCTCGGTCGTGGGGATCCAGCCCATCATCGCCACGCTGGTCCTGATGACCGCCGGTCGCGGGGTGGCCATGCTGATCACGGGCGGGCAGATCACCACCCTCAACAGCGAGCCGTACCGCTACATCGGCGCCGGCTACCTGCTGGGGCTGCCCGTGTCGGTGGTGTTCGCGGTCCTCGTCCTCGTCGTCGTCGCGGTGCTCACCCGGCGGACGGCGCTCGGCATGCTCATCGAGGCCGTCGGCATCAACCCGGCCGCCAGCCGCCTGGCGGGGCTGCGGTCGCGCGGCATCATCTGGCTCGTCTACGCCCTCGCCGGCACCTTCGCCGGTCTCGCGGGCCTGATGATCAGCGCCAACACGATGGCGGCCGACGCCAACAACGCCGGGCTCTTCATCGAGCTGGACGCGATCCTGGCCGTCGTCATCGGCGGCACCTCGCTGGCCGGCGGCAAGTTCTCGCTGTCCGGCACGCTGGTCGGGGTCCTCGTCATCCAGACCCTCACCATCACCGTCACCGTGCTCGGCGTCCCGCCGTCGGTCACCCCCCTGTTCAAGGCCGTCGTCGTCATCGCGGTCGTGCTCATGCAGGCGCCGCTGGTGCGGGACCGGCTCCACCCCGGACGCCGTCCCCCCGCCCCCGCAGCAGTCGAGGTGAAGGCCTGATGGTCACCCAGCACGTCACCCCCGGGACCCGTCCCGGCGCGGCCGACGGCGGCGCCGGGGGCGGCAGGCGCCCGACCGCAGCGGCGTTCCTCCGTCGTCGTCCCGGCCTCGACCGCCGCTACGTCCCGCTGGCCGGCGCGCTGCTGGTGTTCGGCGCCATGCTGCTGATCGGCGGGCTGCGCTACGACAACTTCCTGTCCGGCGCGGTCATGTCGAACCTGTTCATCAACAACGCGTTCCTCATCGTCATCGCGGTCGGCATGACGTTCGTCATCCTGACCGGCGGCATCGACCTGTCGGTCGGGGCGGTCGCCGCGCTGTCGGGCATCCTCGCGGCCTACCTGTTCCAGGCCGGCTGGCCGGCCCTCGTGGTCATCCCGCTGGTCGTCCTCGTCGGCTCGTTCATCGGCCTCGTGGTCGGCGTGATGGTCCACTACTTCGAGGTGCAGCCGTTCATCGCGACGTTGGCGGCGATGTTCCTGGCCCGCGGTCTCTGCTACGTCATCAGCCTGTCGGCCATCCCGATCACGAACGAGACCATCGTCTCGATCTCCGGCACCCGGTACACGTTCGGGGACGGCTGGGCCATCACCCCGAGCGTGATCATCGCGCTGGCGGTGGTCGCGGTCGCCGTGGTCGTCCTGCACCTGACCCGGTTCGGGCGCACGGTCTACGCCATCGGCGGCGGCGAGAGCTCGGCCCTGCTCATGGGCCTGGCCGTCGCGCGGACCAAGGTCGCCGTCTACGTCATCAGCGGCACCTGCTCCGGGATCGGCGGGTTCCTGTTCGCCGCGTCCTCCCGCTCGGGCTACTCGCTGATGGGTGTCGGCCTCGAGCTGGACGCCATCGCCGCGGTCGTCATCGGTGGCACGCTGCTCGTCGGGGGCAGCGGGTACGTCCTGGGTTCGGTGCTCGGTGTCCTCGAGCTCGGCCTGATCCAGACCATCATCACGTTCGAGGGCACCCTGAGCTCCTGGTGGACGCGCATCGTCATCGGGGCCCTGCTGCTCGCCTTCGTCGTCCTCCAGCGCACGCTGAGCCTCGGCCGGCGCTAGCCGGGACGACGCGAGCACGACCCCACCATCACCGGCACCGGAAGGAACCAGCCACCATGACCGACCAACCCACGGGTACCGACCAGGAGACCTACGTCGTCGGGGTCGACTACGGCACCCTCAGCGGGCGCGCCGTCGTCGTCCGGGTGTCCGACGGCGCCCAGCTGGGCACCGCCGTCACGCCGTACGCCCACGCCGTGATGGAGGACGAGCTGGTCGCGACGGGGGCGGCGCTGCCGCCGGACTGGGCGCTGCAGGTGCCGTCGGACTACGTCGACGTGCTGCGTCAGGCCGTGCCCAAGGCGCTCGCCGACAGCGGCGTGGACCCGTCCCGGGTGATCGGCATCGCCACCGACTTCACCGCCTGCACCGTGCTGCCCACGCTCGCCGACGGCACCCCGCTGTGCGAGCTGCCCGACCTGGCCGACCGGCCGCACGCCTACGTCAAGCTGTGGAAGCACCACGCCGCCCAGCCCCACGCCGACCGCATCAACGCCCTGGCCCACGAACGCGGGGAGCCGTGGATCAACCGCTACGGCGGCAAGATCTCCAGCGAGTGGGAGTTCGCCAAGGGCCTGGAGCTGCTGGAGGAGGACCGCGAGGTCTACGACCGGACCGCGCACTGGGTCGAGGCGGCGGACTGGATCGTCTGGCAGCTGTCGGGACGCTACGTCCGCAACGCGTGCACCACCGGCTACAAGGCCATCCACCAGGACGGGCGGTACCCGTCGCGGGAGTACCTGGCCGCGCTGAACCCGGACTTCGCCGACTTCGTGGCCGACAAGGTCGAGGCCCCGATCGGCCAGCTCGGCGACCGGGTCGGCGGGCTGACCGCCGCGGCCGCGGCCTGGACCGGGCTGCCCGAGGGCATCGCGGTGGCGGTCGGCAACGTCGACGCCCACGTCACCCCGCCGGCGGCCGCGTCGGTCGGCAACGGTCAGATGACGCTCATCATGGGCACCTCCACCTGCCACGTCATGAACTCCGACGTGCTCGCCGAGGTGCCCGGCATGTGCGGTGTCGTCGACGGGGGCATCACGGCAGGGGCCTACGGCTACGAGGCCGGGCAGAGCGGCGTCGGCGACATCTTCGGCTGGTTCGTCCGTACGTCGGTTCCGGAGGACTACGCCGTCGCGGCGCGCGAGGCCGGGCTCGACCTGCACGAGCACCTGACGGCGCTGGCCGCGCGGCAGCAGGTGGGCCAGCACGGCCTCGTCGCGCTGGACTGGCACAACGGCAACCGCTCCACCCTGGTGGACCACTCGCTGTCCGGGGTGGTGCTCGGCCAGACGCTGCAGACCCGCCCGGAGGACACCTACCGCGCGCTGCTGGAGGCCACGGCGTTCGGCACCCGGACCATCGTCGAGGCGTTCGAGTCCTCGGGGGTGGAGGTCACCGAGCTCGTCGTGGCCGGGGGTCTGATCAAGAACCGGCTGCTGATGCAGATCTACTCCGACGTGACCCGCCGCTCGCTCAGCCTGCTCGACGCGGAGCAGGGTCCGGCGCTGGGCTCGGCCATCCACGCCGCCGTGGCCGCGGGTGCCTACGCCGACGTGCACGCGGCCTCGGCGGCCATGGGCAAGGTGGTGCGCAACGCCTACGAGCCCGACGCGGCGTGCGCCGACGCCTACGACGAGCTGTACGAGCAGTACCGCGGCCTGCACGACCACTTCGGGCGCGGCGGCGACGACGTCATGAAGCGGTTGCGCGCCATCCGGGCCCGGGCGGTGGCCCGGTGAGCGGCGGGGCGACGGTCCCGACGGTGGTGCCCGACCGTGCGGCGGAGGCCGTCGCCACCCTGCGTCGGCGGGTGTCGGACCTGCACGCCGAGCTGGTCCGCTACGAGCTGGTGGTCTGGACCGCCGGCAACGTGTCGGCCCGGGTGCCCGGTGAGGACCTGATGGTCATCAAGCCGTCGGGGGTGTCCTACGACGACCTGACGCCCGAGTCGATGATCGTCACCGACCTGCACGGTCGCGTCGTCGAGGGCGACCTGAGCCCGTCCAGCGACACCGCCGCCCACGCCTACGTCTACCGCCACATGCCCGAGGTCGGCGGGGTGGTGCACACCCACTCCACCTACGCCGCGGCCTGGGCCGCCCGGGCCGAGCCCGTCCCGTGCGTGCTGACCGCCATGGCCGACGAGTTCGGCGGGGACATCCCGGTGGGCCCGTTCGCGCTGATCGGCGACGACTCCATCGGGCGCGGCATCGTGGACACGCTGTCCGGGCACCGCTCGCCCGCGGTCCTGATGCAGAACCACGGGGTGTTCAGCATCGGTGCCGACGCGCGGGAGGCGGTCAAGGCCGCGGTCATGTGCGAGGACGTGGCGCGTACCGTCCACCTGGCCCGCGTGCTCGGCCCTACCGTGCCCATCGACCCGGCCGACGTCGACCGGCTGTACGAGCGCTACCAGAACGTCTACGGGCAGCCGTCAGGCACCCACCAGGAGGACCACCGATGAGCACGCCGCTGCAGACCCCGGACCGAGAGGTCTGGTTCCTGACCGGGAGCCAGGGCCTGTACGGCCCGGAGACCCTGGACCAGGTCGCCGAGCAGTCCCGCACCATCTCCGAGGCGCTGGAGGCCAGCGGGGCCGTGGGGGTGAGGGTCGTCTGGAAGCCCGTGCTGACCGACGCCGACGCCATCGAGCGGATGGCGCTCGCGGCCAACGCCGACCGGGCCTGCGTCGGCGTCATCGCCTGGATGCACACGTTCAGCCCGGCCCGGATGTGGATCGCGGGCCTCGACGCGCTGCGCACACCGCTGCTGCACCTGCACACCCAGGCCAACGTCGCGCTGCCGTGGCAGACGATCGACATGGACTTCATGAACCTCAACCAGGCCGCGCACGGCGACCGGGAGTTCGGCTACATCCAGACCCGGATGGGCGTGGTCCGCAAGACCGTCGCCGGGCACGTCAGCGACCCCCGGGTGCAGTCACGCATCGGGGCCTGGGCCCGCGCGGCCCGCGGCTGGGCCGAGGCCCGCTCGCTGCGCCTGGCCCGGTTCGGCGACACCATGCGCGACGTCGCGGTCACCGAGGGGGACCGCACCGAGGCGCAGTGGCGCTGGGGCGTCACGGTCAACGGCTACGCCGTCACCGACCTGGCCACCGCGGTCCACGACAGCGCCGACTCCGACGTCGACCTGCTGGTCGAGGAGTACGAGGAGACCTACGACGTCGTCCCCGAGCTCCGTCGTGGTGGTGAGCGTCACGAGTCGTTGCGGTACTCCGCGCAGATCGAGCTGGGTCTGCGGCGGATGCTGACCGAGACCGGCGCGCACGCGTTCACGTCCAACTTCGAGGACCTGGCCTCGCTGCGCCAGCTGCCCGGCATGGCCGTGCAGCGGCTGATGGCCGACGGCTACGGCTTCGCGGGCGAGGGCGACTGGAAGACCGCGGCCCTGCTGCGCATCCTCAAGGTCGCCGGCGAGGGCCTGCCCGGTGGGACGTCGTTCATGGAGGACTACACGTACCACCTGGGCCCGGGCCGGCCCCGGATCCTCGGTGCGCACATGCTCGAGGTCTGCCCGTCCATCGCCGCCGGCACCCCTCGGGTCGAGATCCACCCGCTGGGCATCGGTGGTCGCGAGGACCCGGTCCGGATGGTGTTCTCCGCCGTCACCGGCCCCGGCGTGGTCGTCGGCATGGCCGACATGGGCGACCGGTTCCGCCTGGTGGCCAACCAGATCGAGCTCGTCGAGCCGGACGAGCCGCTGCGCTCGCTGCCCGTGGCGTGCGCCGTGTGGGAACCCGCCCCCGACCTGGGCACCTCGGCCGAGGCGTGGATCATGGCCGGCGGCCCGCACCACACGGTGCTGTCCACCGCGGTCGGCGCCGACGAGCTGCACGACCTGTCCGAGATCGCCCGCACCGAGCTGCTGGTCATCGACGACGCCACGACCCCGCGGGGGTTCGCGCAGGAGCTGCGCTGGAACGCGGCCGCCTACTCGGCCGGTGTCCGCTGATCGTGACCACGGTCCCGCATGGGGTGCAGGAGCACGTCCTCGGCGAGGGCCCCGTCCGTCTGCACGTGAGCACGTACGGGGCCGCGGTGCACCGGCTTCGGCTGCTGGACGGCCGCGGCCCGGAGGACGTCGTGCTCGGCCACGGGGGCCTGCCGGACTACGTGGCCGAGCGCGACTTCATGGGCGCGACGGTGGGGCGGTACGCCAACCGCATCCGCGGCGGGACGTTCACCCTGGACGGCACGCGTCACGAGGTGCCCGCCAACGACGGTGGCGCCGCGCTGCACGGCGGCCCTGACGGGTTCGACCGCCGGGTCTGGCGGACCGTGCGGGCGTCGGGGGCGGAGGTGGTGTTGTCGCTGAGCAGCCCGGACGGCGACCAGGGGTTCCCCGGGACGCTCGACGTGCTCCTCACCTACCGTGTCGTCGGTCCGGTCGTCTCCATCGGCTACGAGTACCGCTGCGACGCCCCGACGGTGGTCAACCTGACCAACCACAGCCACTTCGACCTCTCGGGCGAGGGCGGCGACGGGGTGGACGCCCACCTGCTGCAGGTCCCGGCCTCCTCCGTCACCGAGGTCGACCCCGAGCTGCTGCCCACCGGGCGCCTGCTGCCCGTCGACGGCACCCCGCTCGACCTGAGGGCGGCACGGCCGCTGCGTGACGTCGTCCGGTCGGTCCACCCGCTGATCACCGCGGCCAAGGGCATCGACCTGGACTACCGGGTCGACGGGTGGCGCGGTGACGTCGGCGCTGGTGACGTCGGTGCTGGCGACGTCGGTACTGGCGACGTCGAGGGCGCGGAGGCCGGTGCGGCTGCCGCCGAGGGCGCGGACGCCGCGCTCCGGTTGATGGCCCGTCTCGAGCACCCGGGCACCGGCCGCGCCCTGCAGGTCCGCAGCGACCTCCCCGGCGTCCAGGTCTACACCGGCAACTTCTTCGACGGGACGACCGTCGGGCGGTCGGGACGCCTGCTGCGGCAGGGCGCCGGGGTCGCGCTGGAGACCCAGCTGCCACCGGACGCACCCAACCAGCCCGGCTTCCCGTCCGCGGTCCTGCGCCCGGGCCAGGTCGGGCGCACGACCACGACCTGGACCTTCACCCACCTCTGACGCACGGTTCGCGCGCTGGGAGTACACCGGGCATACCCCCAGCGTCGTCGTCGGTGGCCGACGACGGCCATGGGGTGCCTGTCGCCGAACCCGACGGTCCTGCCCCGACCTGACGCATCCGGCACACTGGGCCTCTGGAGGGCTGTCCGAGCGGCCGATGGAGACGGTCTTGAAAACCGTTGAACGTTTAACCAACGTTTCGTGGGTTCGAATCCCACGCCCTCCGCTGGACACGATGCGCTGGACGAACCGGCATGGCAACCCGTCTCGTGAGTTGTCCACAAGCACGTAGCCCGGTCGGGGGCGTCGACTGTCAGGTCTCGCCCGCCTCGACCAGCACGGTGCGGGGTTCGTCCAGGCGGATGCCGGCCGCGCTGAGCACTCCGCGCAGTGCGACCACGGCGAGGCTGACGCCCTCGGTTCGTTCGGCCGTCGGGCCGGAGCTGCCGCAACGGGGGCGAGCATCGCTGAGGTAGCGACGTCCAGGTTGCAGCCGGCGTCCCCCTGCAGCCGGAAGGCGTTGCGCGCGAGGGTCAGTGGGTCCGCCCTTGAACGCGAAGCTCGCCGCCACCGACACGATGCCGAGCTCGCCCGGACGTCCGCCACCCGGACTGACGGGAACGCCAGGGTGGCGGACGGGAGGGGGGTGGTGGAACACCCGCGTCCGGGTCGATCGTCCGCCTCGCGTCAGCCCCGACGGACCAGCGGACGGAACGCGAGACCAACCTCCACCACGAGTACCACGATGACCCGCGTCGGCAACCCTCCGGATGGCAAACTCGGGTGACCGAGTGGTCTGCGGCGGGTCGCCGGGACCGGCTCAGGAAGGACTGCTCGCCCCAATCACCAAGTCGGGTTCGAACCACCGCGACGACGGCTCGTCGTCAGATTCCACAAGCGATCGGATCGAGCGCGCCATCTCCTCAACAGGCTGACGGACCGTGGTCAGTGACGGGTGGGCGAACGCCGCGGCTCCGATCCCGTCGAAGCCGACCACACGGAACTCGGCGGGAACTGAGCGGCCCTCGTGAAGCAGGTGTGTCAGGACGCCCAGTGCGATGACGTCGGCCGCGGTGACGACCGTGGCGCCGGTCCAGCCGTCAGCGAGGATGCGGGCCGCCGCCTCGCGACCCCAGGCCGCGGAGAAGTCGCCGAGCAGAGTTGGAACCTCAGGGGAGAAACAGCGACGCATCCCGTCCAGGCGTTCGTGGGCGGAGGATGAGTCCGGCGTGGCGCCGACGTAGACGACTGGGTGCGAGCTGACGTCGACAGCGGTGGCGACATGATCGCAAACGAGTTGCATCCCCGCCCGGTTGCTGACGCCGACGTAAGAGGCCGCGGTCCCCTGAACTCGGCGGTCGAGCTGGATGGTGTGCACGGCGGCTGACGCAGCGGTGACGGTCGGCTCGCTGCGCTGCTCGTGCACGGGGATGAGCACGAGCGCGTCGACCTGGCGGCCCAGGAACGATCGGACCCCTCGAGCTTCGATCTCCAAGGACCCGTCGGCGCTGAACACCAGCAGGTCGATCCCGGGGTCGGAGAAGGCGCGGGACAGCTGCTGGGCCAGCGCGGAGAAGTACGGGTTGTCCAGGTCGGGCACGACAAGCCCGACGGTCGACGTGCGGGTCTGACGCAGAGCCCGACCGACGAGGTTGACGTGGTAGCCCAACTGCTCAGCGGCCTCCGTCACCCTGCGCTGCATGGCCGGGTCCACGGCCCGCGTGCCGCTAAGGGTCCGGGAGACGGTCGCCACCGACACGCCTGCTAGCCGCGCGACGTCAGCCATCGTGGCCGAGCGGGTCGACGGCACGACGGCCTCCTGTCAGGTCGGTGAAGGTCGGACATCGATTTCCCGCTAAGTCTCGACTAAGCGGGTGTGCTGTGTCTACAGTCACCCACCAACCCGGCAATCGATTTCCCACGAAGCGAGGACCCCATGACCCGACACTTCCGCGTGGCCGCCTGGGCGGCCGCCGCCACCCTCACGCTCGCCGCATGCAGCACGGGCAACGAGCCGGCCGACGCCGCCGACGACACCAGTGAATCGGGTGCTGCCGCCGCCGACGGCACCAGCGAGCCCGCCGACGGGTGTGTGATCGGCATGACGCAGATCAACCAGACCGCCACCTTCTTCACCCAGATGAACGAGGGTGCGGAAGAGGCCGCCGAGGAGGCGGGGTGCGAGCTGCAGATCGCCAACGCCAACAACGACTCAGCCAAGCAGAGCAGCGACATCGAGAACTTCGTGTCCCAAGGCGTAACCGGCCTCATCGTGGTGGCCATCGACGTCAACGGCGTGCTTCCTGCCCTGGAGCAGGCCACCGCGCAGGGGATCCGGACCGTTGCCATCGATGCCGAGCTCGAGGAGGGGGCTGTCGACACCTTCGTCGGGGTCGACAACGAGGCTGCCGGAGCGGAAGCGGGTCAGTGGGTCGTCGACCAGGGGCTTGCCGAGGGGGCCAGCTACGGCGTGGTGAACGCCCGCAGCTCGTTCATCCAGAACCAGCGCGAGGACAGTTTCCGAGCGGTCGTGGACGGATCGGGGTCGACCTTCACCCAGGCGGTCGACGGTGAGAACGTGCAGGAGCAGGCTGCCACAGCCGCCCAGAACTTGGTGACAGCCCAGCCCGACCTCGATTTCGTTTACACCACAGGCGAACCGGCCACTGTGGGAGCCGTTGCCGCACTCGATCCCACCGGCGACAACAAGGTCATCGGCTGGGACCTGACCGCAGAGGTCATCGCGGGTATCGACAGCGGGCTAGTCACTGCTGTCGTGCAGCAGGACCCGCGCCAGGAGGGCGTGGAGGCCGTCAACGAGCTTGCCGCCCTCCTCGACGGCGAGGAGCCGGCCGGTTTCATCGATGTGCCCATCGCCATCGTCACCTCGGAGAACGTCGACGAGTACCGCGAGATCTTCGAGTGACCTCTGAGTCCCGGGACATCTCGACGCCGCGCGTCGAGATGATAGGCATCCGCAAGCGCTACGGGGCGCTCGACGTGCTGCGTGGTGTCGACCTCACCGTCGGGCGGGGTGAGGTCGTTGGATTGGTCGGAGACAACGGCGCCGGCAAGTCGACCCTCATGAAGATGCTCGCCGGGGCTGTCATCCCGGACGAGGGGGAAGTTCGTGTCGACGGGGCGGCGATAGCGGGCTCCGGCCCGCGGGCGGCTCGGGCCGCGGGCATCGAGATGGTCTATCAAGACCTCGCGCTTTGCAACGACGTCGACGTTGCCGGGAACCTCTTCCTGGGCCGCGAGATCTACCGTCCCTTCACCCGACGGCTTGATCAGAAACGAATGCATGAAGAAGCCGCGCGGGATCTCGCCACCCTTCACATTCGAATCAGTGATACCAAGCAGCTGGTGGCCAACATGTCCGGTGGACAGCGTCAGGCCATTGCGATCGCCCGTGCTGTCACGTTCGAGCCAAAGGTGCTCGTGTTGGACGAGCCGACCGCCGCTCTCGCGGCGCGTGAGGTCGAGATGACTCTTCAGCTGATTCGCGACGTCTCTGCCCGGGGGGTCAGTGTCGTGCTGATCACTCACCGTCTTCAGGACCTCTTCGAGGTGGCCGACCAGTTCGTGGTCCTCTACGAAGGCGTCAACCACCGACAGATGAAGCCTTCCGAGACCGACCTCGGCGGTCTCGTGACCGCCATGATGGGCAAGTGACGACGTGAGCACCCAGACCGCCCCTACCGGTGCAGCCGCCCGGCGTGGTGCCAGCCAATCTTTCGTGTCCCAGAATTTCGGGGTGCTGTCGATATCGGCCGTCCTTGCTGTTCTCTTCGTCTTTTTCAGCGTGCAGACGGACGCCTTCCTAACGTCCAGCAATCTCGTCAACGTCGCGCGGCAGATCGCCCCGACTGTCGTCGTCGCGGTCGCGATGACCTTCGTCATCACGACCGGGAACATCGACCTCTCCGTCGGATCGATCGTGGGGCTTACCGCGGCCGCCCTGGCCATCGTCGCCGAGAGCCGCAACCCCTTCGTGGCGCTCGCGCTCGTACTGGTGCTCGGGCTCGGAATCGGAATGATCAACGGGGCGCTGACGGCGTACGGGAAGCTCCAGTCCTTCATCGTCACCCTGGCCGCTCTCACCGCGGTGCGAGGTCTCGCGCTGCTCATCACCGACGGGTACAGCACGCCCATCACGTCCGAGGTCCTGCTGCCGATCGGGAACGGCAAATTCGCGGGGCTCTACACGCCCACCTGGATCGCGCTGGTAGTCGTAGCCGTGGGGTGGTACGTCTTCAACCACACACGCTTCGGTCGGTACGTGGTCGCGGTCGGCTCGAACGCCGAGTCGCTGCGTCGCGCCGGGGTCGACGTGCGACGGATCCAGCTCGCCGTGCTCACGCTGACCGGACTGGCGGCGGGACTGGCGGGCGTGATGACCGCCAGCCGTCTGGCCAGCGGGTCGGCGAACTCCGGAACTCTCTTCGAGCTGGAGGTCATCACCGCCGTCGTGCTCGGCGGTACGGCCCTGATGGGCGGCAAGGGATCCATCATCGGCTCGGCCATAGGTGCGGTGACGCTCGGCGTGATCAGCAACGGGCTGGTCCTGCTACGGGTGGACGTCTACTGGGTGCCTATCACCCAGGGCCTGATTCTCATCGTCGCGATCCTGCTCAACGCCAAGCTCTTCGGCCGCATCTCCGGGCAACCGGGGTGAGCCGGTGACGACCGTCCAGACGGTGCGCGGGGCGATCGGCGTCGATGACCTCGGAATCACCCTCACCCACGAGCACCTGCTCAACGACGTCTCGTCGTGGTGGAGTCGGAGCCCGTCCGTCGGGCTCGATCCTGACGGCTTCGCCGACGCTCCCGTCGAGGAGTCGGTGCTCTGGGACCTGCGCCACGACCCCTTTGGCAGCCGGGCGAACCTGAGGCTGGACGACGTCGAGGTGGCCTGCGACGAGCTGAGCCGCTTCGTCGCACTGGGTGGCCGCACCGTCGTCGAGACCACGGGCTGGGGGATCGGCCGTGACCTGGCCGGCCTGAGGCGGATCTCGGAGCGCACGGGCGTGCACATAGTGGCGGGCACGGGGTTCTACCTCGAGGCCTCCCACCCGGTCGACCTCGTGTCACTCGGGCCCGACGGAGTGACTGACCGCATCCTGGCCGACATCCGCGACGGAGAGGACGGTGTGCGGCCCGGCATCATCGGCGAGATCGGCGTGAGCGCCGGTTTCACCGTCGCCGAGCAAGTGGGACTGCGGGGTGCTCTGGCGGCTCAGGTCGAGTGCGGGCTGCCGGTGCAGGTGCACCTGCCCGGCTGGTTCCGTCTCGCTCACACCGTCCTCGACCTCGCCGAGAGCGTGGGTGCGGACCTCTCCAGGCTCGTGCTGTGCCACATGGGCCCGTCGGGACCGGACCTCGACTACCAACGGGCCGTGATGGACCGAGGCGCCTGGGTCCAGTACGACATGCTCGGAATGGACGTCTACTACGCCGATCAGGGAGTGCAGTGCCCCTCCGACGCGGAGAACGCCACGCACCTCGTGCGTCTGATCGACCTGGGCTACGCCGAGCAGCTGCTCCTGAGCCAGGACGTCTTCGTCAAGTCGCTCCTTCGCCGCCACGGCGGACCGGGCTACGCGCACGTCCTGCAGTACTTCGCCCCTCGTCTGCGCCGGCACGGCCTGAGCGAGCAACAGGTCATGTCGCTGATCACTGACAACCCGCGCCGCCTCTTCGGCGGCGGTACACACCACACCGAGGAGACACCGTGACCCGCGTCCTGCTGGCTGGCGAAAGCTGGATCTCGACCGCAACCCACGTGAAGGGGTTCGACCAGTTCTCGAGCACCACGTTCCACACCGGGGCGGACGCCTTCATCGCAGCCGCCGCGAGCGAAGGCATCGAGGTCGAGCAGATGTACGCCCACGACGTTCCGGGCTCCTTCCCCCGCACGGTCGAGTCGTTGTCCGCGTACGACGCCGTCATCCTGTCGGACATCGGCGCCAACAGCTTCCTCCTCCCCCCGGAGGTGTTCCTCGAGGGACGCCGCATGGACAACCCCCTGCTCGCACTCGCCGAGTGGACCAAGAGGGGCGGCGGCCTGATGATGGCGGGCGGTTACCTCAGCTTCACCGGCTTCCAGGCCCGCGCCAACTTCGCCAGAACCGCGGTGGCGGACGTCCTCCCGGTGACGATGCTCGAATCCGACGACCGGGTCGAAGCGCCCCAGGGCGCTCCCATTGCCCTCGAAGAGCCCACCCACCCCGTGGCGGCGGGTTGGCGTGAGGCGGTCGCCTCCGCACCGACGCTGCTCGGCTACAACCTCGTCCGGCCCCGCGAGGACGCCACAGTCGTCGCATCCGTAGGAGGCGACGTTCTCATCGCCACTCGCGAGGTCGGGGAGGGCCGGTCGCTCGTCTGGACCTCCGACATCGGCCCCCACTGGTGCCCGGAGGACTTCCTGGCCTGGGACGGCTTCGCCCCGCTCGTCGGTGGGATGCTGCGCTGGCTGGTCGCACGATGAGCGGCATCGCGCCCACCCCGATCCTGCTCGACTGCGACCCAGGGCACGACGACGCCGTCGCCATCCTCCTCGCCCTGGGATCGCCGAGCGTGCGTCTGCTGGGGATCACCACCTGCTTCGGCAACTGCGCGGTCGAGGACGCCACCCGCAACGCCCAACGGGTTCTCGCGCTGGCGGGCCGCGAGGACATTCCCGTGGCCGCAGGTGCCGCAGGGCCGATGCGCGGGGAGACCGAGCTGGGCAACTACGTACACGGGGTCAGCGGACTCGACGGTCCCGAGCTCCCGGAGCCGACTGTCCAACCGGTCGACGAGCCGGCCACCGAGTTGCTGCGGCGCATGCTGGTGGACTCTCCCGACCCGGTCACAGTCGTGGTGACCGGGCCCATGACCAACCTCGGGATTCTCCTGTCGGAGGAGCCCGGTCTCACGGCGCACATCCGTCAGATCGTCTTCATGGGTGGCTCGACCGAGCGGGGCAACCACACCCCCACAGCGGAGTTCAACACCTTCGCCGATCCCGAGGCGCTCGACGTGGTGCTCAGAGCCGGCGTCCCCGTGCGGATGGTCGGACTCAACCTGACCCACCAGGCCCTCGCCACCCCCGCGGTCGTGGCGCGCATGGCAGCGATGCCGCACGACGTGGGCCGGACGTGTGCGGCGTGGATGGGATTCTTTGGTGACTCCTACGAGCGCATCTGGGAGTTCGCGGCCCCACCGGTGCACGACCCGTGCACCATCGCGGCGCTGCTGGACCCTGACGTGATCCGCTGGCGCGACTGCTTCTTGGGCGTGGAGCTCAAGGGGACCTGGACCCGTGGAACCACGGTCGTCGACCTGTTCGACCGGCTGCCCGACCACGCGCCCAATGCCTCGGTCGCCATGGAGCTCGACGCCGAGCGCTACTGGGACCTGGTCCTGGCCGCGCTGGACCGTCTCGGATCGGCATGACCGGGCTCGTATGCGTGGTGGGGTCCCTCAATGACGACACCACTCTGACGGTTCCCGCACTGCCCTCGCCCGGCGAGACCACCCTGACTCGAAGTCCGCGCCTCACCTCACCAGGCGGAAAGGGAGCGAACCAGGCCGCGGCCGCCGCGGTCCTCGGGGCGCGGGTCGCCATGGTGGGGGCAGTCGGTGACGACGAGCCGGGGAAGAAGTCGCTTGCCGCACTGCGCACCGTCGGGGTCGACGTGACTGCGGTCGCGGTGAGGGACGACGTCGGTACCGGCATCGCCGTCATCACCGTCGACACCGAGGGCGAGAACACCATCGTCGTCGACCCGGGAGCCAACAACTCGCTGACCGCCCAGCAGGTCTCCGAGGCGGTGGCCGCTGCAGAGCCCACGGTGCTGCTGCTGCAGCTGGAGGTGCCCTTTGAAGCAGTGACAGCGGCCGCCCGAGCGGCCGGTGATGCCCTCGTCGTGCTCAACCCGGCGCCGATGCCCGTGGACCCCGAGGTTGTCCGGAAGACCCTGTCCCTCGTCGACGTACTCGTGCCCAACCGAAGTGAGCTCGGACGCCTGGCCGGACGGGACCAGCCGACGAACGCAGCCGAGGTCGCGGACTGCGTCGCGGCACTCGGTCACACCGGTAGCGTCGTGGTCACGCTCGGCGCCGAGGGCGCGCTCTGCTTCGAGCCGGGGGCCACGCCGGTCAGCGTGCCGGGGATACTCACGGCGACTCGCGACGCCAGCGGTGCCGGGGACGTGTTCTGCGGCTGTCTCGCCCGGGAGCTCGCTCGCGGCACCGGCCTGGTCGACGCGGTGCGCTCGGCCAACACCGTGGCTGCCGCCAGCACCGTCCACCCGGGGGCACGGATCCGCGTGGACGGTGGGCAACTCGTCGGCCCGGGGGCCCAGGATTCTCCACGCGGTCCCTGAGCGGCGACGAGTTCGTCCTGGCGGGGTCAGGCCGCGGGCAGACCGTCGGCGGCCAGCAGGTGGAGTGCGGCACCTGTCTGCAGGACCTCAGAGTCGAAGACGGCGTCTGCGGCGTGGTTGAAGGCGTCGCGGCCCGGGACCTGGGCGCCCAGGTAGACCATCGCCCCTGGCCAGCGCTGTAGGAAGTAGGCGAAGTCCTCGATCACCATGGACGGCTCGCGCATCTCGACGACCTCGGCGCGGTCCCCGACCGCGAGCCGGACCCGGTTGACGTAGTCCGGGTCGTTGACTACCGAGGGGTAGCCCTCCGTGATCGACACACGGGCCTCGATGCCGTACGCGGTGGCGGTGGTGCGTGCCAGGTGCTCGAGCTGGGCAATCAGGGCATCACGTCGGCCAGCCGAGAGGGATCGGAGTGTGCCGCGCAGCCGACCGTCGGTGGGGATGACGTTGACGGTGTTGCCGATCAGCGACTCGGTGACGGTGGCGACGAGGTGCTCTGTGCGAGCGAGGTCGTCTACGGACGTCCCCAGCCGTCTGACCAGGTCGCTTGCTGCCACGATCGGGTTGCCCGCCAGATGGGGTTGGCTCGCGTGGGCGCCGGGGCCGCGATAGTCGACCTGGAACCAGTCCCCAAAGGCCATGAAGGTCCCGGGGCGCAGGTGCACAGAGTGCGGCGGCAACGTCGCGTGGACGTGGATGGCGAAGGCCTCCGCGTCGTCGAGCGCCAGGGTGGCGTGCCGCGCAAGGGTCTGGACCGCCCCACGATCCGTCTCCTCGCCCGGCTGGAAAACCACTACCGTCCGCCGTGCGGGTGGCTCCTCCACCAGACAGGCGAGCGCCCCGAGCAGCATCGCCATGTGGAGGTCGTGCCCGCAGGCGTGCATCGCTCCATCGCGACGTGACGGGTGGCCGACGCCGCTGCGCTCCGTGATTGGCAGTGCGTCCATGTCTGCGCGCAGCACCACGGGCCGTCCCGCGGTGGTGCCTGGTACCTCGACGCTGATCCCGGCAGCGGGATGAACTTCTGGCTCGAGCCCCAGCGTCCGGATCGCATCGGCGAGGTAGGCATGGGTGTCTGGAAGCAGGAGCCCAACCTCGGGCTCCTGGTGCAGGGCTCGCAGATGTCCCGTCATCCAAGACTGTTGCGCTGTCGCCTGAGACCACCGTCGCACCACGACGTCAGGATATTCAGTGCAGCGCCCCTGCGCCGACGTCCTGGATTCCTGAGCCAAGCTGTCTGACGCGCCCGGCGTGGCGTCCGTCTCCTGTTCGCTTTCTTCGCGGGGCGTCTCTGCGGGGAGCGTGGGGCGGCACCGACGGACGTCGACGTAGATGGTTGTCGGCACTCCTGAGGTGATGGCGGTCTACGACGCCTGCCGGCGCGTGTCCGACCAGGTCCACCGCGAGGTCAACCCCACGATCATGACCCCGCAGGAGCTGGAGGCATCCAGCGGCTTCCTCACCCAGGTTCGCTCGGGTGCTCTCGTTCCGGTCGTGGGGGACCTGCCATGGCCGTGACCCCGCTGACCGACGCGCAACGACGGGCCGTAGACGCACTGGTGCGGGCCGGTCGCGTCGCAGGTGCCGGTGGACCTGCAGCGCTGCGCGTCCTTCCTGACCAGGCTGCGGCCGCCCTGGGCGACCTGCCGAACGTCAGCATCCGCAGAACACCTACAACCTGGCCCGCCGCGAACCCAGTCGCTGGGGGCGGGCACCCGAGCCGTGACCGCTGTCGCAGCCATCGCTACGGTCTCGCTCAAGGACATCGCGTCGTTGTCGATGTAGGGCTGTGGAGGTTCCCGTTCGGTGATCAGCACGAGCGAGTCGCAGCACGCCCACCTGGTGACCATCCTGGACGGGCTGCCGATCGCGGTGATGCTGCGCGCGCCGGACGGCACGTTGCTGCACATCAACCCCGGTGGCGAGCGCTTCCTCCAGCGGCTGGGAGTCGGGGTGGATGCCATCTACAGCTCGCCCAGCAGCCTGATGGACCATGTGCAGGTAGTGGATGAGGCCGGCCGACCGCACGAGGTGGCAGCGCTTCCGGTCGTGTCGGCGATCCGCGACGTAGCGGAACGGGAGGCGATTCAAGGCTACGGGCTGCCGACCGGGGGGTACGCCTGGTACCGGACCCGGGCCGCCCCCGTCGTCCTGAGCGGCGGCGCCATAGGCACCGTTGTCACGGTCGACGACATCACGGAGCAGCAGGAGGCACGTCACCGACTGACGGTCGCCGAGCGGTCCCTGCGCCTGACGTTCGACCACGCACCGATCGGTATCGCGATCCTGCGCCCGGACGGCAGCCTGCTCGAGGCCAACACCGCTCTGTGCGACCTGCTCGGGGTCACCGAGGCGCACCTGATGGCCGACGGGCTGCAGTGGGCCGCGCATCCCGACGAGCGGGACCACGACGGCGATTTGCTCGCCACGTGGTTGTCGGGATCTCGCGAACGACATGTGATCGATCGCCGTCTGCCTCACGTGTCCGGGGGCTGGCTCTCCTGCCAGCTGTCCGTGGCGGTGGTGCGCGACAACGATGGCACGCCTCTGCACCTCATCGTCCAGGTCGTCGACCTCACGGCCCGGCATGCCCTCGAGCAGGAGCTGCGCGCCGCTGCGACGGAGGACCCGCTGACGGGACTGGCCAACCGCCGAGCGTTGAGCGAGGAACTGGACGAGGCACAGCGCCGCCAGGAACGCGACGGCAGCGGGGTAGGCCTGCTGTACGTCGACCTCGACGACTTCAAGACGGTCAACGACACCTACGGCCACGATGTCGGCGACCGCGTCCTGGTCGAGACGGGTCGACGGTTGCGGGGGGTCATGCGGGACGACGACACGGTGTGCCGCATGGGTGGTGACGAGTTCGTGGTCCTCTGTGCCCCGGTCGAGGGACCGTTGGTCATGCACCGGCTGGAAGCCCGGCTCGCGTCCATGCTGCCGGTCACGGTCATGGCCGACGGCAGGCCGGTGACGGTCCGCGCGAGCACCGGGTCCGTCGTGGTGGCTCCCGAGGAGGACCTTGACGACGCGCTGCGCCGAGCGGATGCGGCGATGTACCGCTCGAAGGCCGCATCACGCATGCCGACCTGACCACGCTGCGTACGGCACGGAAGGGTGAGGTCGTCCTGGCCCCACGAACGTCGGCAGGCACCTGAACACCTCCGGTGCCTCATCGCTGCCATCCGTGCCGCTGACTCTCGTCGCTGTCTGGACGCCTCGGCGTAGTGGTGAGAGTGCTGGTCACAGGGGGGGACGCCTCAACGGCGAACGGACACCGCCGGCATAGCTCTTGACAGCACCTGGCGGGCTCCCGCATCATCGCCGGGTTCGTGAAGGGGAGTACCCCACCTCATCCGTGTCGTCAGTACAGCGCCTCCCGGCGCTCGGCGCGGTGGGCCGCGTCACTCGCGGTCGGGGGAGACCTTCGGTCAGCTTCGACCGGAAGGTTCCCCCGTGATGGACGTCCCCCTGTGGCTGTGGTTCGCCGTGCTCGCCGGCATCGTCGCCATGCTCGCCGTCGACCTCTTCGCCCACCGTCACGCCCACGTCATCGGTGTCCGCGAGGCCGCCGCGTGGTCCGCGATCTGGGTGGCGATCGGCGTCGGTTTCGGCGTCGGCATCTGGCAGGTCTACGGCGCAGAGCTGGGCCAGCAGTACTTCGCCGGCTACCTGATCGAGAAGTCCCTGGCCGTGGACAACGTGTTCGTCTGGGCGATCATCTTCACGTTCTTCGCCGTCCCGCGGGAGCTGCAGCACCGGGTCCTGTTCCTCGGCGTGGTCGGGGCGCTGGTGCTGCGCGGCGCGTTCATCGCCGCCGGCGCCGCGATCATCGACACGTTCTCCGCGGTCCTCTACGTGTTCGCCGCGTTCCTGCTGTGGACCGGAGTGCAGATGATCCGCACCCGCAACAGCCACATCGACCCCTCGCAGTCCCGGGTCGTCCGCTGGTTCCGGCGGGCGGTCCCGATGACCGACACCTTCCACGGGCAGCGCTTCCTGGTCCGCCGCGGAGGCGTGCTGCTGGCCACCCCGCTGCTGCTGGTCCTGGTGATGGTCGAGGTCACCGACGTCATCTTCGCGGTCGACTCCATCCCCGCCATCTTCGCGGTGACGTCGGAGCCGTTCCTCGTGTTCACGGCCAACGCGTTCGCGCTGCTGGGCCTGCGCGCGATGTACTTCCTGCTCGCCGACCTGATGCACCGCTTCGTCTACCTCAAGCTGGGCCTGGCGCTGGTGCTGGTCTGGGTCGGCATCAAGATGGCCCTGCAGGTCGACGTCTACAAGATCCCCACCGAGATCTCCCTGTCGGTCATCGCCCTCCTCATCGCCGGCGCCGTCGGCGCGAGCCTGTGGCGCACCCGCGGCCAGGACAGCCACGCCCTGCCCGCCCCGACCGACCCGCCGTTCCGACCCGCCACCCCGGAGGAGGACGCCCAGGTCGAGAACGTCTGGCCGCGACGTCGCAGCGACGCGTCGCGCGTCTGAACCGTCGGCTGCGCGCTGCGGCAGGTCCGCGCATCAGACGGTGACCACGACCTTGCCGCGGGGGTGCCCCTCGGCGACGTGGGCCACGGCCTCGGCCGCCTGCGACAGGTCGTAGGTCCGGCCGATCACGGTGCGCAGCGTCCCGGCGGCGGCCAGGTCGACCAGCTCTTGCACGTCGTCGCGGGTCGTCCTCGCGACGTAGCACGCGGCACGCCGGGACGACACGGCCGACCTGGCGGCGGCGCGGCCCATGGCGGGCAGCGGGCCGAGCCAACGCCCGCCCTCCCCGTTGGCCATGACCAGGCTGCCCTGCGGGGTCAGGGAGCGGAACATCTCGCGCACCGAGGTGGGCCCGGCGAGGTGGAGCACGGTGTCGAAGGGTCCAGGTCCGGGCACGCGGTCGCGGGTGTAGTCCAGGGCGCGCTCGGCCCCGAGCGAGCGGACCATGTCGACGTTGCCCGTGCTGCAGCTCGCTGTCACCGTGGCGCCGGCCCTGACGGCGAGCTGGACGGCGAACGAGCCCACACCCCCGGAGGCCCCGGTGACGAGGACGCGGCTGCCCTCGCCGACCCGGGCCTTGTCCCGGAGCCCTTGCAGGGCGGTGGTCCCGGCCAGCGGGATCGTGGCCGCGGCCACGGCGTCGAGGCCCTCGGGGCGACGCACCACGTGCTCCTCGCTGGTGACCATGAGCTCGGCGAACGCCCCGACGCCCCAGGCCACCACGTCGTCCCCGGGCGCGAAGCGCGTGACCGCACGCCCGACGGCCTCCACCCGCCCGGCCGCGTCGGAGCCGACCCTCGTCTGCCGGGGACGGCGCAGGCCCATCCCGGCACGCACGAACAGCGGCAACCCTCGGACCAGGTGCCAGTCCGCCGCGTTGACCGAGGCCGCCTCCACCCGGATCAGGACGTCGTGCTCGCCCACCGACGGCTCCGGCTCGTCCTCCAGGTCGAGGACATCGGTCGGCCAGCCGTACCGAGCCTGCACCAGAGCCTTCATCCTGCTTCTCCTTTACGTCGTAAGAACGTACGTTGTAAAGTACGATCGGCGACCGTGACTGTCAATGCCCGGACCCCGTTGTCCCGTCAGAGGGTGCTGCGAGCCGCCATGACCGTCGCCGACACCGCCGGCCTCGACCGGTTGACCATGCGGCGCCTCGGCGCCGAGCTCGGGGTCGAGGCGATGGCGCTGTACCACCACGTGGCCAACAAGTCGGACCTGCTGGACGCGCTCGCGGACCAGGTGGCCGCGGAGGTCGACGACCCGCCGCTCGACGCCCCGTGGAAGGAGCAGCTGCGCCACCGTGCGGTCGAGACCCACGCGGCGCTGTTGCGGCACCCGTGGGCCGCGATGCTCTGGGTCACGCAGACCTCGGGTGTCGGCCCGGCACGGATGGGACAGATGGACGCCTCGCTCGCGACCCTGCGGGCCGCTGGGTTCCCGCCGTCGCTGCTGGACCGCGCCTTCCACATCATCCAGAACCACGTCCTGGGCCATGCCGTGCAGGCGGTGACCTTCGCGGCCCAGACCAGCGGGCTAGGTCGGGACCTCGAGCACGCGGCGGCGGACTTCCTGACGCGACCCGGCCTCGACACCTACCCGGAGCTGGTGGCGCACGTGCACTGGCACCTGGAGCACCCGAGCAACGAGAGCTCTTTCGAGCTCGGCCTCGACCTGCTCCTCGACGGACTCGAACGGGCCTTGGCGGTCGGTCTGCTCGAAGTCGCGGGCGACCCGGCACCGCCGCACCCCATCGGTCCCTAACCGCTCCGCGGCGGCCGCTCGTCCTCGTCGGGGGACGCCTCGGGCGACGAGACCGTGGCTGTCGGCGTGCGGGCAGTCGCTTGCTCGCGTGAGGCTGGCGGCCCAGGGAGCCGGCGTCGTCGACGCCACCGCACCAGCCAGGTCAGCAGCCCGAGAGCCAGCAGCACGACGGCGGGCCAGTAGGGCGCCCACCGTGTGGACGACGCCTCGACGGGGGCGACAGGCAGGTCGCCCTGGTTCACCGCGTAGGGGCTGAGCTCGACCGACTGCGTCAGCTGGAGCAGTGCGAGGACACGGGGTATCTCGACCGGCTGGGACACCACCTCGGAGCCGGGTAGCAGGTCCAGGATCTCCGGCCCGGACGCCGGCCCGCCCAGGTCGATGCCGAACGGGCCCTCGGCCGTCACCGCGTCGCTGGCCCGCAGTCGCACGTTGCCGGTGTTGCGGACCGAGTACGACAGCTCGGTCGTGCCGAACGGGTTCCACCACGCGCGCTCGTAGGTGTCGGTCAGGCCGGTGAACTCCACCTGGGGGGCCAGGTCGCCGTTGACCCGCACGTAGACGCGGGCCGCCAGCCGGGAGTCGAGGTTGACCAGCTGGCCGTCGTCCTGCTCGACCTGCTGGGTCTGGCTGGTGACGATGCCCTGGGTGTAGTCGCCCGGCTCGGCGTCGCCGGGCACCTGGATCTCGAAGCGGACCAGCTGCTCGCCGTCGGGCGGGAGCTCGAGGGCCTGCACGTCCAGCGACGTCCACGCGCTCAGGCCCTCCGGCGCGGTCTCGCGGTCGGCCAGGACCAGGTCGCCGTTGGCGGCGTTGCCGGCCTCGGACGGGTACAGCGTCAGGACCTGGGTGGCCTCGGCGAGGCTCTTGATGCGTAGGTGGTCCGTGATGGTCTCGCCCGGGTCGACCGTGTAGGTGTAGAACGGTCGGCCGTCGACCACGCCCTCCTCGGTCGCCGGGCTGATCAGCCACGACTGACCCGTCTCCGGCTGCTCCGTCTCCGGCTGCTCCGTCCCCGACGCGTCCGTCACGCCCGAGGCGGAGGCGGGCGCGGCCAGCGCCACCATCGCGAGCGCGACCAGGATCACCCTCGTCGTGCTGACCATCAGTCCTCCTCCGGACGGCCGGAGGGCCCACGACCGAAGCCGTGGGCCCTCCTGAGGTGCTGCGGCAGCGTCAGAACACCGTGACGGTGACGGTCGACACGTAGGCGCCCGGAGGCGTCGCCGTCGGGGCCTCGAAGAGCAGGTCCGCACCGACGCGCGCCGTGCCGGTCCCGCGGCCGGCCGGAGCCGTCGCGAGGGTCGTCCCTGCGGTGAAGCCGGTCCCGGCCGGAACCGCCGGGCCCGGGGTGACGCTCACGCTCTCGTCCGCCGACACGACCTCGGGGGTGATGCCGAGCACCGCACCGGGGATGGTGGTGAAGCCGGTGAAGTCGGTGGAGCTCGCGGTGAGGGTCCAGCCGGGGTTGATGGTGCGGGTGTCCGCGACCGTCGCGACCGGGAACTCGCCCTCGGCGACCAGGGCCGTCAGGTCCGGGGACAACGTGGCGACGCCGAGGTCGGCCACGTTGCCGGACAGCGACAGGGCCAGACCGCCGCTGGCCTGCTGGGTGATGCCGACGCGCACCTCGACGTCACCGGTCTGCTCGTCGCCGTCGCCCGGGGAGGGGACGCCCGTGCCCGGGTTGAGGACGCCGACGGCTCGCAGGTCGAACCCGGCCGACCCCACGCCTGGCGTCGGGTCGTAGACCGGGTTGCCGGCGCTGTCCAGCACCGAGCCGTCACCGAGGACGTCGTCGAGGCGGATCGCCGTGACGGACCCACCGGCGGGCACGCCGGCCGAGGTCAGGTCGAACCCGGTGGCGAACCCGCCGAGGGCGATGCCGGCCAGGCCTCGGTAGTCGGCCTGGGCGACGGTCTCGTACGGCCCGACCGGGGTGGTGCGGGTGGTCAGCGACGGGAAGTCGTACTCGGTCCCGTCGGCGGCGATGGCGGTGACCTCGGCGAACTCGAGGAACGCCGACGCGGCCGTGCCGAAGCCGTTCTCGAAGACGCCGAAGTCCTCACCGGCTGCGTTCTCGATGCCCTGGTCGAACGTCAGCGTGATGGACCCGCTGTCGCCCAGCACCACGAGGTCGGTGCCGTACGGGCCCACCGCGTTGTCGGGGGTCCGCCAGGTGGCGTCCACGCCGGCACCGACCTCGTAGTCCTCGTAGCCGGTGGCCCAGCTGCCGAACGCGTCCGGCGTCAGGGTGAGGCTGTTGGCCGACGGCGCGGGAGCCGGTGTCTCCGGGGCGGGGTCCGGGGTCGGGTCCGGGGCGGGCTCACCGTCGAACGCGACCGCCGCCGCCGGGGTGATCCGGGGCGGGTCGAAGACGAAGGAGGGGTACGCCGGGTCGTTCCACGCCGGGACGTCGACGTCGTAGCTGAGGCCGAGGACGTTGCCGGGCGAGACACCGGGCGACCGGTCCATCGTCCAGGACGTCGCCGCGGGCCCGGACTCGAAGAACGACCAGTACTCGCTGTAGGTCGGGTCCGGCGTCACGGGGAACCCGTCGATGCGGGTGGGGAAGTCGCCGCCGACGACGTCGAAGCCGGCCGCGGCCAGCACCGCACGGTAGGAGGAGAAGTCCGTGCCGGCCGGGGCGCACCCGATCTGCTGGTCGCTGCCACCCCCGGACTGGGTGAAGTCCACCACGACGGTCACCCCGTTGGGGGAGGTGCAGGGGGCTCCGACCGGAGCCGCCGCCGCGCCTGGGACGGATAGGCCTGCGAGGGCCAGCGTGATGACGCTGCCGCTCACCACGTACATGCTTCTGCGCACAGGGGTGTTGTCTCTCTGCGGGTCGTGAGGTCACCGCTGCTCCACCGGCAGCAGATCCGCGAGCCCCTGGTGCGGTAACCCGGCTGGAGGGACTGCCTCTTCACGGTTGCGGGACAGCGTCGGAATCTCACCGACTTCCCCGCACAAGGGGTGGTGCCCGCACAACGTAGCGCCCCGCCGCCCGTCCGGATACAGCTGAACCCCACCGACCTGCAGGACGGTGGGGTTCAGCGTGGCGGACGTGATCAGGCCGCGCGGTCCAGGTCGCCACGCGTGAGCACCTCGGTGGCCTGGCGGCGGACGCTGCCGCCGCTGAGCCGGCCGCGGTGCCGCAGCCATTCGATGCAACCCAGCACCACGGGCACGAGGACGAGGTTGCCGACAAGCATGTTGCGGTAGAACGGGATGCCGGCCACGTAGCACTGGATGAGACCCTCCCAGCTGCGTGCGTACATGGTGCCGTCGCCCATCAGCCACACGCCGCCGTTGGTCCACAGGAAGAACCACGTGGACGCGATGGTCCCCATCCCGGTCCCGACCAGCACCATGCGCTTGCCGCTGAAGCGGCGCAGGCCGAGCGCGAACGCGGCCGTCACCAGCCAGGCCGACCAGGTGAACAGGAAGATCATGCTGTTGCCGATGAGCGCGTCGGTCACCGCGATGACCGCGAGCGGGGCGATCCACGCCCGGCTCGCGGGAAGCAGGAGCGCCGAGGCCAGGGCCGTCGCCGTGACCAGCTCCAGGTTGGGCATGGCGTACGTCTCGGCGTTGTACATCCGCCACAGCACGGCCAGGAGCGCGACGGCTCCGACCACCAGGTACTTCCGCATCAGTACTTCTCCAGTCGCCAGGTGATCGTGTCCTCGGCCGACGCCTGCTGGCTGCCGGCTCCGAGCTGTGCGTAGGTGCCGTTCACGTACAGGGCCCAGTACTCCCGGGCCGAGTCGTCGGCCTCACGGCCGCCGACCGCGGTGATGAACGAGTTCTCCCCCGAGCCCTTGGCCTCGAACGCCAGACCGTCGGCGTCCATGGCCTCCAGGACCGTACCGCCCACCCCCGGGAAGGAATGGCTGATCTGCTCGTCCGCCGCGTTCTCCGGCGCCGGCAGCGGGGCGGCCGCCGCCTCCTCGGCCGGCTCGGCGTCGTCGGGTGGGTCCGGCGTAGCGGGTGCGGCCGCAGCGGACGCGTCGGCGACCGACGGTTCCGGGGCCACCGAAGCGGTCACCGTGACGGTCGGCTCGGGCCGCGGCGGAGCCTCCACCGCCGCGGCCGGGGAGCCGGCGACCTCCGGCAGCCCGTTCTCCTGCACGCCGCAGCCGACGAGGACCAGCAACACCGTCAGCGACGTCGCCACCCTCCCGACCCTGGTGCGCAAGCGCCCGCGGGGGCGGCCGAGCGTGCCGCCGGGGGCCGTCGCGGTAGGACGCCTGCGGCCGGTTTCTGTGATCACGGTGGGACCTTCCTGGTGGGCTGGCTCTCGCGAGTCCTACCGGTCGGAGCCCCCCAGGACAACTCGGCGACCGAGGCAGGCCCGTACGCCTGGCGACCACGGTGCGGGTCGATCCGATCGGGGTGTCGCCTCGCCACTCGAGGGGGCCACCTCGCGGTGGCCCCCTCGATGACGTCAGGACAGGTCAGACCAGGTCGAACCCGAGGTCCTGCCAGGTGAGGTCGTGGTCGGTCGCGGTGAACGAGACGACGCCGGTCACGTCGGTGATCGTGGCGCCGGCGGCGGCGAGTGCGGCGCGGTCGAAGACCCAGGTCGTCTCGCCCAGCCCGTAGCTCCGCTCGGTCCGGTAGCGGATGCCCTGGACGGTCGTCGTGGCTCCGCTGCGCAGCGTCACCGTGGCCAGGACCTCGGTGCCGGGGGTGTCGAGACGGGACGTGTTGATCGTCGTCGGGGGTCGGCCGATCAGCACGAGCTCCTCGGCTGGGGCGTCGGCGTTGCCGCGGACGGCGTCCGCGTCGTAGACCGTGTGCTGACCGGTCCCCGAGCCCGTGACCGTCGTGCCCGAGGTGGCCTGCCGGAAAGCGGTGCCGATGCGGGGCTGGGCCCCCACAGGCAGCAGGCCGTACCAGTAGGTGGTCAGGCCGTTGATGGGGGCGGTGTTGACCGTGGACGGGGCCACGGTGCGGGTCACGCCGGTGATCGGGACCCGAGGGATCAGGTAGGACGTGCCGCCGGCGGTGAACAGCGCGCCGGGAACCTGGCCGGCGTCGGTCTGCAGCCAGGCGGGCCTCATCTGGGGGACGCTCGTCGCCACCGTGACGCCGTCGATGCGGAACGTGACCTCTTCGGCCGGCACGGCCGGCAGGACGAAACGACTGGTGCGGACCTCGGGAACCGGCCCGTGGAGGGTCGTCCCGTCAGCGACGGAGGTGGCGGGGTCCGACGTCGTCAGGCGGACCGGCGTCAGGGTCCTGTTCGCCGAGATGCTGTTCGCACCGGACACGGCGGACCCGCCGATGCGCAGCACGGTGGCCTCGTTGTCGGCGACGGGCGTGGTGGCCTGGGCCCTGGCCGGCCCTGCGACCGCCGAGGCGATCAGCACGGCGCCTGCGACCAGGGCGCCGGCGAGGCGAGGAGTCGGGAGGAGAGCTCGACGAGACATGTGGGCTCCTTCGGGTCGTGATCGGTGGACGTGCTCCTCGACTGTCGCCCCAGCCGTCGGCCGACACCATTACGGCGCCCTTAACTCTCGTGCCCGAGACGTGACCCCTTACGAAACGGTGAACGCGGAGGGCTGCACGGCCGCGCCTGCGGGTGCCGCACCTACCGTCGAGGACGTGATGGAGACGACTCGGCAGCCTGACCTGCAGGCCAGGGCCGGCGCCGCGGGGCGGGTCCTCGTGGTGGACGACGACGTGCACCTGGCCGACGTGGTCTCGCGCTACCTGCTCCGGGAGGGCTACGGCGTCGAGACGGTCGGCGACGGGGCGACGGGCCTGGACAGGGCACTGGCCACACTGCCCGACGTGGTCGTGCTGGACCTCATGCTGCCGGGTCTGAGCGGGCTAGAGGTGTTCCGGCGGCTGCGCGAGGTCGCGCCGGTGCCGGTCGTCATGCTGACGGCCCGAGGCCGGGAGGAGGAGCGGATCGCCGGCCTCGAGCTCGGCGCCGACGACTACGTGGGCAAGCCGTTCTCGCCGCGGGAGCTGACCGCGCGGGTCGGGGCGGTGCTGCGTCGGGCGCGTGGCGAGGTCGGCAGGGTCGGAGGTACCCGCCTGCGGGCCGGCGAGCTGGAGCTCGACCCGTCGTCTCGACAGCTCCGCCGTCGGGGCCGGCTGGTCGACCTGACGCGCAAGGAGTTCGACCTGCTGGCGTTCGTCATGGCGCGTCCGGGGCAGGCGTTCCGCCGGGAGGACCTCCTGGAAGCGGTCTGGGGCTACTCCTTCGGCGACACCACGACGGTCACGGTCCACGTCCGTCGGATCCGCGAGAAGGTCGAGGCCAGTCCCGCGCATCCTCGGCATCTGAGCACCGTGCGGGGTGTCGGGTACAGGTTCGACCGATGAGGGCCCGCCGGGCCGTGCGCTCCACCGCACTCGTCGCCGCCGCGCTGGCGGTGGTCGCCCTGACGGCGCTGCTGATGGCGGCGGGTGTGCCGACCGAGGCCGTCGTGCTGTCGGTCGGCGCTGCGTTCGCCACGGCCGCTGCCGGTGGTCTGGTGTCTCTGCTCCTGCGCCGGCGCTCGCTGGTGCTGCAGATCGTCGTGACCGGCCTCACCACCGTGTCGGCGGTCGCCGCGGGCGTGTTCGTGAGTGCGCAGGCGATGTTCATCAGCGAGCACGACGTGGCCGTCATCGGTCCGGTCCTGCTGCTCAGCAGCGTCGTCGCCACGTACGCGGCGTTCCTCCTGGGAACGCCGTTCGAGCGGTCCGTCGAGGCTGTCGCCGAGATGACCCGGCAGCTGGCAGCGACACCGGGCCGCCTCGCCATCCCTGGCGGCATCGCCACGAGCGAGCTGCGGATGCTGGCCCAGGAGATCTCCCACGTGGGTGTGCGGCTGGCCGACGCCCAGCAACGGGCGAAGCAGCTGGAGGAGTCCCGCCAGGAGCTGGTGGCATGGATCAGCCACGACCTGCGCAGCCCGATCGCGTCCATCCGAGCCATGTCGGAGGCGTTGGAGGACGGGGTCGTCTCGGACCGGACGACCACCGCGTCCTACCACCGCGCGCTGCGTCTGCAGAGCCACCGGCTGGGGTGCCTCGTCGACGACCTGTTCGAGCTGGCCCGGATCTCCAGCGGGACGCTCGACCCGGAGGAGGACCTGGTGCCGGTGAGCGAGGTGGTGGCCGAGTCGGTGGAGGGCGCGGCGTCCCGCGGTGCCGCGCGCGGCATAGCGCTGGTGACGGCGCCGGGCGCCGCGCCGCAGCACCTGGTGCCGGCGTCCGAGCTGCGCCGCGTGCTCGACAACCTGATGGACAACGCGATCCGGCACACCTCCGGAGGGGAACAGGTCGTCGTCGCTGTCCGAGCCGCGGCGGAGGTGGTCACGATCAGCGTGACCGATGCCTGCGGCGGCATCCCCGAACCTGACCTGCCGCACCTGTTCGAGGTCGCCTTCCGGGGCGACGTCGCCCGGACGCGCGACTCGGCCGGAGGAGGCCTCGGCCTCGCCATCGCCCGCGGGCTCGTGGAGGCCCGCGGCGGGCGGATCGACGTCGAGAACGTGCCGGGCGGGTGCCGTTTCACCGTGCACCTGGCCGTGGCGACGGCGGAGCAGCGGAGGACCGACGCAGACCTCCGCCTGGTGCCCGCGGCACGCCGGACGACGAGCGGGCCGCTCCGAGGGTCACCACCGCTGCACGACGTCGCCGCGAGGAATCCAGCAGGAACCACCCACCGAGAGGGGATCCACCGATGAACCGGACCCGCACCGCGATCGCGTCCGCCGTCACCATCGCCACGCTCCTGACTGCCACCGCGTGCGGGGGGACGTCCGGCCCGGCGTCGTCCCCGACAGCGGTCACGTCGGGATCGACCGACGAGCCGATGACCGAGGAGGCGATGACCGAGGAGGCGATGACCGAGGAGGCGATGACCGAGGAGCCGATGAGCGAGGAGCCGATGACCGACGAGCCGGTGGACGCGGCCGCCGTCGACCTCGACTTCACCGCGACCACCCTCGACGGCGCCACGTTCGAGGGCGCCACCCTGGCCGGGGAGCCCGCTCTGCTGTGGTTCTGGGCACCGTGGTGCCCCACCTGCGCGGGTCAGGCGGACCACATAAGCGGCGTCGCCGACACCTACGCGGGCCGGGTGAACGTGGTCGGGGTCGGGGGACTGGACCAGGCCGAGGCCATGCGGACCTTCGTCGACGACCGTGGGGTCGACAACTTCGTCCACCTCTCCGACGAGACCGGCGTCGTGTGGCAGCGGTTCGGCATCACGTCCCAGAGCACCTACGTCGTCCTCGACGCCGACGGCACGGTCGTGGCGCAGGGGGTCCTCAGCGAGGGCGACCTGGACCAGGCCGTGTCGGACGCCCTCTCCTGATCGGGCCGGCGATGCTCGATGCCCCGTTCGGACTGGCCCTCGCGGCCGGGATGGTCGCAGCCGTCAACCCCTGCGGCTTCGCGCTGCTGCCCGCGTACCTCTCCCTGCTCGTCCTGGGCGAGACGCCCGGGCGGGCCGCGGCGGTCGGACGGGCACTCGTGGCCACGGCCTCCATGACGGCCGGTTTCGCCGCCGTCTTCCTGGTCTTCGGACTGGCCGTGGCCCCGGTCGCCGGCGAGATCCAGGGTCGTCTCCCGTGGGTGACCATCGCCATCGGCGCTGTCCTGGTGCTGCTGGGGCTGTGGCTGGCGGCCGGTCGTGAACTGCCCGGCCTGCGACTGCCGCGACCCGGTAGCCGGGCGGTCACCAGGAACCCCTGGTCGATGGTGGTCTTCGGGTCCGCGTACGCGATCGCCTCGCTCAGCTGCACCATCGGACCCTTCCTGGCGATCGTCGTGACGTCCTTCCGCGCCGGGTCGGTCGTCTCGGGGGTCGGGCTGTTCGCGGCCTACGCGGTGGGCATGGGCGTCACCGTGGGCGTCGCGGCCATCGCCGTCGCGCTCGCGCAAGGGGCGCTGGTCAACCGGCTGCGACGCGCTGCGCCGGTCGTCTCCCGCGTCGGTGGTGTGCTGCTGGTGGTCGCGGGCTCCTACGTCGCCTACTACGGCTGGTGGGAGACCCGGGTCCTGGCGGGAGCACCCCTGGCGGACCCGGTCGTCACGACGGCGCTCCAGGTGCAACGCCGCCTGTCAGAAGCCCTCGGTTCGCTGGGCTTCGGACTCCTGCTCACCGTGTTCCTGGCGCTCTGCGCGGTAGCAGTCCTCCTGTTCCTGGCCGCGCGACGCTCCCGCGCCGCGGGTGTCGTGCCCGCTCAGGACGAATGACCGCCGGTTCGTCGGCGACGGGCTGTGCAGGTGCGTGGGGGCGCGCCGTCAGCCCCGGATGTAGCCCTCCAGCTGGTCGCGCTCGTCCTGCAGCTCGTCCATCCGGCGCTTGACGACGTCACCGATGCTGACGATCCCAGCGAGCAGGCCGTCCTCGACGACGGGGACGTGGCGGATCCGCTGGTCGGTCATCAGCCGCATCAGGTCGTCCACCGACGTCGACGGTTCACAGGTGTGGACCTCCACCGTCATGATCGAGGAGACGGGCCGGTCCAGCAGAGCCGCCCCTGAGGCGTGCAGCCCCCGCACGACATCACGCTCGCTGACGATCCCCTCGACCCGCTGCCCGTCCGGGCTCACGACGAGGGCACCGATCCGCAGCTCGACCAGTCGGTCGACGAAGCTGCTCACGGTGTCGTCCGGGCGGACGGTCGCGACCTCGCGACCCTTGCGTCGCAGGATGTCGGAGATCTTCATGGCCCCACCTCGCCCGGCACCCCAGACCCCGACGGCCGGTCCGCCGACGCTGGTCCCGGACCTCGACGGTAGTCCCGGGCGAGTGCCTGGCGACACCCTTCATCCGGCGCTGATGGGCGTCCAGACCCGGGTCACCTGATCGGAGGCCGGCTCGGCCGGGGTCGACCTGTCCTGCCGGGGCAGACGGCCGCCCGGTACGAACCCCGACTCCGAGGTCGGCCCGGTGCTGGCCGCCTGGTGGAGCCCGTCCACCGGGACGCCTGGTGACCAGAGGTACCCCTGGGCGGACCGACAGCCGAGGGCCCGGAGCGCAGTGGCCTGCTCGGGCGTCTCGACCCCTTCCGCGACGACCTCGAGGTCGAGGGCCTCGCCCATGGCGAGCACGCCGCGCACGACGGCCGCCGAGCGTGCATCCGTCGTCAGGGCGGAGACGAAGCTGCGGTCGATCTTGAGTGCGCCGACGGGCAGCTGGACGAGCTGGGTGAGCGTGCTGTAACCGGTGCCGAAGTCGTCCACCGCGATGCTCACGCCCAGCGCCTCCAACCGGGCGAGGTCCTTCAGCAGGCTGTGCTGGACGTCGAGGAGGTGGGTCTCGGTGAGCTCCAGCACGAGCGACTCGGGCCGGAGGGTGCTGGCCGCCACGGCGCACTCGAGCTGCTCGACGAACCCAGCCTGGTTGAGCTGCTTGCCGCTGACGTTCACGTGCACCCGCAGCGGACCGTTCTCAGCCGTGTACTCCGCCATGTCGTGGCAGGCTCGGTCGAGCACCCACCCACCGAGTCGGGGCATGAGCCCTCCCTCCTCCGCGACGTCGAGCCACTCCCTCGGGTACAGCAGCCCCCGGACGGGGTGCTGCCAGCGCACCAGGGCCTCGCACGCGGTCATGCGTCCCGTGGCCAGGTCGACGACCGGTTGGTAGTGCAGGACGAGCTGGTCGCCGGTCAGTGCCTGCTCCAGCTCGTCGCGCACCCGGAGGTGACGATCCGCCTGGGCGACCAGGTCGGGGACGAAGCCGGAGACTCGTCCCCGGCCGGAGCGCTTGGCCTGGTACATCGCGGAGTCGCTCTGCCGCAGCAGGCTCGACGCGTCGTCCCCCGCGACGGAGACGGCCAGACCGACGCTGACCCCCACGGGCACCCGCCGATCCTGCACCACGACGACCTGGGAGACCGCGGCTGCGACCCGCTGGGTCAGCTGCTCGGCACTCTGCGCGTCCGCGACCCCGGCCAGGCAGACCACGAACTCGTCGCCGCCGATCCGCGCGACGGTGTCAGCGGGGCGCACGGCGCCCCGCAGACGGTCCGCGACGGCCCGGAGCACCGCGTCGCCGGCCTCGTGGCCCAGGCTGTCGTTCACGTCCTTGAAGTGGTCGAGGTCCAGGAAGAGCAGTGCGACGCGCTGCCCGCTGCGTGGGCAGGCGGCCAGGGCGTGCTCGACCCGGTCGCGCAGCAGCACCCGGTTCGGCAGACCCGTGAGGTCGTCGTGCAAGGCCATGTGGGACAGCTGGGTCTCGGCGTCCCTCCTCGCCGTGATGTCCAGGAACTGGGCCACCAGGGGCACGGACGGTGCCCCGTCCGGCCGTCGGCCGGCCCCGCCGTCCTGTCCCAGGATCGTCGGCAGGGCCAGCAGGGAGAGGTGGACCTGGGCCCAGACCTCCGTCCCGTCGCGCAGCACGTGCCGTAGCTCACCCGTCCAGCGGTCCAGGGACCCCGTGCTGAACCCGTGCAGCACGCCGCTGACCACTGACCGCTGGTCCGCGGCCAGCAGCGACGCCCAGCAGTACGGCCCGTCCCCGTCGGCGCCGAACAGGTGGAACAGCCGGGCCAGGGCCGGGTTGGGCCTGATGAGGCGTCCGCAGGGCTCGTCGGGCCGGATGTCGACGATGGCGTTGCCGATCAGGGCCGAGCTGATGGCCTCCGCGAGGAGCTCCTTGGTCGCCGCCAGGCTGGCGGCCTCACGTTCGCGCTGCTCGTTGAGGGCGGCCAGCGCCGTGACCGCGAACACCGTCGTCGCGACGAAGGACTGGATCAGCAGCGCGCGGGACGTGGTGCTCACGACCCCGCCGAAGGCGCCGCTGCCGGTCACGGACAGCGCCACCGCCAGTGCCCCGAGGCAGAAGCTCAGCACGGTCGCCCGGGCCAGGCCGAGACGGGCGCCGAACCAGACGGCGATCGGCAGGGCCAGGAAGGCCAGCGGTGAGTCGTCGACCCACCCGAACACCAGCAGGTAGGTCGCCGTGCCGACGACGATCGCGGCCGCCCACTCGAGGTCGGCGAACCCGCCCAGACGCCGGAGGGCGCCGGGGCGCGCCATGGCCCAGACGAGGCTGACGATGAGAAAGGTGCTGACACCGTTGCGGACCGCGACGAGCTGGAAGGTGGACCAGAAGGCGGCGTCGGTCAGCCACGCGGACGCGGCGGCCGACAGCAGCCCGCTGCTGAGCCCGGCCGCGGCGGCGGCTCCCAGCAGCAGGAAGGGATGGTGGGCCTCGGCCCGGCCGTGGAGGCGGAAGCCCCCGGCTGACAGGATCAGGGCCCCGACGAGGCCGTTGGCCAGGTTGATCGGACCGAAGACCGTCGCCACGAGCAGTGGGGCTCCGGTAGCGATGTTGACGCCGGCCACCACCAGGGCCAGGGCCGTGCAGTCGAGCAGCCGGAGCCGGCGGGTGCGCAGGGCGAGCATCCACCACACGGCCACGCCGGAGGCCGGCCAGACGAGCGAGAGCGCCGTGTCGGGCAGGCGGGCGGTCCGGCCCAGGTACATCGCCGCTGCCATCAGCAGCACGAAACCGACGGTCATCGCCGGTCGGGTCCATGCCGTACGCCACCATCGGCCGCTCCGGCGAGCCGCGTCAGCCTGAGCATCCATCTCCACGCTGGTCGCATCGGTACGAACGCGAGTGCACCTGAGCCCAGGCCCGGCGAAGGGGTCCACGTCCGACCGTCGTCGACACGCCGACCTCCGCGCTCGTGCGGACGATGCCGGGCCGGCCCAGGGGTGACTGCGCCGAGCATCACCCGCTCGGCGGCTCAGGGTGCACGTCTGATCGGTCGAGGTGTTGGGGATGCAGCCGTCGACAGCAGCAGAGGCCGGCGGCGGGTTCGCGCGGTGCCTGGGCCGGTGCCGTCGCCGGCACCCGGTCCTGGTGCTGGTGGGCTTCCTCGTGCTGTACGCCGCGGCGGTGGCCCTGGGGCGCGCGACCCGGATCGAGGACACGCAGCTGGCCCTCGTCTGGCCCGCCGCAGCGGTGGGGTTCCTCTGGCTGGCCGCGTCCTGGGGCGACCGCCGGGCCCTGCTGCGCGACGGCCTCCTGCTGGCTGTCGTGGCGGGCGGGATCAACCTCCTCACGGGTGTGCGGTGGGAGATGGCCGTCGTCTTCGCCGCCGCCAACGTGGTCCAGTCGCTGCTCGTCTGCCTCGTCCTGGTGAGGTTGCAGGACCGCTGGACCCTGCACCGTTTCCGGCTCCGCAGCACGGGGGACCTCACCGCCCTGGTCCTGGCCTCGCTGCTGGGGTCGGTCGCGGCGGCGCTGCTCGGTCCGGTCGGGTTGTGGCTGGTGGAGGGCACCCCGCTGCTGCCGACGGCAGGGGCGTGGATCCTGCGCAACGCGGCGAGCGTGTTCATCTTCGCGGCGTTGGCCCTGCGGGTGGCCGACCCCGAGGCTCGGGACGACCCGCAGTCCTGGAAGGGCTGGACCGAGCTGGGCGTTGCCAGCGCCGTCATCGTGACGGCCTACGCGGCGGTGTTCGGGCTGGAGTCCAACCTGCCGTTGGGCTTCCTGCTGCTGCCGTTGAGCATGTGGGTCGCGTTGCGTTTCCACACCACGTTCGCGGCTGCGCACGTGCTGCTGGCCGGGGTCTTCATCGTGGTCATGACCTTGCAGGGTCTCGGCCCCTTCGGTGGTACCGCACCGGCGACCCGGGTGCTGCTGGCGCAGGCGTTCGTGTCGGTGGCCGGGCTGGTGACCCTCGTCCTCGCCCTGCAACGGGACGACCGCCGGCGCCTGGTCGACAGCCTGCAGCTGGCGACCGAGTCCGCCCACCGGTTCGCGCGTGAGCGCGACGAGGCGTCCCGGGCCAAGTCGGCGTTCCTGGCCACGATGAGCCACGAGATCCGCACCCCGCTCAACGGCGTCCTCGGCCTGACCGACCTGCTGACGCAAGCAGACCTGCCGGAGGAGGAGGCGGGATGGGCGCGCCAGGCCAGCCGGTCGGGACGGGCTCTGCTGACCATCGTCAACGACGTCCTGGACCTATCGAAGGTGGAGGCCGGCGCCATCGAGCTCGAAGCCGTGCCGTTCCGGGTGAGCGACGTGGTGCACGAGGCGGTGCTGCCGGTGCGGCTGGCGGCGGAGGAGGCTGGCCTCGCGCTCGTCGTGGCCGTCTCCCCCGCACTGCGGGAGGACCGCACGGGCGACCCTTCGAGGCTTCGGCAGGTCATCACCAACCTGGCCTCGAACGCGGTCAAGTTCACCGAGCAGGGGTCCGTCACGGTCACCGTCGGGGGAGACCTCGAGCAGCTGTGGGTGCAGGTGACCGACACCGGTATCGGCATGACGCAGGAGCAGCAGGACCGGTTGTTCACCCCGTTCGCCCAAGCCGACGCGTCGGTCACCCGACGGTTCGGTGGCACGGGCCTGGGACTGGCCATCGCCGGTGGGCTCGTCGAGCGGATGGCGGGCACGATCACGGTCTCCAGCGCCCCCGGGCGTGGTTCGTCGTTCCGGTTGGACGTGCCGCTGCCCGCACGCCACGACGACGGCCGTCCGGCCCGGGCGGCCACGGTCGCCCTGCGAGGCCCCCGCCCGGCCCCGTCGGCTAGCGGGACGGTGACGGCGACCGTCCCCTCCGGCGAGGACCCGCCTCCGTCGACGTTGCGGCTGCTGGTGGCCGAGGACAACGAGGTCAACCAGCTCGTCGCCCGGCTGGCCCTGCAACGCGTGGGGGTCGACGTCGACGTGGTGGGCGACGGCGCGCAGGCGCTGGACGCCCTGCACGGTGGCGGTTACGACGGTCTGCTGCTGGATCTGCAGATGCCGGTGCTCGACGGGTTGCAGACCACGCTGGCGATCCGGGCCGGCGAGGCGCAGGACGGACGGACGCGGCTGCCCGTGTTCGCGATGACCGCCAGCGTGCTGGCGACGGATCGGGAAGCCTGCCTACGGGCCGGCATGGACGGCGTGCTTCCCAAGCCGTGGACCGCGGCCCAGCTGACGGACGTGCTCGACCGGATCACCAGGGCGCGCGCGCACGTCGTGGCCTGCTGAACCCGTCCCCGAGACCCGCCCGCGCGGCCTGGTCACGGCCGGTGGGCCTCGACGGTGCCCATCATCCCTTGGTCCTCGTGGTCGAGGACGTGGCAGTGGTAGACCGTCCTGCCGGGGATGTCGTCGAAGGCGACGAGAACCGTGACCTCTGTGCGCGCCGGGACGTTCACCACGTCCTGCCACCGCGGTTCGGGCACGACACGGGTGCCGTCGTGGACGACCTGCATCGGCCAGACGTGGAGGTGGACGGGGTGGTCCATGGGGCTGGTGTTGACCAGGGTCCACTCCTCCACGGTGCCGACCGGCACCGAGGTGTCGACCCGGTCGGGGTCGAACGCCCGTCCGTCGATGGTGAAGGCCGTCATCGACCGGTCCTGCGGGCGATCCCCGCCCATCATCGCCCCGCCGCCCATGGCCCCGGCCATGCCCATGGCGAACGTCAGGGTGCGGGCGGCGATGTCCGGTTCCGCGCGCAGGTCCCGCAGGGCGGGTCCCTCGGGCATCGGCTCCAGGGCCTCGACGCGCTCCCCGGACACGGTGAGGGTGAGCAGCTCGACCGGGTCGCCCGGCCTGCCCCCACCCGTCATCGCGCCCATGTCGCCGCGGTCCACGGGGGCGGCGACCAGGGTGGATGACCCCTCGGTGGTCTCGACGAGGAGCTCGACGCGGTTGCCGGGGGCCATGACGACCTCGCGGGCCACCTCCGGCACCGGAAGGCGGCCCAGGTCGCGGCTGAGCAGGTGGACCTGCTGGCCGTCCAGCTGCAACCGGAGGTACCGGGAGGTGCAGGCGTTGACGACGCGCCACCGTTCCCGCTCCCCGGGGGCGGCGTCGAGCCGTGGCCGGATCTGTCCGTTGACCAGCACGATCTCGCCCTCCCGGCCGAGCATCCGCTGCATCCGGTCGACCTCAGCGAGGTTGCCCGACGCGTCGAGGCCCAGGTCCGACACCACCAGGACCCGCTCCCGGGTGACCGGCAGGGGGTCCGGGTCCGCCACGACGATGGCCCCGTACAGGCCGCCGGCGACCTGGTCGGCGACGTGGCCGTGATGGTGCGGGTGGTACCAGTAGGTGCCCGGCGGGTGGTCCTCGGGCAGGGTGAACTCGTAGTCGAAGGACGCGCCCGGCGCGATGCTCAGGAACGGGTTGTCGCCGTTGCCCTCCGGGGAGACGTGCAGCCCGTGCACATGCAGGTTGGTCGGGGCCCTCAGGTCGTTGGTGAAGGCCACCCGGATGGTGTCCCCAGGTGCCACGCGCAGGGTCGGTCCCGGGAGGGTGCCGTTGAAGGCGAGGACGGATGCCTCGCGACCACCCACCTGCAGACGTGCCGGAGCGGCGGTCAGCTGCAGCTCCAGCAGGCGGTCGCCGCTGGTCAGCACCTGCGGTTCGGCCAAGGTCGCTCCGTCGTCGTGGCGACGGCGGTCCGTGGTGGTCCACCACAGCCCGGTCCCGCCGATGACGACGGCCCCGGCTCCCGACGCGCCCAGCACCAGCAGACGGCGGCGGGTCAGCGGACTCACGGGTCGCCGCCCTCCAGGGCGCGGCGCCGCTCCTGGTACTCCTGGGTGTCGATCTCCCCGCGGGCGTAGCGCTCGTCCAGGACCTCCCGCGCCCGCTGCGGGCCCGCACCGGTCGGTGGCGGCGCGGAGCCGCCCTGCTCGCGGCCGGCCGAGCTCCTCGAGAGGGTCTTGACCAGCACGAACACGAGCAGCAGGGTGCCCGCGACCAGCAGCAGCCAGAAGACCCAGACCCAGCCCATGACCCATCCCGTTCCGCCGTCCCACATCACGATCTGCTCCTCGTCCCTCGTCGTTCCCGAAAGCCGGCCCGTGCGCGTGAGGTGGATCTCCCTCCAGTGTCGCAGTACCCCCCCCGGTATCGACTACACCCCCCGGGGTATCATTCGGAGTCGAACCCGCACCCCGAGGAGATCCCGTGCAGCTGGACACCGACGAGCTCGGTCCCACCATCAACCGGCTCAAGCGCGCCCAGGGGCAGCTGGGTGCGGTGGTTCGGATGATCGAGGAGGGCCGCGACTGCCGTGACGTCGTCACCCAGCTGTCGGCGGTGTCCAAGGCCCTCGACCGGGCCGGTTTCGCGATCATCGCCACCGGCCTGCAGCAGTGCCTGGCCAACCCGGACGAGACGCTGGACCAGAAGGACCTCGAGAAGCTGTTCCTGTCCCTCGCCTGAACCTCGGGACCCTGAGCGGCGACGAGACCAGAAGACCCGCCGGAGGAGTCGAGCATGACCTACACCCACACCATCACCGTCGACCTGCCGTTCGAGCAGGCTGCGGAACGCACCCGTTCCGCCCTGGCGGATCAGGGCTTCGGCATCCTCACCGAGATCGACGTCTCGTCGACCTTCGCCGCCAAGCTGGGGGAGGAGGCCGCCCAGGCGGTCGGCGACTACGTGATCCTGGGTGCCTGCAACCCCGTCCTGGCGAGCAAGGCCCTGGCGGCGGAACCGCAGCTCGGCGCGCTGCTGCCGTGCAACGTCGTGGTCCGCCGCGGCCCCCACGACGGGTGCACCACGGTCGAGGCCATCGACCCGCAGACCATGGTCCAGCTCAGCGACAGCCCTCAGGTGCGGCAGGTCGCCGACGACGCCGAACGACGTCTGCTCGCGGCCCTGTCCACGCTCGAGGGCTCCCGCCACCCGGCCGGGTGACGGGGACTGCCGCGACAGGGTGCGTCGAGACCGCCGCCCTCGGGACCGCCGCGAGCCTGTTCCGGGGGCTGGGGGACCCGGCCCGCCCGGCCGGCGCATGAGTCGCCGAGAGGTGACGGCCCCCAGCCTGACGTCGGCTCGACGGTCGGTGCTGGGTCGTCGTGCGCAGCTGATCGCCGGGACGTCCGTGGCCTACAACGTGGTCGAGGCGGTCATCGCGATCACCGCCGGTGCGGCCGCGGGCTCGATCGCGCTGATCGGGTTCGGGTTGGACTCCGTCGTGGAGGTGTTCTCGGGTCTGGTCATCCTCTGGCAGTTCCGTCACGCGGTGCCCCGGGCCCGGGAGCGGCGGGCGCTGCGCCTCATCGCGCTGTCGTTCTTCGCGCTCGCCGCGTACGTCACGGTGGAGTCGGTGCGCGCGCTGCTCGTGCAGGCCGAGGCCGACACCTCCCGGGTCGGCATCGCCCTGGCCGTCGCGTCGCTGGTGGTGATGCCGTTCCTGTCCTGGGCGCAACGACGCACCGGACGTCAGCTCGGCTCCGGCGCGGTCGTGGCGGACGGCACGCAGACCCTGCTCTGCACCTACCTGTCGGCGGTCCTGCTGCTCGGCCTGGTCCTCAACGCCACCCTCGGCTGGTCCTGGGCCGACCCCGTCGCCGGCCTCGTCATCGCCGCGGTCGCGGTCAAGGAGGGCCTCGAGGCGTGGCGGGGCGACAGCTGCTGCGCCACCGACCCTGCCTCGGGCGGTGTTCGGTAGGCCGGTGGAGCCCGCCGTGCGACCTCGCGCAGCGGCACGGCACCGCGTCGGCGGGGACCTTCGTCCCGGCGCGCCGTGGGTGGGGCACGGGACCCTGTTCGTGCCCCACCCCGACGGAGCGACCCGAGGAGAAGAGCGCGATGGGCTACCAGACGGTCGTGGTCGGTTACGACGGCTCCCCCCATGCCGATGGTGCGGTGGAGGCCGCGGCGGATCAGGTCGGAGCCGACGGGACGGTGCACGTCGTCACGGCGTTCCACCCGGAGTCGACAGCTGACGTCATGCGTCGGCTGAAGGAGCTGCCGGAGGAGTACCGGTACGTCTGGGACCCGCACACGGCCGAGAAGGAGCGCCAGCACGCTGCGCTGGCGCGGTTGCGCGAGCGGGGGGTGGGCTACGCCGCGCACGTCGTCGCCGCCGACGCCGCCACCGCGATCCTCGACGTCGCCCGGCGCGAGCAGGCCGATCTGGTCGTCGTCGGCAGTCGTGGGCTCGGCGGGTTCCTCGGGCTGCTCCTGGGGTCGGTGAGCGTGAAGGTCGCCAGCCACGCGCCCTGCCCGGTCGTGGTCGTGCGCTCCCGCGACGACGACGACCGACCCGCAGGTGGACCCGCGCGGGTGGTCGTCGGGGTGGACGGCTCGGACGTGTCGGCGCTCGCGGTCGGCTTCGCGTTCGAGACCGCCGCGCGACGCGGTCTGGCCCTGACCGCGGTGCGTGCCTGGGAGGCGCCGGCGCCCATGGACCCGGCGCTGCTGTCCTTCCTGCCCAAGGTGGAGGAGGAGGAGATGCGGGAGCTCGTCGCCTCGCTGGCCGGTGAGCGGCGTCGATTCCCCGACGTGGACGTCCGCGTCGAGCTGGTGAACGGTCACCCCGCTCAGGCGCTCGTCGCCGCCTCCGACGAAGCCGAGGTGGTCGTGGTGGGCTCCCGCGGGCGAGGCGGTCTCGCCGGCATGCTGCTGGGGTCGGTGAGCCAGGCGGTCCTGCAGCACGCGCACGGTCCGGTCGCGGTGGTTCGTGGGCCGAGCTGAGCCGCCCGGGAGGACCTGACCCGCGGGTCGTCACCGAGAAGGCAGGCGCACCTCGAAGCGGCAGCCGTCGGTGGTGTTGCTCACCGTGACCGCACCGCCGGCCGTGTGGAGCAGCTCGCGCACGATCGCCAGCCCCAGACCGGCGCCCGACGCCCCGGGCGTCCTCGCCCGCTGCCCGCGCCAGCCCGCCTCGAACACGTGGACCAGGTCCTCCTCGGGGATGCCGCCGCACGCGTCGTCCACCTGGAACCGGACGTGGTCCACCGCGCCCTGCGCCGGGAGCCGGACGACGACGGCACGGCTGGCGCGCACGGCGTTGTGCAGCAGGTTCGACAGCACGCGGTACAGCACCTCGGGGTCGACGTGGGCGGTGCCCGTGCCGGCGGTCCCGTCCTCGACCCGGACCACGGCGCCCCGGGCGGCGGCCACGGCGGACAGCGTCCCGACGACCTGCTCGACGGCGGCGAGCAGCGGTACGTCGCGCGGTTGCTGCGGGGCCGACCCCGCCTGCAGCCAGGCGAGCTCGAACAGGTCCTCGACCATGGCCGAGGTGCGGTCGACGTCATCGGTGATGCGGCGCAGGTAGTCGTCGGGGTCCTCGGCGACCCCGTCCTGCAGCGCCTCGGTCATGGCCCGGATCCCCGCGAGCGGTGTGCGCAGGTCGTGGCTGAGCGCGGCCACCAGCTGCCGGCGCACCTGCTCGGCACGCTCCTCGGTCGCGCGGGCGGTCCGCTGCCGGGCGACGTCGTCCTCCAGGCCACGGACCCGACGCGCCAGCAGGACCGCCACGACGAGACCGACGACAGCACCTCCGCCGCACGCGGCCACCACGAGCCAGGTCTGGTCCGCGGTCAACGTCATGGCCTGGGTGGAGGCCAGGACGGAGGCCAGGACGGAGGCCAGCGCCGCGGCCGGGGGCACCAGGACGGCCATGCGCAACGAGCGTGCTCGGCGGGCCAGCACCCAGCCGCCTGCCCCCACCACGGCCCCACCGGCGGCGGCGGCGACGAAGGCCAGCAGGAGAGCGGCCCCCGGGCTCATGCTGCGCCGCCCGGGCCCACGGACACCGGCGCGTCCCAGCGGTAACCGATCCCCCAGACGGTGGCCAGCAGCTGCGGTCGTGCTGGTTCGGCCTCGAGCTTGTGACGCAGCCTGCGGACGTGCACGGTCACCGTGGAGTGGTCACCGAAGTCCCAGCCCCACACCTGCGCCAGCAGGTCCTCCCGGCTGAACGCGTGCCCGGGGTGGCGCAGCAGGTGCAGCAGCAGGTCCAGCTCGCGAAGCGTCAGGTGGACCGGCGTCCCGTCCCGGGTGGCGGTGCGTGCGGCCGGGTCGACGACCACGGGCCCGCTGACCAGGCGCTGGTCCACCGCCGGGGTCGGGTCGTCGGGCCGCGGGTGCACGGGCGACGCCGCCCGCCGACGCAGGACCGACGCGACCCGCAGCACGAGCTCGCGGTTGCTGAACGGCTTGGTCACGTAGTCGTCCGCGCCGACCTCCAGGCCCAGCACCCGGTCGACCTCGGCGCCGAGCGCGGTGAGCATGATCACCGGGACGTCCGACACCTGCCGCAACCGGCGGCAGACCTCGATCCCGTCGAGGCCGGGCAGCATCACGTCGAGCACCACCAGGTCGGTGCGCCCTGCGGGTGAGGTCTCCGCGGCTGCTCGCAGGGCGGTCGGGCCGTCGTGGGCGAGCACGACCTCGTGCCCGGCACGCCGCAGGTAGCCCGACACCACCTCCGCGACCGTCCGGTCGTCGTCCACGACCAGCACCCGCGGCATGCCTCAGAGTAGGTCTGTCGGCCCCGCGCGCCGTGCCCGGTGAGCAGACTCCGAGATGACGGATCGATGACGTCGCAGGCTGAACCGTCAGCACCTGCCAGGCAGGCCGGCCCGGTCGAGCCGGCCCGCGGGGAGCTGACCAGCCATGACTCGACGACGGCGCGTTCGTCGAACGGCCTGGCCAGGACGGTGGGATAGGTGAGAGCGGGGACTCCGGCTACCATCCCTTGGTCCCGCCGTCCATCCCCGGAGTGCCCGTGAGCCGAGGTCGTCACCGCGTCGAGCTCGTCCGGCGACCCCTCGCCCTGCCGGTGGTGGGTGTCGCCGTCGCCGCGACGATGCTGGCGGGCCCCCTGCTCCTCGCCGCGGTCCCGGCCGGTCCGGCGGCTCCGGACCTGGTGACGATGCCCAGCGAACCCGCCCAGGCCGAGGCGGACGCCTTCCAGCTGTACGCCCTCGAGGCGCGTGAGCAGGCGCAGGCCAGCCGCAGCCGGGAGCGCGCGACGGCGAGCCCCTCCGTGGTCGCGGAGGCCCCGGTGGAGCCCCCCGCGCCCGCCCCGGAGCCGTCCGTCCCGGCTGAGCCGACGCAGCCCGCCGAGCCTCCCGCCGTGACCGGCACGCTGTGGGCGACCAGCGAGGTCAACGTCAGGTCGGGGCCGGCGGCCGACACCGAACGGATCGGGTACCTCGCGGCCCTCGACCAGGTCGACGTCTCCGGCGTGACGGAGGACGACTGGACCCAGGTCGTCATCGACGGTCGCGGCGGCTGGGTCAACAGCTCGTACCTGTCGCAGACGGAGCCCACGCCCGAGCCCGAGCCCGAGCCCGACGCCGAGCCCGCCCCCGAGGCCGCCTCGTCCGACGCCTCCTGCTCCATCAACCCCGGGATCGAGCCGAACCTGTCCGGCAACGCGCGGGCCGTGTACCGCGCGGTGTGCGCCGAGTACGGCGGCTCGGTGTCCGGCTTCGGCGGCTACCGCCCCGGTGACGGCGGCGACCACGGCAGCGGTCGGGCGGTCGACATCATGGTGTCCGGGGAAGCGGGCTGGGAGATCTCCCGGTTCCTGCAGGCGCGGGCGGGCGAGCTCGGCATCAGCTACCTGATCTACGAGCAGCAGTACTGGCCGGCGGGCAGCTCAGCCGGTGCGTGGGAGTACATGGAGGACCGCGGCAGCGCGACCGCCAACCACTACGACCACGTCCACGTCAGCGTCCGCTAGGTCCGGGGGCGAGAGCCTCGTCACGGCTGGCCGGGGTCGGGGCGGCGGTGGGTCTCGTACATGCGGACCGCCACCACCAGGGCGGAGGCCAGGGTGACGCCGGCGGCCACCCAGACCGCGGCCCTCAGGCTCCACAGGTCGGCGACGACCCCGCCCATGATCGCGCCGACCGCGTACCCCAGGTCGCGCCAGACCCGGTAGACGCCGACGGCCTGGCCCCGCCAGGCGGGGTGGGCCACGTCGCCGATCGCGGCGAGCAACGTGGGGTAGACCATGGCCGTACCGGCGCCCAGCAGCATCGTCCCGGCGGCCCAGGCGGGGAACGAGCCGCTGAGCGCGATGACGACCAGCGCGCCGGCCTGGGTGAGCATGCCGCTGGTGATGAGGCGCTTGCGGCCCCAGCGGTCGGACAGCGCGCCGGTGAACAGCTGTCCCACGCCCCACACGGCCGGGTAGAGCGCGAACAGGACGCCGACCTGGTCCACGCGTAGGCCGGAGCCGGCGAACAGCAGCGGGAAGAGCCCCCACGACAGGCCGAAGTTGAGGTTGTTCACCAGGCCGGCCTGGCTGGCTGAGGAGAGGGCGGGTTCTCGGTAGGTGGTCTGCGCGAACACCTGCCGGCGGCTGAGGCCGCCGTGCAGGTGGTCGTGCCGACCGTCGGCGCGCGGGGTGTGGGTCGCCGCCTCGAGGTCGGCGTGGGTGCGGGTCTCCTTCACCGCCAGGGTGGACAGACCCAGGGCCAGGGCGGTGTAGGTCAGACCGAGCAGGAACGGGGCGGGGCGCAGCCCGTACTCGGCGGCCAGGAAGCCGGCGGCCATGGACGTGACCGCGACCGCGCCGTAGCCGGCGGCCTCGTTCAGTCCCATGGCCAGGCCCCGCTGGCGGGGGCCGACCAGGTCGATCTTCATGATGACGGTGGTGGACCAGGTCAGGCCCTGGTTGACGCCCAGCAGCACGTTGGCCGCGACGACCCACCCCCAGCTGGGCGCCCAGATCAGCAGCAGCGGGACCGGGATGGCGAACAACCACCCGGCGACCAGCACAGGCTTGCGTCCGTACCGGTCCGACCAGGTCCCGGCGACGTAGTTGGCCGCGGCCTTGGTGATCCCGAACGCAGCCACGTAGGTGAAGATGAACGAGTACCCGGTCAGCCCGAACTCGTCCTCGGCCAGCAGCGGCAGCACGGTCTGCTGCTGCCCGACCATGCCGCCGACCAGTGCGTTGACCGCGACCAGCAGGGCGAACTGGGCCGCGTTGACCCGGAGGCCCAGGCCCACCTGCCGCCCGTGGCGCGGCGCTCCGGCGGTGCTCATCGGCAGACCTCCGTGCTCATCGGCAGACCTCCGTCACGGGGCCGGTGACTCCGGCGCGGGGCCGGGGATGTCGGCGATGAGCGGCTCGAGGATGGCGGAGATGGCGTCCGCGGCCGCCGACGGCTCCCGGTCGACGATCGAGCGGACCAGCTGCTCGTGCTCCACCGCGTGGGGGTCGTGCTCGGCGTCGACGTCGTCCGCGAGGACCTCCTCGTAGAGGGGCACGAGGCCCTCGTACAGCTCGACGAAGAGCTCGTTGTGCGTGGCGGCGACGACCGCACGGTGCAGGGCGAGGTCGGCGGCGATCCGCGCGCTCCGGTCCGCCGTCTCCCAGGCGCGGGTGCGGGCGGCGAGCGCGGCGTGCAGGGCGAGGACGTCGGCGTCGTCGCGGCGGCGCGCGGCGATCGCGGACGCGGCGCCGTCGATGGCGGCGCGCAGCTCGAGGCCGTCGCGACGGTCGGCGCGCGTGGCGCGGCGGGCGAGGGAGCTCACGAGCGCCGAGCGCGCGATCACGAAGGTCCCACGTCCCTGCTCGCGGCGCACCAGCCCGGCCTGCACGAGCGACTGGATGGCCTCCCGGACGGTGTTGCGCCCCGCGCCGACCCAGGCCATCAGGTCGGCCTCGACGGGGATCCGCTCGCCGACGGGCCATGAGCCCGACGCGATCGCGTCGTGGAAGCGCGCCGTCACGGCGTCGGTGAGGTTGGGTCCCTTGCGCACCGTCGTGGTCGACGGGCTAGCATCCAGCAGATTCATCCCATCATCCCATCTGGTCGGAGCAGACGTGACCGAGAACGTCCGCGCGAGCGCGCTGCCCCTGCTGGCCGTCGTCCTGACCGCCCTCAACCTACGCACCGCGGTCACGGGCTTCACGCCCCTCCTGGACGTCGTCGGCGCCGACCTCGGTTTCGGGCCGTCGCTGTACGGCGTGCTCGGCACGATCGTCACCGCGAGCTTCGCCGTGTTCGGCCTGCTGGCGGCCTCGGTCGCGCGCAGGCTGGGTCTGGAGCGGGCGATCGCGATCGCGGCCGCGTTCACCACCATCGGCATCCTGCTGCGTGCGCTGTCGCCCACGACGACCGCTCTGGTGGCCTCCACCGTCATCGCGTTCATCGGCGTCGGTGCGTCCAACGTGCTCGTCATCCCGCTGGTGAAGAAGTACTTCTCGGGCCACCTCAAGGCGGTGAGCTCGCTCTACATCGCCCTCCTGCAGGTCGGTCAGTTCGTCGCACCGCTCGTCGCGCTGCCCGTCGCCCTCGCGGTCGGCTGGCGGTGGGCGATCGGGATGTGGGCGGTCATGACCGCCGCCGCCGTCGTGCTGTGGCTCGTGCTCGCCGCCCGAGCGGGTGCCGGCGCGACGACGGGTGCCCCGCCCGAGCGGCTCGCCGGGGCGTGGCGCACGCCCTTGCTCTGGTCGCTGGTGCTGATGATGGGGATGACGGGGCTCAACGTCTACGCCGTGATCACGTGGCTGCCCGCCATCCTCGTCGACGCCGGCGCCGACCCCGCGTCGGGCGGTGCTCTCCTGGCGCTGTTCTCGGTGTTCGGCCTCCCGGCAGCGTTCGTGGTGCCACCTCTCGCGATCCGGCTGCGGAACCCGTTCGTCGTCGTGGCCGTGTGCACGACGCTCATGGCCGCGGGCTACACGGGGCTCCTGCTGTCGCCCGGCGTGGGCGCCGTCGCCTGGGTGGTGATGCTCGGGATCGGCGTGAGCACGTTCCCCCTGTGCCTGACGCTGGTCAACGCGCGCACGCGGACGACCGCGGGCTCCACCGTGCTCTCGGGCGCGATGCAGGGGATCGGCTACGGCATCGCGTGCATCGGGCCGTTCGGCATCGGGGTGGCCTACGCGGCATCCGGGTCGTGGACGAGCTCGTTCGTCCTGCTCTACCTGAGCCTGGCCGTGCTGCTGGTCAGCGGCTTCGTCGCGTGCCGTCCGTCCGCGCTGGAGGACCAGGTGCACGAGCGGGCGCGCGCGGCGGTCCAGCAGCAGGCGGTCATCCCGCCGTCACCCGCGGCTCGTGGCGTACCGGGAAGGCCACCGACGCCGCGATGAAGCAGCGCTGCGAGGCCTCGGCGTGCGCGCCGGTCGCGGCGTCCACCATCGACTGCTCCGCGACGACGACCTGCGGTCGCAGCACGACCTCGGTGAACCGGCCGCCGCCGACGCCGTCCTCGACCATGGTGCCGTCGGCGAGGTCGCGGTAGCCGGTCACGACGACCCCCGCCTGCACGCAGACGTGCAGGTACGACAGCAGGTGGCACTCGCTCAGCGCGGCGAGCAGCAGCAGCTCCGGGTTCCACCGGGTGCGGTCACCGCGGAACGCCCGGTCCGCCGACAGCGCCAGCGGCGGGACCCCGTCGCTGGTGACCTCCACCGAGCGGGCGTAGTCCCGGTAGCCGGACGTGCCGGACCCCCGGTTGCCCGTCCAGACCGCGGCCACCTGGTAGGAGTGCGAGCCCACACGAACCACGACCGGACCCCCTCAGACGCCCTCGTCGATCTGGCCGCTGTCGACCAGACGTTGCGCGACCCGGCGGAGCTTCTCGTTGCGGTGCTGGCTGACCCGCACCAGCATGGCGAACGCCTGCTCGGACGTCACCTTGTGCCGCTCCATCAGGATGCCCTGGGCCTGGCCGATGACGTGCCGCGTCTCGACCGTGCGGGTCAGCGACTCCCGCTCCCGCGCCGTGGCGTAGGCGACGCCGGCGTGGGCGGCGAACAGCAGGCCGACGTGCTCCGACTCGTCGTCGAACGCGCCCGCCCTGCGGGAGAACAGGTTGAGCGCCCCCAGGTCGTCACCGGCGACGTACAGCTGGAACGACATCATGCCGAGCGCGCCGGCGGCGACCGCCTCGGCCGTGAAGCGGGGCCAGCGCTCCTCCGCGGCCATGTCGGGCACCCGGACCGTCACGTGCTGGTACGCCGAGTCCAGGCAGGGGCCCTCGCCGAGCCGCTCCTGGATCGCGTCGACCACGCTGGGCAGCTCGCCGGAGGCCGCCTCCGAGGTCACCCGTCGTCGTCCGAGCACGATGCTGATGGAGCCCTCGTCGCAACCGGGGACCACCTCGACCGCGGCGCGGACGATCTCGACCAGGGTCTCGTGGGGGTCGTCCTGCTGCTCGGCCGTCCGTGCGAACCGGCTGAACTGGGCCGCCAGCTCGTCGAGGCCGTCCGAGGTACCGGTGTCCGCCGACGAGGGCTGTCCGCGACCGTCTGCTGCTGTCACAAGGGTGTCCCGTCCCCTCCGTCACCGGTGAGCCACTCGGGTGCGGCCTCACGACGCCCCCGCCCCGGCACCTTAGTCCCGGTAGCCTGGGGCCAGCGCCGGTGCCGACCTTGACGAACCAGGGTGGCAGGCCCCGGTGGCGGTGGAGCAGACGTGGCCCGGGCCAGCAGCACGAACGACGACCTCGTGTCGACCGGCACCAGCGGGGGCACGTGGGGCGGGGCGCCCGCGGGTGTCCGTGGCCACCCCATGGAGCGGGACCGCCTGGACTCGCTGCACTCCTACGGCGTCCTCGACACCCCCGCCCACTCGTCCTACGACGCCGTCACCGCCCTGGCCGCCCAGCTGTGCGAGACCCCGATGGCCGCGGTGACGTTGGTCGACGCCGACCGGCAGTGGTTCAAGTCCGGTGTCGGCATAGGGCTCGCCGAGACACCCAGGGACGTCTCGTTCTGCTCCGAGGCGGTCGCCGACAACCAGGTGCTCGTCGTGCCGGACGCCCGCAGCGACCCCCGGTTCAGCGGCAACCCGTTCGTGACCGGTGCCCCGAGGATCCGCGGGTACCTGGGCGTGCCGCTGGTGGGCCGCGACGGGCTGCCGCTGGGCACCCTCTGCGTCCTGGACCGGAGGGAGCGGGCCTTCAGCGCCACCCAGGTCGACGCGATGGGCGCCCTGGGGCAGCAGGTGGTGACCCTCCTGGAGCAGGACCGGCGCGACCGGTTGGAAGGGCTCATGGAGGAGCACGTCCTGCCGGACGCCCGCGACCCGGGTCGACTCCGGCGCGCGCTGGAGGACGGCGAGCTGGTGCCGTTCTACCAGCCGATCGTCGACATCCGGACCGGTCGGCCGCACCGGCTGGAGGCGCTCCTGCGCTGGCAGCACCCCGAGCTGGGGACCCTGCCGCCGCTGTCGTTCCTGCCGGCCCTGGAGGCGACGGCTCTCGTGGTCCCGGTCGGCCGCTCGGTCCTGGACGCGGCGTGCGGCCGGCTCGCCGAGCTCCGGGGGCAGGGGTTCCGGCTCCCCGGCGGTGTCGCCGTCAACGTCGCCGGCGGTCAGCTGGGACGTCCGGGGCTGGCGCGGGACGTCCTGACCGCGCTGGAACGGCACGGCGTCTCCGGGCCGCAGCTCACGCTCGAGCTCACCGAGACCACCGACCTGTCGGACCACGACCTCGCCCGCCGCGAGCTCGCCATGGTGTCGGCCCTCGGCGTCCACGTCGTCGTCGACGACTTCGGCGTGGGCTGGAGCAACCTGTCGCGCGTCCTCGACCTGCCGGTGGACGGGCTCAAGATCGACCGGGGCATCGCCGCGCAGGTCCTCCTCGACCCGCGCGCCGCGGTCGTCGTCGCCGCCACGACGGGGATGGCCCGCTCCCTCGGGCTCGCCGTGACCGCGGAGGGGGTCGAGAGCGTCGAGGTCCGCGACCACCTGGCGGCCGCCGGCTGCGACCTGGCGCAGGGCTGGCTCTACAGCCCGGCCGTCCCGGCGGTCGAGGTGCCCGACGTGCTGCGGCGCCTGGGGCGCGCTGCGGACCGGGCGCCGCGGCGACGCGGGGCGACCGGACCGCGGCGTCGTCCCGGGCGCTGATCCGCGCCGCCCTCCTGGCCTGCTGCTGCGCGGACCTGGCGCCGACCTTCAGGTGCCCCACGGGTCACCCCCCGGTGCCCTGCAGGGCACGTAGCCGCCCCTCGAGGAACCCCCGCTCGACGGTGTTCTCGGTGAGCATCAGCGCCTCGGCGTACGCCTCCCGCGCCTCCTGCACCCGTCCCAGCCGGCGGAGCAGGTCGGCCCGCGCCGCCGGGAGGTAGCCGTACCCCGCCAGCCGGGGCTCGCCCGCCAGCACGTCGAGGGCGGCCAGCCCGGCGGCGGGTCCGACGGCGAACCCGACCGCCACGGCCCGGTTCAGCGACACCGCGACCGGTCCTGCTCCGCCAGCAGCAGCAGCGCCAGCAGGCCGGCCACCGCGGCGTCGCCCGGCAGCAGCCGCCGCAGCAGACGGCAGAGCTCGAACGACCGCTGCACCAGCTCACGACGGACCAGCTCGTCCCCGGCGGGCGCGGTGTGCCCGGTGGTGAACAGGGAGTGGACCACCAGCAGGACCGCGTCGACCCGCCCGGGCAGCTCGGCGGCCGAGGGCACGCGGTACGGGATGCGGGCGACGGCGATCTTCTTCTTGGCGCGGGTGAGCCGCGCGGCCATCGTCGGTCCCGGGACCAGGAACGCGCGAGCCACCTCGGCGGTCGACAGCCCGCACACCAGCCGCAGCGTCAGCGCGACCTGCGCAGGACGGTCCAGCGCGGGGTGGCAGCAGGTCACCACCAGACGCAGCCGGTGAGCGCGCTCGCGAACGCCTCCTGCGCGCACTCCTCGGCGACGTCGAGGTCGCGGGTCACGCGCACCGTCGCCGCGAGCACGAAGGCCCACTCGCGACGGTGCGCCTCGGCCACGGCGGCCGCGACCGCGGAGGCCTCGGGCACGCCCACGCCGTGCCGCCCGTCCAGCCGTCGGGTCAGCCGTCGAACGTCATGACGGGGCGGACCTCGACCCCGCCGAAGCGGGCCGGAACGGTCCGCGCCACGGCCAGCGCCGTGTCGAGGTCGGGGGCCTCGACGACGTAGTAGCCGCCGAGCGCCTCCTTGGTCTCCACGAACGGGCCGTCGGTGACCTCCGACCCGCCGCGGATGCTGGTGGCCGTCGTCGTCGGGTGCAGGGCCTCCCCGCCGACGATGCTGGCGCCCAGCCTCGGGACGCCCTCGGTGAAGGCGTCGTGCTCCCGCATGATCTCCTCGAGCAGCCCCTGGGGGGCCGGGTCGTACGCGGCCTCGGCCTCGTAGATCAGGATCAGGTACCTGGACATGTCGCTCCTCACGGCTCGGGGACCGGTCGTCGGGCCCTCCACCTGTCCGACACCTGAGGTCCGGCCACATCGACACTGCCCTCGCAACGTATCGAGCGGGCCGCTCCGGTGCCAGGGTTCAGCCGCCGTCCCCCGCCGGCCGGGCGGGGCGCCACGTCTGCCCGGCGAACGTCCCGAAGAGCCGGGCCGCCGCGACGCGGAGCGCCAGGGAGTAGCTCGGGTAGGGCGCGACCGTCTGAGCCAGCCGCGCGGCGAGCATGCGGGTGCGCATAGCCAGGGCGGCCGTGTGCGCCAGCTCACCGCCGTGGGGGGTGACGGCGGTGAGGCCGACGACCTCGTCCAGCAGGCGGTGGGGCGCCCCGCGGCGTGGGCCCACGACGAGCTTGACGTAGCCATCGGTGCTGGCGGCGGTCCGCGACCGGTCCGTCTCGGCCATGGTCACGACGGCCACACGCGCCCGGGCGCCGTAGCGGGCGTACGCCTCGTGCTCGGTGAGCCCCACCCGGCCGACCTCGGGGTCGGTGAACGTCACCCAGGGCGTGACCCGAGGGTCGAAACGGCCGGGACCTCCGAGCAGACCGGGCAGGCGGGCACGGGCGAACGCGTTGCCGGCGGCGAGCCGCCCCTGCACGTCGCCGACGTGGGTGAACTGCAGCGGCGTCGTGCAGTCACCGGCCGCCCACACCCCGGGGGCGGTGGTGCGCAGCTGGTCGTCGGTGACGACGGCACCGCCAGGGCCGGTCTCCAGGCCCACCCGGTCCAGCTCCATCCCCGACGTGGCCGGGCGTCGACCGACCGCCACCAGCAGGTGCGAGCCGTGCAGCACCGTCCCGTCCTCCAGCGTCAGCCCGACCCCGCCGTCCGGACGGCTGCGGGCCGAGGAGACCTGCGACCCGGTCCGGACGTCGACCCCCTGACCGCCCAGCACCCTCGTCATCACCTCGGACACCTCGGGCTCCTCCTTGCCCAGGATGCGGGGCGCCCCCTCGACCAGGCTCACCCGCGTGCCCAGGCCGGCGAACCCCTGCGCCAGCTCGACCCCGATGGCGCCGCCCCCCATGACGAGCAGGTGCTCCGGCTGCTGCGCCAGGTCGAACACGGTCGCGTTGGTCAGGTACGGGACGTCGGCGAGGCCGTCGACCGGGGGCACGGCGGCGTGGGCGCCCGAGGCGACGACGACGCGTCGGGCCCGCACCCGGGTGCCGTCGACGTCGACGGTGCAACCGTCCTCCGAGGTGTCGACGAACCGGGCCCACCCGCTCAGCAGCTCGATGCCCTCCCGGCGCAGCAGCTCAGGGGACTCGTCCTGCTCGACCTCGGCGACGACGTCCTGCACGTGCCTCATCACGGCGGCGAAGTCCACCGGACCCAGCTCGCCGACCCCGAACCGACGACCGTCGCGGGCGGCCGACACCCGGTGGGCGACGTCGAGCAGCGTCTTGCTGGGCACGCAGCCGTGGTGGGTGCAGTCCCCGCCGGGCCGGGCGGCCTCCACCAGCGCGACGTCTCGCCCGGCGGCGCGGGCCGCGCGGGCGGCGGCCAGGCCGGTCGCCCCGGCGCCGATGACGAGCAGGTCGGGCTCGCGCGCGCTCATGGTCGGCCCCTCGGGTCGTGGCGGACGTCGGGGCGGTCGGGCATGGCGGCTCCTGACGGTGGTCGTGCGCGAAGGACGCCCCACCGTAGGCGTGGACCCGCAGGGCCCGGCCGGTCGGGAACCAGCAGGTCCTCCCGCTCGTCGTACCTGAGGGCGACGTCAGGGGTTGTTACCGTGATCACCGGCCGGGGCAGGGATGACCCGGCCGCGAGCGAACCACGAGCCCGTCCGGAGCGCCCGGCGGAGCAGGATACGGCGGTGAGATGAGCACGATCGCGCGCGGCCGCCACGTCCGTGACCCGCGGCACCCGCTGCTCCGGGTGCTGCTGCGCGGCGTGGCCACGGTGCTGGCCGCCGTCCTGGTGGTGGGCGGCACGGCCGCGGCCGTCCTCTACCGCCAGCTCGAGGGCAACATCCAGGCCGCCGACGTCGAGGAGCTCATCGGGGAGGACCGCCCGACGCCGGTCCCCGAGGCCGAGGACGCGCTCAACATCCTGGTCCTCGGCGCCGACAAGGCCGGCAGTGAGAGCGACGACCTGGGCGCCGGCGAGCAGGACCGGCGGGCCGACACCACGATCCTGCTGCACCTGGCCGCCGACCGCAGCCGCGCCAACCTGGTGAGCATCCCCCGGGACTCCATGGTCCAGGGCCCCGAGTGCCAGCTGTCGGACGGCACCACGTCCCCGGGGGGCCTGATCCAGATCAACTCCGCCTTCGCGGTGGGCGGTGCGGCCTGCACCATCGAGACCGTCGAGGCGCTCACGGGTGTGCCCATCAACCACTACGTCGTCGTCGACTTCGAGGGGTTCACGGCCATCGTGGACGCCCTCGGCGGGGTCAGCGTGTGTCTCCCGGAGCCGATCGACGACCGGTTGTCCGGTCTGGACCTGCCCGCTGGTGAGCAGGTCGTCGAGGGTGAGCAGGCGCTGGCCTACGTCCGGGTGCGCAAGATCGGCGACGGGTCCGACCTGGGGCGCATCGAGCGGCAGCAGGCGTTCCTGTCGTCCATGATCCAGCAGGCCACCAGCACCGGTCTGCTGACCCGACCGGACCGGCTGATCGGGGTCCTGGACGCCGGGACCAAGTCGTTGACCACCGACCCGGAGCTGGCCAGCATCACCGAGCTGGCCCGCATCGCCCGCTCGGTGCAGGCGCTGCCGCCGGAGGACGTGTCCTTTGTGACGGTCCCCAACGAGCCGTGGCCGCAGGACGAGAACCGCGTGGTGTGGACCCCGGACGCCGAGCTGATCTGGGAGGCGCTGCGCAACGACGAACCGCTGCCGGGCGAGCAGTCCGAGGTCGAGCCCAGCGCGCCCGCGACCAGCGCGCCGCCGCCGGTGCCGTTGACGGTGGCCCCCGACGAGATCGTCGTGGACGTGGCCAACGCGGGTGCCCCCGGCGGCTGGGCCACCGACACCGCCACGGACCTGCGCACGCTGGGCTTCCAGGTGGGGTCGATCGTCAACTCCGACGAGGAGGTAACCGGGGTCAAGGTGCTGGTGCCCACCGGTCAGGACGAGGCGGCGCTGACCGTGGCGGCGGCGTTCGAGGGCAGCGAGCTGGTGCGCGACAGCGACGTGCCCGCCATCACCGTCCAGCTGGGTGACGGGGCCGGGTTCGTGCAGGAGGTGCCCAACCGGCTGGGCACCGTCCCCCTCCCCGGGCGCACGCTGCCCGAGGCGCCCACCCCCAGCATCGAGGTCCGCGCGGCCGACCAGGACATCTGCGGCTGACGCTGGTGGCGCCGCGCCGGTGGGGGTCATGGCTCTCCACCCGTTACGCTGCTCCACGAGGAGGCGTCGCCTAGTGGCCTATGGCGCCCGCCTGCTAAGCGGGTTGAGGGTATAAGCCCTCTCGCGGGTTCAAATCCCGCCGCCTCCGCACGGAAGGTCCGGCCCGGTCCCCCACCACGGGGTGCCGGGCCGGACCTCGTCCGGGCCGGTCGTCACTGCAGCAGCCGCAGGAACGTCTCCGCGACCGGGACCGCCACCCGGCTGCCCGACCCGCCGTCCTCCACCAGGACGGCGAACGCGACGTCGCCCTGGAAGCCGATGACCCAGGCGTGGGTCCCGGGCGGGACCTCGGTCCCGTACTCGGCCGTGCCGGTCTTGGCGTGCACCGGCTCGCCCGGGACGTCCTCCAGGGCCGAGGCCGAGCCGTCGGTGACCGCCCCTCGCATCAGCTCGCGCACGGTCGCGGCCTGCGCGGGGTCGAGCGCCGGCGGCGGGGGCGACGCCTCGGGCGCCGGGTCGAGCACCAACCGCGGGGCGGTCCAGGTGCCGCCGGCGAAGGTGGCCGCGACCTGGGCCATCGCCATCGGGCTGGCGAGCACGCGGCCCTGGCCGATGCTGGCGGCGGCCAGCTCGACGGCGGACTCCTCGTCGGGGACGTCCCCGGTGGCCACGGTCGTCCCGGGCGACCACTCGCCGCCCAGGCCCACGGTCGCGGCGGCCGCCCCCAGGACACCGGGCTCGAGCCGGTCGGACAGGCCGACGAAGGCCGTGTTGCAGGACCGGGCGAAGTCGGTGGCGAACGGCACGTCGCCGAGCTGGCTGTCCTCGACGTTGCTGAACGCGCGCCCCTCCACCGTCGCGGTCTGCGGGCACGGCACCACCTCGTCGGGCGTGAGCCCGGTCCCCAGCAGGGCCAGCGTGCTGACCGTCTTGAAGGTCGACCCGGGCGGGTAGGTGCCGGTCAGGGCCCGGTCGGTCCCGGTGGCCGGGGTGTTGGCGACCGCGAGGACGTCGCCGGTCGGGACGTCGATCGCGACGAGCGCGGCGTTGCCGTTGCCCTCCGCGGCCGAGGCGAGGGCCTGGTCCGCAGCGGTCTGCACGGTCTCGTCCAGGGACAGCGCCAGGTCGGCCCCGGGCGTGGGCTCGGCCGTGAACAGCCCGGTCGTCTGCTCGCCGACGACGGAGACCACGCTGAACCCTGCCTGCCCAGACAGGTGCTCGTCGTACCGGCGCTGCAGCCCGGACAGACCGACGACGTCGCCGGCCAGGACCCGCCCGTCCGAGGCCTCGACGATCTCGGCCGTGGCCTGACCGCTTCGGCCCAGGGTGGGGCGGGCGAACTCGGTGGTCGGGGCCAGGGGGAGGGTGCCCTCGCGGAACACGACGCCCTCCTGCGCGCGGACCTCGTCGCGGACGGGGTCGTAGTCCTCCCGGCGCAGCGTGATCACGGGGACGAAGTCGTCCGGGCCCGCGGCCTGCACCCGCTCGGCGAGCCCGGCGCCGTCGACGCCCGGGACGTCCGAGAGGGCGGCGCCGTCGACGCCCAGAACGTCCGAGAGGGCGGCGGTGACGGTGCCCAGGACGTCCGAGAGGGCGGCGCCGTCGACGCCCAGGACGTCCGAGAGGGCGGCGGTGACGGTGCCCAGGTCGCCCACGCGTGAGGGCTGGATGCCGATGTCGACCACGGCACGCTCCGCGACCAGCGGCTCGCCGTCGCGACCCAGGACGGTGCCGCGGGTCGCGGGCTCGCGCTCGGCGGCCAGCACGGCGTCCTCCGTCAGGCCCGGGGCGACCGTCATCGCGGTGAAGGTGGTGCCCCACTCCCCGCCCGAGGTGTCGAAGGCGCCCCGGATGCTGTCGACGTCCTCGGTCGAGGTCTGCCGCGCCTCGACGGTGGTGTCGTAGGTCCAGCCGAACGGCCAGGTCACGGTGAGGGTGGCGCTGGCGGTACCACCGCTGCGGGTGACGTCGCCCACCGCCACGGACTCCGGCCAGACGGGGCGGGGCACGTCGGACTCCTCGGTCGGGGCCGCACCCTCGTCGGTGGCGGCGCCTTCGTCGGTGGTGGCGTCGTCGACCGGCTCGGAGGGCGCCGGGGAGGCCCCGGGAGAGGCCGCGACCGACGCCTCGCCCGTAGCGGCGTCGTCGGGGCTCTGCGCCCCGACGACGTCGGTCAGCCCGGTGGTCAGCGCCGTGTAGTCGACCTGGTCGCCCAGACCGACCAGGTCCTGCCCCTGCCAGGCGTCCGCCAGGTCCTGCACCGCCTGCTCGGCGGCGGCGTCGCGGTTGTCCTCCCGCTGCCCCGGGACGACGGCGACCGCGTAGGCCGCCACCGCCCCTCCCGCCAGGATCACGACCACGCCGACGACCCACCACACCCAGCCCCGAGACCCCATCACGCGGGCGATGCTGCCACGGGGCCGGGAGGGCGTCAGCCGGTGAGGCGCTGGCGCAGGGTGTCGAGCTCGGTGCGCAGGGTGGACGGCAGGGTGTCGCCGAAGGTGTCGAACCAGCGCTGGATCTCCGGCAGCTCCCGGGACCACTCGTCGACGTCGACCCGCAGCGCCGCGGCCAGGGTCTCGTCGTCGAGGTCCAGCCCGTCGGTGTCGATGGCGCCGTAGGTGGGGACGCGGCCGATCGCGGTGTCCTTCGCGGCGGCGCGGCCCTCGAGGCGGTCCACGACCCACTTGAGGACGCGCCCGTTCTCCCCGAACCCCGGCCACAGGAACGAACCGTCCTCGCCGCGGCGGAACCAGTTGACGTAGAAGATCCGCGGCATCTTGTCGGCGTCGGCGTTCTTGGCCATGTCGAGCCAGTGGCCGAAGTAGTCGCCCGCGTCGTAGCCGATGAACGGGAGCATGGCCATCGGGTCGCGACGGACCACGCCGACCTTTCCGGTGGCCGCGGCCGTCGTCTCGCTGGACAGCGTCGCACCCATGAACACCCCGTGCGCCCAGTCCCGGGCCTCGGTGACGAGCGGGATGGTGGTGCGGCGCCGGCCGCCGAACAGGATCGCCGAGATGGGCACCCCGCGCGGGTCCTCGTACTCCTTCGCGAGCACCGGGCACTGGTTGATCGGGGTGCAGAAACGGCTGTTGGGGTGCGACGACGGCTGGTCGGAGTCCGGCGTCCAGTCCTCACCGTGCCAGTCGGTGAGGTGCGCCGGGGCGTCCTCGGTCATCCCCTCCCACCAGACGTCGCCGTCGTCGGTCAGGGCGACGTTGGTGAACAGCGAGTTGCCCTTCGCGATCGTCCGCATCGCGTTGGGGTTGGTGGTCCAGCCGGTGCCCGGGGCGACCCCGAACAGGCCGAACTCGGGGTTGGACGCCCACAGCCGTCCGTCGTCGCCGAAGCGCATCCAGGCGATGTCGTCGCCGAGGGTCTCGACCTCCCAGCCCGGGATCGTGGGCTCCAGCATGGCCAGGTTGGTCTTGCCGCAGGCGCTCGGGAACGCCGCCGCGACGTAGTGGGTCTCCTGCTGCGGGCTGGTCAGCTTGAGGATGAGCATGTGCTCGGCGAGCCAGCCCTCGTCGCGGGCCATCACCGACGCGATCCGCAGCGAGTAGCACTTCTTGCCCAGCAGGGCGTTGCCGCCGTAGCCGGAGCCGTAGGACCAGATCATCCGCTCCTCGGGGAACTGGACGATGTACTTGGTCTCGTTGCTGGGCCAGGCGACGTCGGTCTCGCCGTCGCCCAGCGGCATGCCGACGGAGTGCAGGCACGGCACGAAGTCGGCCTCACGCTCCTCGAGGGCGGCCAGCACCTCCGCGCCCATCCGGGTCATGATGCGCATGGACGCCACGACGTACGGCGAGTCGGTGATCTCGACGCCGAACATGGTGGGCGTCATGTCGAGGCGGCCCATGACGAACGGGACGACGTACATCGTCCGGCCCCGCATCGAGCCGTCGTACAGCTCGGTGAGGACGCCCTTCATCTCGGCCGGGTCCATCCAGTTGTTGGTGGGGCCGGCGTCCGCGGGGTCCACGGAGCAGATGAAGGTCCGGTCCTCGACGCGGGCGACGTCGGTCGGGTCGGAGGTGGCCAGGAAGCTGTTGGGCTTGGCCGCCAGGCGGGTGAGCGTGCCGGCCTCGACCATCGCGTCGGTGAGCTCGGTCCACTCCGCGTCGCTCCCGTCGCAGACCCGGACGCGGTCGGGGGTGGTCAGCGCGACGACCTCCTCGATCCAGGCCTGCAGCCGGTCATGGGTGCTCCAGCGCGGGGCGGCCGAGGCGCGGCCCTGACGTGCGGCGGGCGCGTCCCCGGTCGTCGTGGTGGTGGCGTGCGTCCTGGGGGCATCGACGGTCATCGCTCTCGTCCTCCTGTTGGTGGTCCATGGCCGAGGGGTGGTGGCCGAGATGGCGACGCTAGGCCCGCCACGGGCGCGCAGCGGGCCGATGAGACGCCGGTCACGGTGAGTGAGATCACCCACCCGTCCCGACGAATTGCCAGGTGAGAGCCGCGTCACCGCCCGCGCCGGGGGGATCGGGGCGACGGGTTGGGAGGAACTGGTTGACAGGTGAAGCAGGCGGGGTGTGTGCTGTTCTGCAGCCGCACACACGTTCGCTCTGCGAACCGTTGCCAATGGAGGCAACCCATGCGCTCGACCATCCCTGCATCCCCGTCCTCCCCCTCCGGCCCGCCGCGGCGCGCCGTCCTGCACGGGACCACGGCCGTGGCGGCCGTCGGCGCCCTGGGCCTGGCCGGCTGCGCCGACCAGCTGCGCAGCGACACCGGCTCCGACGCGGGGGCCTCCGCCGCCCCGGCCGCCTCCGGTGACGCCACCGCCGAGGCCCGCACCATCAAGATCGGCTACGTCACGCCGCAGACGGGGCCGCTGGCCCCGTTCGGCGAGGCCGACAGCTTCGTCATCGAGGCCCTGACGGCGTACTTCGCCGAGAACGGCATCACCACCGGCGCCGGCGTCAGCCAGGTCGAGATCATCGTCAAGGACACCCAGTCCGACTCCACCGTCGCCGGCGACGCCGCGGCCGACCTGATCCTCACCGACCAGGTCGACCTCGTCCTGGCCGGCTCCACGCCCGACACCGTCAACCCCGTCGCCGACCAGTGCGAGGCCAACGGCGTGCCCTGCCTGAGCAGCCTGGCCCCGTGGCAGCCGTTCTTCTTCGGTCGCGGCGGCGACCCCGAGGCGCCGTTCGCCTGGACCTACCACTTCTTCTGGGGGCTCGAGGACGTCATCGCCGTGTTCCTCGACATGTGGGACTCGGTCGAGACCAACAAGGTCGTCGGCGCGCTGTGGCCCAACGACCCCGACGGCAACGCCTGGGGCGACCCCGAGCTCGGGTTCCTCCCGCCGATCACCGAGCGCGGCTACACGCTGGTCGACCCCGGCTTCTACGCCAACGGCACGCAGGACTTCACGGCGCAGATCTCGCAGTTCAAGGAGGCCGGCGTCGAGATCCTCGTCGGCGTCCCGATCCCGCCCGACTTCACGACGTTCTGGAACCAGGCCGGCCAGCAGGACTTCACCCCGACCATGGCCACGGTCGGCAAGGCGCTGCTGTTCCCCAGCAGCATCACCGCGGTCGGCGACCGGGGCGACAACCTGTCCAGCGAGGTCTGGTGGAGCCCGTCGCACCCGTTCACGTCCAGCCTGACCGGTCAGACGTCGGCCGAGCTGGCCGAGGCCTGGACCGAGGCCACCGGCGCGCCCTGGACCCAGCCCATCGGCTTCGTGCACGCGCTGTTCGAGGTCGCCGTGGCCGCGTTCGCCCAGACGTCCGGCCCCGACGACAAGCAGGGCCTGGTCGACGCGCTCGCCGCGCTGAACGTGGACACCGTCGTCGGCACCGTGGACTGGACGTCCGGCCCGGTGCCCAACGTCGCGAAGACGCAGCTGGTCGGCGGGCAGTGGCGCACCGGTGGCAGCGACCCGGACCTGGTCATCGTGTCCAACGCCCAGGCCACCGACATCCCGACCGCCGGAGAGGTCGAGGAGCTGGCGTGAGCGGACCGCTGCTGCAGGCGACCGGGCTGAGCGTCAGCTTCGGTCGCCTGCAGGTGCTCGACGGCGTCGACCTGCACGTCGCCGCCGGGGAGACCCTGGGCATCGTCGGTCCCAACGGGGCCGGCAAGTCCACCCTGCTCAACGTCGTTACCGGCGTGCTGCGCCCCGACGCCGGCACGGTCCGGCTCGACGGGCGTGACGTGACCCGGGACCCGGCGCACGTGCGCTGCCGGGACGGCATCGGCCGCAGCTACCAGGTGCCACGGCCGTTCGGGCAGATGACCGTGCTGGAGAACGTCCTGGTGTCGGCCACGTTCGGGGCGGGGCTGCGTCGTCGGGCCGCTCGCGGGGCGGCCGTGGAGGTGCTGGAGCAGCTGGACCTGCTGCACTGCGCCGACACCCCCGCCGGCGCGCTGCCGTTGCTGGACCGCAAGCGGCTGGAGCTGGCGCGGGCGATGGCGAGCCGACCGCGGCTGGTGCTGCTGGACGAGATCGCGGGTGGCCTGACCGAGCAGGAGGTGCCCGAGCTGGTGGCCACCGTCGACGGCCTCAAGCGCACCGGCGTGGCCATCGTCTGGATCGAGCACGTCGTCCACGCCCTGCTGGCCGTCGCCGACCGGCTGATGTGCCTGACCTACGGCCACGTCCTGGCCGAGGGCGACCCGCGCGAGGTGATGGCCTCGCCCGAGGTCCGGCGCACGTACCTGGGCACCGCCCCGGACGACCCCGTGACGATCGAGGCAGCGACGGGGACCGACGGATGACCGCCCTGCTGGAGGTCACCGACCTCGAGGTCCGCCACGGTGACCTGCGCGCGGTCCAGGGTGTCTCGCTGCGCGTGGCCGAGGGTGACGTCCTCGCGGTCATCGGCGCCAACGGGGCCGGCAAGTCCACCCTGCTCAGCGCCATCACCGGGCTGCTGCGGCCCAGCGCCGGGCACGTCCGCCTCGCCGGTGACGACGTCACGCGGGTCCGCCCGCACAAGCGGGTCCGGATGGGCATCTCGATGGTGCCGGAGGGGCGTCGGCTGTTCGGCAGCCTGACGGTGGAGGAGAACCTGCAGGTGGGGGCCAGCGCCAAGCGCCCCGGGCCGTGGGACCTCCGGTCGGTCTACGAGCTGTTCCCGCTGGTGGCCGAGCGCCGTGCCCGTCGGGCCGGGGCGATGTCCGGCGGGGAGCAGCAGGCCACCGCCATCGGCCGGGCCCTGATGAGCAACCCGCGCCTGCTGCTGCTGGACGAGGTGTCGCTCGGCCTGGCCCCGGTCGTGGTCAAGCAGCTGTACGCCGCGCTGCCCGCGATCACCGGCAAGGGCACCACCGTGCTGCTCGTCGAGCAGGACGTCCGGCAGGCCTTCGCCGTCGCCGACCACGTGCACTGCATGCTCGAGGGGCGCACGTCGCTCGAGGGCACCAGCAGCGGGGTCTCGATGGAGCAGGTCTCCGCCGCCTACTTCGGGGTGAGGGCATGACGCTGCTCAACGCGGTCGTGCAGGGGCTGCTGCTCGGCGGGCTGTACGCGCTGTTCGCGACCGGGCTGTCGCTGATGTTCGGGGTGATGCGCCTGGTCAACCTGGCCCACGGCGAGGTCGCCGTGCTCGGTGCGTTCGGGTCGCTCGTGCTCGGCACCGCCCTGGGGGTCCACCCGCTGCTGTCGCTGCTGGTCGTCGTCCCGGCCTCCGCGGCCCTGGGGTACCTCACCCAGCGGGTGGTGCTGGACCGGACGGTCGGGCCGAGCCCGCTGCCGTCGCTGCTGGTGACCTTCGGGCTGTCGATCGTGGTGCAGAACCTGCTGCTGGCCACCTTCACCGCCGACCAGCGCCGCCTCGACGTCGGCGCGCTGACCACGGCCAGCTTCCGGGCCGGGGGCCTGTCCGTCGGGTACCTGCCGCTGGCCGTGTTCACCCTCGCCGTGGCCCTGCTGGCCGGGCTGTCGCTGTTCCTGGCGCGCACCAGCCTGGGCCGCATCATCCGCGCCACCAGCGACGACCCGCAGGCCGTGCGGCTCATGGGCGTCGACGCCAAGCACGTCTACGGCGTGGCCGCCGCCATCGCGTTCGCCACGGTGGCGCTCGCGGGGGTGGTCAACGGCATCCAGACCACCTTCACCCCGCTGAGCGGGCCGCTGCTGCTCATCATCGCGTTCGAGGCCGTCATCATCGGCGGGCTCGGCAACGTCTGGGGCACCCTGCTCGGCGGCGTCGTGCTGGGGGTCGCGCAGACCGTCGGGGCCTGGATCGACCCGGCGCAGCAGATCCTCGCCGGGCACCTGGTGTTCCTGCTCGTCCTGGCGCTACGACCGCAGGGCCTGCTGCCGAAGGTGGCCGCGACATGAGCGCCCCCACCGCGCCCGACGCCCCGGCCGCAGCGACGCCGACGCCGCGGGTGGTGCGCGGCGGCCGGACCTCGACCATCGGCACGGGTTCGCTGGTCGCCGTCGTCGTCGCCCTGGCGGTGCTGCCCTACCTGGTGACCTCCGCGACCCTCACGTCGCTGGTGACCCTGTTCGTGTACGTGGTCATCGCCGTCACCTGGAACCTGCTCGCCGGGTACGGCGGCATGGTGTCCGTCGGCCAGCAGGCCTACATCGGGCTCGGCGCCTACGGCCTGGTCGTGGCCTCCGACATCGTCGGCATCGACCCGTTCCTGGCCGTCCCGCTCGCCGCCGTCGTCGCCGGGCTGGTCTCGATCCCCGTCTCGTTCCTGGCCTTCCGCCTCGTCGGGGGCTACTTCGCCATCGGCACCTGGGTGATCGCCGAGGTGTTCCGGCTGGTCGTCGTCCAGTTCCGCGAGGTCGGCGCCGGGTCGGGCACGTCGCTGCGCTCGCTGGCCGGCACCGACGCCGGGCTCCGGATCGCGTTCACCTACTGGTGCGCCCTGATCGTCGTGGTCGCGGTCGTCGCGGGCACGGTCTGGCTCATCTCCTCGCGCCTCGGCATCGCGCTCACCGCCGTCCGTGACGACGCCACCGCCGCGGCCAGCAACGGCATCGACGTCACCCGGGTCAAGCGGGTCGTCTTCGTGGCCTCCGCCGCCGGGGCCGGGGCGGCGGGCGCGCTGCTGGCGCTGTCCAGCCTGCGGGTCCAGCCCGACAGCGTGTTCAGCGTGCAGTGGACGGCGTTCATGGTGTTCATGGTCGTCATCGGCGGGGTCGGCACCCTGGAGGGCCCGCTGGTGGGGGCCCTGGTGTTCTTCGCCCTGCAGGAGACCCTGTCCGACCTCGGGTCGGTGTACCTGGTGATCCTCGGGGTGATCGCGATCCTCGTCGTCCTGCTCGCCCCCCGCGGCGTCTGGGGCCTGCTCGACCCGCACCGCCGGCACGGGCTGTTCCCCGTCGGTCACCGGCTCGCCACCGCCGTCAGCACACGGAAGGCACGCGCATGACCTTCACGTACTCCTCGCTCCGGACCCGGGTCGTGTTCGGCCCCGGCGTCGCCCGCACCCGGCTGCTGGAGGAGGTCGACCGGCTCGGGGCCGTCCGCGTCCTCGTCGTCGCGGGCGAGGCGGAGGTGCCGCTGGCACGCGAGCTCGCCGCCCCGCTGGGCGAGCGGGTGGTGGGCTGGTTCGACGACGTCCGCCAGCACGTGCCGCTCGCCTGCGCCGAGGCCGCCCGGGCCATGGCCCGCGAGACCCAGGCAGACCTCGTCCTGTCGGTCGGCGGCGGGTCGACCACCGGTACGGCCAAGGCCGTCGCCCTCACCGACTCCCTGCCCGTGCTGGCCGTGCCGACCACCTACGCCGGGTCGGAGATGACGAACGTCTGGGGCCTGACCCAGGACGGCCGCAAGAGGACGGGCGTGGCCGACGTGGTCGCGCCGCGCACCGTCGTCTACGACCCCGAGCTGACCGTCGGTCTGCCCGCGGACCTCAGCGCCGCCAGCGGCATGAACGCCATGGCGCACTGCGTCGAGGCCGTCTGGGGGCCGGGGGCCAACCCCGTCACCGACCTGATGGCGCTCGAGGGGGTCACGGCGCTGCGCCGAGGTCTGCCCGCCGTGCTGGCCGACGGCCGCGACGTCGACGCCCGATCCGACGTGCTCTACGGCGCCTGGCTGTCCGGGACGGCGTTCGCCGCCGCCGGGTCCGGGTTGCACCACAAGACCTGCCACGTCCTCGGCGGCGCGTTCGACCTGCCGCACGCCGCGATGCACGCCGTCGTCCTGCCCCACGTCCTCGCCTTCCAGGTCCCGGCGCTGGGGGAGCGGGCCACCCGGCTGGGCCGGGCGCTGGGCGAGGAGACCGACCCGGTCGGTGCGCTGGCCCGCCTGGACGACGCGATCGGCATCCCCGCCGGGCTGCGCGACGTCGGCCTGGCCGAGGGCGACCTGGACGAGGCGGTACGCCTGGTCGCCGACACGGTCGCCGACGGCGCGATACCCAACCCCCGACCCATCAGCCGCGCCGACGTGGACGCCCTGGTGCGTGCCGCGTGGGCCGGGCGCCCCGACCCCTCAGGAGCCCACGCATGAACCGGACCAGCCACGCCCCGACCGGACCGACCGCCCCGACCGGACCCACCGACGAGCAGGCCGCCCGCGAGCGCGCCGTCACCGACGCAGTCCTCGCCGGCTTCGCCACCTCGACCGACGCCCGCTACCGCGAGGTGATGACCAGCCTGGTCGAGCACCTGCACGGCTTCGTCCGCGACGTCCGCCTGAGCGAGGCGGAGTGGGCCCAGGCCATCGCGTTCCTGCGCGGCTGCGGCGACATCACGACCGACACCCGGCAGGAGTTCATCCTGCTGTCCGACGTCCTGGGCCTGTCGATGCTGACCATCGGCGTCAACAACCCCGCCACCGGCTCCGGGCCCGGAGCCGCGACCGAGGCCACGGTGTTCGGGCCGTTCTTCGTCGAGGGGAGCCCCGAGACCCCGCTGGGCGGTGACGTCAGCCAGGGCGCCAAGGGTGCGCCCTGCTGGGTCGAGGGCAGCGTCACCGACACGGCCGGTCGACCCGTCGCCGGGGCCCGGATCGAGGTGTGGGAGGCCGACGAGGACGGCTTCTACGACGTCCAGCTCGACGGCGGCGGCACCGAGGGCACGATGACGGGCCGCGGTCACCTGTTCAGCGACGCCGACGGGTCCTACCGGTTCTGGTCGGTGCTGCCCGCCAGCTACCCGATCCCCGACGACGGCCCCGTCGGTGACCTGCTCGCCGCGGCCGGCCGCAGCAGCTACCGCCCCGCCCACATCCACTTCATGGTCACCGCCGACGGCATGCGGACCCTGGTGACCCACGTGTTCGTGGCCGGTGACCCCTACCTGGGCTCCGACGCGGTGTTCGGCGTCAAGGACTCCCTCGTCCTGGACTTCGCCGAGCAGCCGCCGGGCGAGGCGCCGGAGGGCCGCACGGTCGACGGGCCCTGGTACCGCACCCGCTTCGACGTCGTCCTCGCACCCGAGGCACCCACCACCAGCACGGGAGGACCCACCGCATGAGCGCCCTCGAGACCGACGTCCTGGTCATCGGCACCGGCCCCGCCGGCGCGGCGAGCTCGCTCGCCCTGGCCACCTACGGCGTCGAGCACGTCGTCATCACCAAGTACCGGTGGACCGCCAACACCCCGCGCGCCCACATCACCAACCAGCGGACCATGGAGGTGCTGCGCGACCTGGGCGTCGAGGACCAGGTCACCCCGCTCGCCGTGCCTCAGCACCTGATGGGCGACACGGTGTTCTGCACCAGCCTGGCCGGTGACGAGCTGGGCCGGGTCCGCACCTGGGGTACCCACCCGCGGCGGCAGGCCGACTACACGTTGGCCAGCCCGTCGAGCATCTGCGACATCCCGCAGAACCTCATGGAGCCGATCCTGGTCCGCAACGCCGCCGAGCGCGGCGCCCACGTCCGCTTCGACACCGAGTACGTGTCGATGGTGCAGGACGACGACGGCGTCACCGTGACCGTCCGGGACCGGCTGACCGGGACCCAGTACCCGATCCGCGCGAGGTACGTCATCGGCGCCGACGGCGGGCGCTCGCAGGTCGTCACGGACCTCGACCTGCCGTTCGAGGGGCAGATGGACGTCGCGGGGTCCATGAACATCGTGTTCAAGGCCGACCTGTCGAGGTTCGTCGAGCAGCGCCCGTCGATCCTCTACTGGGTGCTGCAGCCCGGCAGCGACGTCGGGGGCATCGGCCTGGGTCTGGTCCGCTGCGTCCGGCCCTGGGACGAGTGGTTGATCGTGTGGGGCTACGACATCGCCTCCACCCCGCCCGTGGTCGACGAGGCGTTCGCGACCACGGTCGTCCACGACCTGGTGGGCGACGACAGCATCGACGTCGAGCTGGTGTCGACCTCGCTGTGGGGCAACAACAAGTGGTACGCCACCGAGAACCGTCGTGGCCGGGTGTTCGCCATGGGCGACGCCACGCACCGGCACCCGCCGAGCAACGGGCTCGGGTCCAACACCAGCATCCAGGACGCCTACAACCTGGCCTGGAAGCTGGCCCACGTGCTGCAGGGCAAGGCCGGGCCCGGGCTGCTCGACTCCTACCAGCCGGAGCGGGCGCCCGTCGCGGAGCAGATCGTGCTGCGGGCCAACAAGTCCATCGAGGAGTTCGGGCCCATCTTCGCCGCGCTCGGCCTGACCGGCACGAACGACCCCGAGGTGATGCGCGCCCGGATCGACGACCGCGCCGACGACACCCCGCAGGCCCGCACCAAGCGCGAGGCGCTGAAGAAGGCGCTGGAGCTCAAGGACTACGAGTTCAACGCCCACGGCGTCGAGCTCGGGCAGCGGTACGCCAGCGGCGCCGTGGTGCCCGACGGCACCCCGGAACCGGCCTACGACCGCGACCCCGAGCTGTACTTCCACCCCACGACGTGGCCCGGGGCGCGGCTGCCCCACGCCTGGCTCGGGCACCGCGGGGGCGAGGGGCACCGCAAGGTCAGCACGCTCGACGTGGCCGGGCACGGCCGGTTCACCCTGTTCACCGGCATCGGCGGGGACGGCTGGGCCATGGCGGCCCAGCGGCTGTCGGCCGAGCTGGGCGTCGAGGTCCACGCAGCCGTCGTCGGTCCCGCCCGGGCCTACACCGACCTGTACGACGACTGGGCGAGGCTGCGCGAGGTCGACGAGGACGGCTGCGTCCTCGTCCGCCCGGACAACCACGTGGCGTGGCGGTCGCTGCAGGTCGTCGAGGACCCGTACCCGGCCCTGCGCGACGTGCTGTGCCAGGTGCTCGACCGCAGCCTCCCGGAGCGCTGACGTGGCCGAGCTGATGAGCCTGCCCGACGCCGTCGCGGCCCTGGTGCACGACGGTGACACCGTCGCGGTCGAGGGGTTCACGCACCTGATCCCGGTCGTCGCCGGGCAGGAGGTGATCCGGCAGGGTCGACGCGACCTCACCCTGGTGCGGATGACGCCGGACATCGTCTACGACCAGATGATCGGCGCCGGCTGCGCGTCGAAGCTGGTGTTCAGCTGGGGGGGCAACCCGGGCGTCGGCTCGCTGCACCGCTTCCGCGACGCGGTGCAGAACGCCTGGCCGCGGCCGCTGGCCATCGAGGAGCACTCCCACGCCGGGCTGGCCAACCGGTACGTCGCGGGGGCCTCGGGCCTGCCCTTCGCGGTGATGCGCGGCTACCGGGGGACCGACCTGCCCCGGCACACCGACACCATCCGTTCCGTCGTCTGCCCGTTCACCGGCGAGGAGCTGACCGCGGTCCCCGCCCTCACGCCCGACGTCGCCGTGCTGCACGCCCAGCAGGCCGACCGGGCCGGCAACGTGCAGCTGTGGGGCATCACCGGCGTGCAGAAGGAGGTCGCGCTCGCCTCGGAGCGGGTGCTGTTCACCGTCGAGGAGGTGGTCGACGCGCTCGAGCCGCGCCCCGGTGCCGTCGTCCTGCCGTCGTGGGTGGTCGACGCCGTCGCCGAGGTGCCGGGCGGGGCCCACCCGTCCTACGCCCACGGCTACTCCGACCGCGACAACGACTACTACCGGTCCTGGGACGCCATCAGCCGCGACCGGGACACCTTCACGGCCTGGCTGGACCGTGAGGTCCTCGGCGCGGCGGGGGTCGCGCCGTGACCGGCTGGACGACGTCGGAGATGATGACGGTCGCGGCGTCGCGGGCGCTCGCGGACCGGGCGACGTGCTTCGTGGGGATCGGCAGGCCGTCCACCGCGGCCAACCTGGCTCGTGCCACCCACGCCCCGGACCTGGTCCTGGTCTACGAGTCCGGCACCATCGGCGCGGCCCCGGACCGGCTGCCGCTGTCGATCGGCGACGGCGTGCTGGCCGACACCGCCGTGTCGGTGGTGAGCGTGCCCGAGATCTTCAACTACTGGCTGCAGCCCGGCCGCATCGACGTGGGGTTCCTGGGCGCCGCCCAGCTGGACCGGTTCGCGAACATCAACACCACCGTCATCGGCCCCTACGACGAACCCCGGGTGCGCCTGCCCGGGGCCGGCGGGGCCCCGGAGATCGCCGCGTCCTGCGGCGAGGTCGTCGTGGTCGTCAGCCAGTCACGACGCACCTTCGTGGACACGGTGGACTTCGTCACCTCGGTCGGGTTCGGTCGGGGACCGGGGGACCGGGAGCGCCACGGGCTGCGCGGACGCGGACCGACGCAGGTCATCACCGACCTGGGGGTGCTGCGCCCGGACCCGGGCACCTGCGAGCTCGTCCTGGTGGCCGTCCACCCCGGCGTCGGCGTCGAGCAGGCGCGCGAGGCCACCGGCTGGGACCTCCGGGTCGCCGACGACCTCGTGGTGACCGAGGAGCCGACGTCACGGGAGCTCGAGGTGCTGCGGGCCATCGAGGCGACGGCCGCGGTCGGCTGATGGCACCTCGGCCGTGCCGATCCGAGGGAGGATCGTGCGGTGGACGAGCAGGGCGTGGCCGAGCAGGGGAGCGCAGCGGGTGACGACGTGACGACGTCCGGGCGGACCGCCAGCAGCGACACCTTCGTCCGCTCCCTCGAGCGCGGCCTGGCCGTGATCAAGGCGTTCGACTCCCAGCACCAGCAGCTGAGCCTGTCCGACGTGGCCCGGCGAACCGGGCTGACCCGGGCCGCGGCGCGACGGTTCCTGCTGACGCTGGTCGAGCTGGGCTACGTCCACCAGCACGAGTCGTCCTTCGCGCTGCGCCCCCGGGTGCTCGAGCTGGGGTTCGCCTACCTGTCGGGCCTGACCCTGCTCGAGGTGGCCCAGCCGCACATGGAGCGGTTGTCGAACGCGCTGCACGAGTCGTGCTCGGTGTCGGTGCTGGACGGCGACGACCTGGTCTACGTGGGCCGGGTCCACGCCCGCAAGATCATGAAGGCGGCGATCAACGTCGGCACCCGGTACCCGGCCTACCCCACCTCGATGGGTCGCGTCCTGCTGGCGGGGGCGCCCACGGCCTGGCGGGAGGACTACCTGCGCCGGGTGCGGCCGCAGCCCCTCACCCCCTTGACGGTCACCGACCCCGACCGGCTCCGCGTCGTGCTGGAGGAGGTCCGGGACGCCGGGTTCGCGCTGGTGGACCAGGAGCTGGAGCTGGGGCTGCGCTCGATGGCCGTGCCGCTGCACGGGCGTGGCGGCGAGGTGGTGGCGGCCATGAACATCTCCGCGCCGCTGGAGCGCGGGTCGGTGGGCGAGATCACTGCCGAGCTGCTCCCGCCGCTGCTCGAGGCCGCGACCGCCCTGGAGGCGGACCTGCTCGCGACCTGACGCGACCGGCCCGCGACGTGACGCCCCTGACGCGGCCGGTCAGCCCGTCTCCGGCCCGGGTCGACCGTCGGTCCGCAGCTCGCGCGCCAGGACGTGCAGCGTGATGCCCGAGGCCCGCCGGCTGCTCTGCAGCAGGATGAAGCCCAGCGCCCGGTAGACGGCGACGTTGCGGGGGTCGTGGGTGACCAGGACGAGCCGCCCGTGCCCGCGCTCGGTCGCGTCGGTCGCCGTCGCCTCGACGAGCGCCCGGCCGAGCCCGTGACCGTGGCGGTCGCGCCGGACGCCGAGCACCCACAGGTAGGCGTCGCCGGGGCCGACGTGCGGGTCGACCGCGCGGTCGGTGTCCGCCTCGTCGCGCAGCACCCGGCCCAGCCCACGAGGCCCCAGCACCAGGGGCAGCCCCACGGCCCGGGCGCGGACGGCGTCCACCGGCCCACCCCCGCGTCGGTCGGCGGGCACCCACACCGCGGCCCCGTGCACGAGGGGCGGGAGCGCGCGGTCCCGCCCCCCGCGCGGCGTGTGCGGCCCGCGCCGCCCCGCAACCTGGTGCGCCACGACCAGCCCGCCCCGCCGGGCGCCCACGTCGGCGGCCACCTGCATCAGCAGGGGCACACCGCCCGGGCGGCGCGGTCCGTCACGGTGCCCGCCCCAGTCGTCCTCGGCGAACGCGTCGGCGAGCACAGCGGCGACGGACGTGCGGAGGTCGACGGGCACGGGCGCCCGGTGGACCTCGATGGCCACGGTCACCGGCTGATCATGCCCCCCGCCGGACGACCGAGGGCGGCACCGTGACCGGTGCCGCCCTCGACGTGCGCGCGTACTCAGCCGACGGTCAGGACCTGACCGATCCGGATCACGTCCGGGTCGGCGCCCACCACGTCGCGGTTGGCGGCGTAGACCGTCTGCCACGTCGTCCCGTTGGCGCGGGCGATCGAGGACAGGGTGTCGCCGGAGACCACGGTGTGGCTGCCGCTGCCGGACGGCGCCGCGGGTGCGGGCTCGGGGGCGGGAGCCGGGGCCGGCGCGGGTGCCGCCGAGCCGCCGTCCTCGTCCGCCTCGGTCAGGCCGAGCCGGGCCGAGCACGCGGGCCAGGCGCCCCAGCCCTGCCCGTCGAGGACCTTCTCGGCCACGGCGATCTGCTCCGCGCGGGAGGCGAGGTCGGCGCGGGGGGCGTACTGCAGGCCGCCGAAACCCTCCCAGGTGGGCTGGTAGAACTGCAGCCCGCCGTAGTAGCCGTTGCCGGTGTTGATGGACCAGTTGCCGCTGGACTCGCACTGGGCGAGCCGGTCCCAGGTCTCACCGGGCGCGGCGGAGGCGGGGGAGGCGAGGCCGAGCGAGGTGCCCAGCACGGCGCCCATGAGCAGGGCGGGGGCGACCCGGCGGGCGGCCCGCGGGCCGTGCCCGGCGGACGAGGTGCGACGACGCTGCGGTTCGGCCCGGTGACGGGCGGTACGTGCGGACATGCGTTTACCTCACATGCTGCCCACCGCGGACGGTGCTGCCCCCGGGATCGGGTCCGAGCCGGGGACGGGCAGGGTGTCGACAGGTCCCCCGGTCACGCCCGCGCTGCTCGGCGGGCCCGCACACCTGAGCACGGGCGGGCGAACCTGGGCAATTCGCCGACGTCGCCCGGGCGCCGTCCGGCCTGCTCGTTCGTGGCACCTCCGACGGTCCGGTATCCTCATCCGGTCCGCACGTCGCCTCGGTGACGCACGGGCGCCCGTAGCTCAACGGATAGAGCATCTGACTACGGATCAGAAGGTTGGGGGTTCGAGTCCCTCCGGGCGCACGTACGGTTGAGACAAAGAAGGCCCAGGTCGGCGGATGCGCCGGGCTGGGCCTTCGTCGTCCGCCCCGCCCCCTCAGCGCAGGACGTCGTAGACGAGCTTGACGACCCCGTTGCCGTAGGCGTCGGAGTCCACCAACGACAGCCGCTGCGCCTCGACGTCGGCGCGGCTGAAGACGTGCTTGCCCGCGCCCAGGAGCACGGGGAACACCAGCAGGTGGTAGCGGTCGAGGAGCCCCGCCTCGGACAGGCTGCGGGCCAGCTCGACGCTGCCGTGGACGTAGATGCTGCCGCCGTCCTCCTGCTTCAGCGCCGCGACGTCGTCGGTCGAACGCAGCACGTGCGTCGGTCCCCAGCCCTCGACGAGGGCACGCTCGTCGAGGGTGGACGACACCACGTACTTGGGCAGGTCCTGGTAGCCCGCGTGGTCCTCCGAGCCGGACCAGACCGGCGCGAAGGCCTCGTAGCTGCGCCGACCTAACATCAGGGCGGTGGTGTCCTCGAGCTCCTCGCCCTTCAGCGAGAACGCCTCCGGGACGAGCTCGGTGGCGAAGACCCAGCCGCCGCTGCGGTGCCCTTCGACCGTGCCCCCCGGTGAGTCGGCCACGCCGTCGAGCGACACGAAGCCCGTCCACACCAGCGAGCGGGTCATGCGGGCACGCTCCCGTCCAGGTTCGACTGCCACAACATGGTGCCTCCTCCGGCCGGGCGGACATCGCCCTCACGTCCGACAGACCGGGGCGGCGGCCAGGACTCATCGGTCACGGGCGGGCAGGGCGACGACCGACCTGGTCTTGACTCGTTCAAGTCTTTCCGCGACAGTGGGGACGTGCCCACCGCCGACGACCTGACCCGCGCCCTGCGTGGTTCGGCGTTGCGCGTGACCGGACCGCGGCTGGCCGTCCTCGGGGCGGTGCACGACCACCCGCACGCGGACACCGACACCGTCCTGCGCGCGGCTCGTACCGCCCTGGGAGCGGTGTCGCACCAGGCGGTCTACGACGTCCTGCGCGCCCTGACCGACGCGGGTCTGGTCCGGCGGATCGAGCCGGCCGGTTCGGTCGCCCGGTACGAGGCCCGTACCGGTGACAACCACCACCACGCGGTCTGCCGTGACTGCGGCGTGATCGTGGACGTCGACTGCGCGGTCGGTGCGTCGCCGTGCCTGACCGCCTCGGACGGCAGCGGCTTCGTCATCGACGAGGCCGAGGTCGTCTACTGGGGCCGCTGCCCCGCCTGCACCGCCGCTGCGAACCAGCCATCGCACCAGTGACCCGTCCCACCCCCTCAGAGAGGATCGACGTGACCACGCCTCCTTCCGAAAGCCCTGTCGACAGCCCGAAGCCGTACGACACCTCGACCGACGCGCAGGCCGCGCCGACCACCGACAGCACGACCGAGAGCGAGAACCCGGCGATCAAGTCGCCGACGGTCCAGGTCACCAACCGGCCGCGCTCCAACCAGGACTGGTGGCCCAACCAGGTCGACCTGTCGGTCCTCAACAAGCCGTCGCGCGACTCCGACCCGCTCGGTGACCTCGACTACAAGGCCGCCCTGGCCACGCTCGACGTCGACGCCCTCAAGGCCGACCTGCGTGAGGTCATGCGCACCTCCCAGGAGTGGTGGCCGGCCGACTGGGGCCACTACGGCCCGCTGTTCATCCGGATGAGCTGGCACGCGGCCGGCACCTACCGCAGCGCCGACGGTCGCGGCGGCGGCGGCGAGGGCGCGCAGCGCTTCGCCCCGCTCAACAGCTGGCCCGACAACGCCAACCTCGACAAGGCCCGCCGCCTGCTGCTGCCGGTCAAGCAGAAGTACGGCCGACAGATCTCGTGGGCGGACCTGCTCGTGCTCGCCGGCAACGTCGCGCACGACGACATGGGCCTGAAGACGTTCGGCTTCGGCTTCGGCCGCGAGGACACCTGGCAGCCGCAGGAGATCTTCTGGGGCTCCGAGGACACCTGGCTCGGTGACGAGCGCTACGCCGCCGACACGCCCCTGGACCTGGAGGACGGGGACCTGGCCGCGGTGACGATGGGCCTGATCTACGTCAACCCCGAGGGCCCGCAGGGCAAGCCCGACCCGCTCGCGTCCGCCCACGACATCAAGGTGACGTTCGCCCGGATGGGCATGAACGTCGAGGAGACCGTCGCGCTCGTCGCCGGTGGGCACACCTTCGGCAAGACCCACGGCGCCGGGAACCCCGAGCTGGTCGGCCCGGAGCCCGAGGGCTGCCCCGTGCACGGCAACGGCATCGGCTGGGTCAGTCAGCACGGCACCGGCAAGGGCGCCGACACCATCACCAGCGGCCTCGAGGGGGCCTGGACGCCGACGCCGACGCAGTGGGACAACACCTACTTCGAGATGCTCTTCTCCTACGAGTGGGAGTTGACCGAGAGCCCCGCCGGCGCCAAGCAGTGGAAGCCCGTCAACCCCGAGGCGCAGGCGCTGGTCCCCGACGCCCACATCGAGGGCAAGATGAACGCGCCGATGATGGCCACGACCGACATCGCGCTCATGGCCGACCCGGAGATGCGCGAGATCTCCGAGCGCTTCTACAACGACCCGGAGTACTTCGCCGACGCCTACGCGCGCGCCTGGTTCAAGCTGCTGCACCGCGACATGGGCCCCCGCAGCCGCTACGTCGGCCCGGACGTCCCCGCCGAGGAGCTGCTCTGGCAGGACCCGGTCCCCGCGGTCGACCACGCGCTCATCAGCGAGACCGACGCCGCGGAGCTCAAGCGGCAGGTCCTCGCGTCCGGTCTCACCGTCCCCCAGCTGGTCCACACCGCCTGGTCGGCGGCGGCGTCCTACCGCGGCACCGACAAGCGCGGCGGGGCCAACGGGGCACGTCTGCGCCTGGAGCCGCAGCGGTCCTGGGAGGTCAACGCCGGCACCCAGGAGGTCATCGCGAGGCTCGACGAGGTCCGGCAGGCGTTCGGCACACCCGTCTCGCTGGCCGACACCATCGTGCTGGCCGGGTGCGCCGCGGTCGAGAAGGCGGCCGCGGACGCCGGTGTGCAGGTCACGGTGCCCTTCACCCCGGGCCGCACCGACGCCTCGCAGGAGCAGACCGACACCGACGGCATGAAGTGGCTCAAGCCGCGGGCCGACGGGTTCCGCAACTGGATCGCACCCGGTCTCAAGCTGGAGCCGGAGACGCTCCTGGTCGACCGCGCCTACATGCTCGAGCTGACCGCCAAGGAGATGACGGTGCTGGTCGGCGGGCTGCGTGTGCTCGGCGCCAACACCGGCGGCGGCACGCACGGCGTCTTCACCGACTCCGTCGGCGTCCTCTCGCAGGACTTCTTCCGCAACCTCCTCGACCTGGGCGTCAGCTGGCGCACCTCGGTCGACACCGAGGGCGTCTACGAGGGGCTGGACGCCGACGGCAACGTCGTGCGCACCGCCACCGCGGCCGACCTGGTGTTCAACTCCAACGCGATCCTGCGCGGCATCGTCGAGGTGTACTCCGCTGACGACGCCAAGGAGACCTTCGTCCGCGACTTCGCCGCCGCCTGGGACAAGGTGATGATGCTCGACCGCTTCGACGTCAAGTAGTCCCGGACCCCACCGGTACGCCTCGCCCCGGTCCCGCCGATCCTCCGGCGGGGCCGGGGCGCCGTCGTACCCGGACCCGGGGCCCCCCACCCCTGTGCAGGACCCCCGGGCGGTGTCACCATCGACACGGCAGCACAGGGGTGGTGGCGGATGCGTCGGTGGAACGGCTGGGGAGACGACACCCGGGGCGAGCCGGTGCCCCGGCCGCTGTCGAACCTGCTCGCCTCGACGCTGGGAGCGGGCCGCGCCCCCGCCGACGTCTCGCTCGCCGACGTCGTGGCGCACGTCCCGCCGTCACGTCTGGCCGGGGCCGGGTGCGGGGCGGTGGACCCCGAGGACCGGGTCCGGCACGCCCGGGGGCAGAGCTTCCCCGACCTGGTGGCCCTGCGGTCGGGCCGCCTGGGTGCCGCCCCGGACGCGGTGGCCCGCCCCCGTTCCCCGGCCGAGGTGCGCGAGCTGCTGCACCGGGCCGGGACGCTCGACGCCGTCGTCGTCCCCTACGGCGGGGGCACCAGCGTCGTCGGCGGGGTGACGGCCCCCCGGGGCGAGCGACCGGTCCTCACCGTCGACACCTCCCGGCTCGGGGCGCTGGTCGCCCTCGACCGCCGCGCCCAGCTGGCGACGCTGGGTGCCGGGACCCGGGGACCGCGGGTCGAGGCGTCCCTGCGGGCCTGCGGGGGCACGCTCGGGCACTTCCCCCAGTCGTTCGAGCTGTCGACGGTCGGCGGCTGGGTGGCGACCCGTTCCGTCGGGCAGCAGTCCGTCGGGTTCGGCGCGATGGACGAGCTGCTGGTGGGCGTCCACCTGGAGTCCCCGGTGGGGCCGCTGACGGTGCCCGCCGTGCCGCGGTCGGCCGCGGGACCGGACCTGCGCCAGCTGGTGCTGGGCTCCGAGGGACGCCTCGGCGTCATCACCGACGCCACCCTCCGCGTCCGGCCCCTCCCCGAGGTCGACGAGGTGCACGCGGTGTTCCTGCCGGGCTGGGACGCGGCCCTGACGGCGACCCGTGCCCTGGCCCAGAGCGGGACACCGCTGTCGATGCTGAGGCTCAGCACCGCGGCCGAGACCGCGACCAACCTGGCCATGGCGCACGGGCCCACGGTCGGCCTGCTGCAGGCGCTGCTGAGCGCCCGCGGGGTCGGTGGGGACGGCTGCCTGCTGCTCGTGGGCGTGACGGGCTCGACGCGTCAGGTGCGGCAGCGCTGGCGCACCGCGCACCGGACGGTCCGCCACCACGGCGGGGTGCACGTCGGTCGCGGGCTCGGCACCCGGTGGCAGCGCGGGCGGTTCCGGCAGCCGTACCTGCGGGACGGGCTCTGGGCGCAGGGGTACGGCGTGGACACCGTGGAGTCCGCCACCGGCTGGGCGAGGGTGCCCGCGCTGGTGGACGCGGTGGAGTCGGCCCTGCGGGGAGCCCTCGGCGCCGTCGGCGAGCAGGTGCAGGCGGTCACGCACCTGTCCCACGTCTACCCCACGGGCTCCAGCATCTACACGACGTTCGTGTTCCGCCTCGGGGACGACGCCGAGCAGACGCTGCACCGCTGGCGGCTGTGCAAGGACGCCGCGAGCGGGGCCGTGATGGCCGCGGGCGGGACCATCAGCCACCAGCACGGCGTCGGGGTCGACCACCGGGAGCACCTGCCGGCGGAGAAGGGTCGGCTGGGGATGGACCTGCTGCGCGCCGCGGTGGCCACGGCCGACCCCGACGGCCTGCTCAACCCCGGCGCGTTGCTGTGACCTCCGCCGGCGCGTCCTGCTGGGACGCCGAGCGGCGCGGCCGGGCCTGGGCGTCGCTCCCGGGTCCGTGGGACGTCGTGGTGGTCGGCGGGGGCGTCGTCGGCGCGGGGACCGCGGGGCTGGCCGCGTCCGGCGGGGCGCGGGTGCTCCTGCTGGAGCGGCACGACTTCGCCTCGGGCACGTCGAGCCGGTCGTCGCAGCAGGTCCACGGCGGCCTGCGCTACCTGGCCCAGGGCGAGGTGGGGCTGGCCCGGTCGGCGGTGCACGAGCGGGAGCAGCTGCTGCGCGCCGCGCCGGGGCTGGTGAAGCCGGTGGACGTCGTGTTCCCGCTGCGCACCGGCGACCGCGTGAGGCGGCTGCGGTACGAGGCGGCGCTCACCGCCTACGACGCGCTGGCCGGGCGGGCCCGGCGGCACCGGGTCGACGCCCGGCAGCTGGCCTACCTCGTCCCGGACCTGGAGCGGGAGGGGTCGATCGGCGGTCTCCGCTACTCCGAGGCGTGGACGGACGACGCCCGGCTCGTCCTGGAGGTCCTGCGGGCCGGTGCCCGTGCCGGGGCGACCGTGCTCAACCACGTCGGTGTCACCGGTCTCCTGAGGTCCGGGGGGCAGGTGGTGGGCGTCCGGGCCCAGGACGGCCCGACCGGTCGGCAGGTGGAGGTCGAGGCGGCCGTGGTCGTGAACGCCACCGGCCCGTGGACGGACGTGCTGCGCGCCGAGGTGGGTGGCGCCCCCCGGATGCGCCCCCTGCGCGGCAGCCACCTCGTCGTGCCCGGTCACCGGTTGCCGAGCCCCACCGGTGTCGTCCTGTCGCACCCCGACGACGGCCGCCCGGTCAGCGTGATGCCCTGGCACGGGGCCACGGTCGTCGGGACCACCGACCTGGAGCACCCGGGAGCCCTGGACGGCGTCGGCGTCACCGAGGCGGAGGTCGACTACCTGCTGCAGGCCCTGGCGCAGCCCTACCGGTCGCTCGGGCTGGGACGCGAGGACGTCGTGTCGACCTGGAGCGGGGTCCGACCGACGGTGCGGACGACGGCGGTCGACACGACGAGGGAGCTGCGCTCGCACGTGGTGTGGGAGGAGTCCGGGCTCCTCTCGGTCGCCGGCGGCAAGCTCACGACGTTCCAGGCCATGGCCCGCGACGCGGTCCGGGCCGTCGCCCGCCGGGTGCCGCTGCGCTCGCACGCCGAGCCGCCGCCCCTGGACCTCGGTCGGAGGGTGGTCGAGGTCGCGGACGTCGCCCGCCCCGGCGAGCTCGAGCCGCTGCTGGGCACGCCGTTCTGCGTCGGTGACCTGCGGTGGGCGGCCCGCGCCGAGGCTGTGGTCCACCTCGACGACCTGCTGCTGCGCCGCACCAGGCTCGGGCTGCTGCTGCCCGACGGCGGCTGCGAGCTGCTCGACCTTCTCGGCGAGGTGTGCCGCGACGAGCTCGGCTGGGACGAGCAGCGGTGGCAGGACGAGGTCACGACCTACCTGCGGCTGGTGCGGCACGAGCACGCCGTCCCGGCGGCGCCGGTGAGACGGCGGACACCGCACCGCCCAGCACGTCGCTCACAGGACCCTGATCAGGGGCTGACGACCCGGACCAGCTCGGCGTAGGCGACGAGGTTGTCGACGTAGTGCCCGGAGTCGTCGTCGAAGGAGCCGCCGCAGGTGATGAGCCTGAGCCCGGCGTGGTCGAGGTCGCCGTACACGTCCTCGGTGGGGAAGTCGTCCTTGGCGAACTGGTCGACCTGGGTCACGGCGAACACCGCGACGTCGCCGTCGGCCCGGGTGACCGCGACCTCGGCGCCCGGCTCCAGGTCCCGCAGCCGGTAGAACACCCCGGGGGCGCCGTCCCAGTCCACGTGGCCGACCAGCACGGCGGGCCCCGTCTGGCCCGGCGTCGGGGCGCCGGTGAACCAGCCGGCGGGGAAGCCCTCCTCGGGCACCTCGACGGTGCCGTCGGCGGCCAGGCCGAGGTCGACCAGCTCGGAGTCCACCCCGATCGAGTCCACCTGGAGCCGGACCGGGGCCGAGCGCACCAGCCCGGTGTCCGCGGTGGCCGTGGGGGCCGGGGTCGGAACCGGCGCCGGCGGGGCGGGGGGCGCCACCACGACCGGGACCGCGGCGGCCGCGGGCCCCTGGGTGCGGTCGGGCGGCAGCCACGAGGGGGCGAGGACGGCCAGCCCACCGAGCAGCAGGGCGGTCCCCCCGCCGAGGAGCGCCAGGCGTCGTCGCCCGGGCCGGCGGGGCGCCGCGCGGTGGCGGACCGCACGACGCCCAGCCACGGTCAGGCCCGTCGCTGCGCGCGGACCGTGCCGACGGCGCCCGCCACCAGCAACGCGAGCAGACCCGTGAGGGTGAGGACCTGCGCGGTCGGTGACGTGCCCCCGGCCGCGGCGCTGCCGTCGCCGGCGGCGACGGCGCCGACCGGGACGAGACGCACCTGGGGAGCGTCACCCGAGCCGGACCCGGACCCGGACCCGCCGGATGCCGAGGGGCCGGAGGCCGTGGTCGTGCTCGAACTGGACGGCACGTCGGTGTCGCCCTCGTCCTCGGTGTCGTCGGGGGTGGTGGTGTCCTCGGGAGCGGGGGTGTCGCTGGGCTCACCGGTCGGGGTGTCGGGCAGCGCGTCGCACCCGGGCCGGGTGATGACGTTCTGGTCGAGGGTGACGGCGCTCGACGACATCAGACGGCCCTCGATCGTGGCCCCGGTCTGGGCCGCGATCTCGGCCTCCACCAGGAAGGTGCCGACCAGGTCGGAGTCGGTGCCGAGCTGGGCGTCGCTGCCCACCTGCCAGAAGACGTTGCAGGCCTGCGCGCCGCCGGTGAGGGCGACGGTGGCGGTGCTGGCGAACACCAGGTCGGACGTGGCCTGGAAGATCCAGACGGAGCTCTCGTCGCCGTCGAGCGTGAGGGTGCCGGTCAGGTTGGCCGTCTCGGCGTGGCCGAAGCGGTAGACGCCGGCGACCAGGGTCTTGCCGCCGAGCTGGTTGTCGACGTCGGGGTACGTGGTGTCAGGTGTCCGGCCGGCGGCGTCCACGTAGGCGGCGGTCTGGGCGTTGCGGGCGGTGGTCAGCAGCCCGGGGTCCACGACCCGGCACTCGGGGCCGGTGTCGTCGACGGTGTAGATGTCGCCGTCCACCCCGTCGCAGGTGAGACCCGTGATGGCCGAGCCCTCGATCGGCGACGTCCCGACGTCACCGGCGATGACGGACGTGGGGACGTCACTGATGCCGGAGGCGGACAGGACGGCGAAGGGCTCGGCCGTCCCGAGCTCGACGGTGGTGGGCGCGGCGTGGGCCGGCCCGGCCAGCGAGGTGACCATCAGCGCGGCCAGCACGACCGCGGTGGCGGCGGGCAGGCGGTGGTTGCGTTCAGGGGTACACCCCGGAGAAGACATGCGTACCCATCGGCCGACCGCCCGCCGGACCTGAGCCGCCGGGCGTGTCGCGCCCGGCTCGCGCGTCCCCTCGCAGGTCAGACCATCGAGGGGACCTGGCGCCCGACGCGGCCGGGGACAGGTCGGTAGGTCGCCCACCTGACCTGCAGGTCGTACCCGTAGGACAGCACCTCCAGCTTGGCCAGGTTGCCGGCGGCGGTGCGGACCGCCACGACGCTGCCGGGTCGCAGCCGGTTGGTCCCGGTCCGGTTGCCGTCGACCGGGGCGGGGGAGTAGTCCGCCGCGGCCAGCGTGGTCGTCGTCACCGCCTCGAAGGGCCTCACCCCGAGCGGGCACAGCAGGGCACCGTTCTGGGGCCGCAGCCGTCGTGTGGTCGTGTCCACCACCTCCCACCACAGGTCCCGGCCCGCCTCCGTGCCCGCCGTCCCGGTCTCCAGGTCGAACGTCGCCGTGCCGCGCAGCGTCGCCGTTCCCGCGGAGACCAGCACGGGGGCCGGAGGCAGCGGGTTGGGGTGGAGCAGGCCCATCGGCTCGTCGCCGGTGTGCACGAACACCGCCCCCGGCGGGTCGTCGGCCATGGTGACGCGGATCGTGTGGTCGTGGCGGAGCATGTCGAGCAGGGCGGCCAGGCCGCGGGCCCTCACGTGGGTGACCGCCCAGCCCAGGTCGGGGCCGACCAGCGGTGCCGGTGGTTCGACGTCGTCGGGCACGACGTGGACCCGCAGCCGCTGCGAGCCGTCGGGACCCCACAGCTGCAGGCCGTCGGGCAGCCCCGTCCGGGCGTCGATGCTCCAGCAGTGGCGGTCCACCTGGTGGGTCCTCGTGGTCATCGCGGCTCTCCGTCCCGGGTGCCGGGTCCACCTCGACCCGTGGTCTGCCTCGACCCAACCGTCGGAACCGTCCCGGCACCAGGGTCCTAGGTCCCGGGTGCTTCCCCCCGGTCCCGCTCCAGCAGGGAACGGACCTCGGCCTCGGGCACCTGCGTGAAGTCGTCGAACCAGGCACCGACGGAGCCGAGGTCGCCGGGCTCCCGCAGCGCGACCAGGTCGTCCAGCTCCCGACGCAGCCACGCGGCCGTGCCACGGGCCACGACGGGCGTCGCGAGGACGAGCCGAGCGACGCCCCGGGCCCGGAGCACCTGGACCGCCGCCCGGGCCGTGGCGCCGGTCGCGACCCCGTCGTCGACCACGACGACGGTGCGACCCCCGAGGTCGGGGCCGGTCCCCGCCCCCCGCCACGCACGGGCCCGCCGGTCGACCTCGGCCTGCTCCCGCGCCCTGACGGCGTCGACCTGATCGGCGGGCACCGCGGCGACCACGTCCGGGTTGAGCACCTCCACACCGCCCTCCCCGACGGCGCCGAACGCGACCTCGGGCTGCCACGGCACGCCGAGCTTGCGGACGACCACCACGTCCAGGGGAGCCCGCAGGGCCCGGGCCACGGGAGCGGCGACGACCACACCGCCGCGGGGCAGCCCCACCACCACGACGTCGTCCTCCGGTCCGACGGTATGCACGAGCCGCTCCGCCAGCAACGCGCCCGCGTGCGCCCGGTCGCGCCAACGTCCCGGCCGTCGCCCCACCCGTCCAGGGTGCCCCGTCCTCGACGTGTCGTCGAGGGACCCGCCCGTCGGTCGTGGCACGGACGAGGGGCGCCACCCGCAGGTGACGCCCCTCGTCGGAGCCGTGCTCAGTGGTGCCTCAGACGGTCGTCAGGGGACGGTGATCGTCTTCTGGTTGAAGCCGCGGGTGCTGCGCAGCGGGTCGTACCGCTTCTCGACGTTGCCCGCGATGTCGACCGAGAACCAGCGGACCGTGGTCCGGCCCGGTCCCAGGTCGAGGGCCTCGGCGTCGCCACGGACCTCGGCCGGCTGGATGCGCGGGGAGTCGTAGGTCGGCCGGGAGCCGTCGGTCGTGTAGTGGATCGTCGCCGGCTCGGTGGACTCGAACATCCAGCCGTCCTCGGTCTCGACCAGGGTCGAGCGCGGGGGCACCCGGTCGGTGCCGTAGGCCTGGGCGACCTCGAGCAGACCGATGATGCCGGCCGCGAACTCCTGCGACTCCTCGAAGCCCTCGGCGAACGGCGGCTGGAAGCCGACGGCCTCCCAGCGACGTAGCTCGTCGTTCCACAGCGGGGAGCCCACCTCGAAGTTCCAGGCGAAGATGTCGCTGTTGTACCAGTGCTCGTCGGCGGAGTTGCCCGCCGCGGAGTACAGGACGTCGGCGACCGGACCGGTGCGGCCCGGCCAGATGGCCGTACCGCGCTCTTCCTGGATCCGCGACAGGATCGTCGAGGACGAGGCCCAGAAGTAGTCCTCCTCGGCCTGGCTCGGCCGGGGAAGGGTCTGGCGGCCGTCACGGATGTAGGCGCCGGGCGCCCACATGAAGTACCCGCCGTGAGAGTGGATGTTCATGGCGAACTTGATGTTGGGGTTGTTCTCGGTCAGCCACACCTCGTTGCGGGCCTCGGGTTCGGACAGCTCCGAGGGGCCCGAGTAGACGTCGCTGGTGCACGAGGCCGAGGCGCCGTCGTAGCCGTCGAGCCGCGACCCGACGGTGAAGTTGCGGTTCAGGTCGACGCCCCAGGCGTTGCGGGCGCCGGAGTCGTTGGGCTGGCCCGGACCGCAGTAGCTGGTCATGTTGCGGCGCTGGAAGTTGAAGTCGTGGATCGAGTAGTTCGTCCCGTCCGGGTTGACGGTCGGGATGATGAAGATGTCCAGGTCGCGCAGCAGCGACCGGGTCTGGGGGTCGTTGTCGTAGTTGCGCAGCAGTCGCTCGGCGGCCTCGAGGGCCACGAGCGGGGTGACCCACTCCCGGGCGTGCTCCTGGCTGTAGGCCATGACCCCGGTCTTGGTGCCGTCGCGCTTCTCGCCGATGCGGATCGCCTTGACGGTCGCGGGCTCGCGCGAGACGGAGTCGGGCGCGTTGAGGAAGTCGTCCAGCCGGACGACCGCGCCGGCCTGGGCGATCCCGGCGCCCGCGTTGTTGCGGTAGGTGTTGCTGCCGACCAGGTCCCCGGCCGCGGCGTTGACGGCGGCGGCGACCTGAGCGGCGGTGCTCGTCAGGGCGCCGGTGGCGTCCGTGCCGAGCGAGACGGTGATGGCGTCGCCGTCGACCTGCACCGACAGCGGCGAGTCGGCCGCCCCCGGGTCGACGTGCTGCACGGTGACGTCGTTGCCGCCCTCGTGGCCCCACGCCTTGGTCGTGTAGACGACCGCGGTGTTGGTGAACCCGCCGAGCGTGCCCATGGCGTGGCGACGGTAGCCGTTGGTCTCGAACGGCAGGTCGATGACCTCGGCCAGCTCGGGGAACTCGGCGGCGAGCTCCTCGGCCTGCGCGGTGATCTCGACTGCGTCCATGTAGCGGTCGACGAAGCCCGTGGCGTAGTTCTTGCGGTTCGGCCGCAGCTCCTCGCCCAGCCACTCCTCGAGGTCGCTGGTCTCGACGTCGCCGGCGGAGCTGGTGAACGTCACCGAGTCCGGGATCGCGTCGACCGGGACCGGGCTGCTCACCCGGTGGTACTGGTACTCGCCGGCGTCCACGAAACGACTGAGCGTGATGGTCGTCGTGCCGTAGGTCGCGGTGACGACCGTGCCTGCGGACGCGCCGGCGGAGGACCGGACCTCCAGGTTGAGGAACAGGTCCCCGCCGTTGTCGAACCACTCCGCCCGCAGGACCGACAGCTCGTCGGTCGCGACGGCCTCGGCCGCGGCGACCTCGGCGGAGAGCTCCTCGCGCTCGGCCTGCACGGCGGCGACGTCGGAGCGGGACACGACGGTGGCGAGGACGTCGTAGCCCATCGCCTCGAGCTGCCGCTGCTGGGTCTCGGTGGCGACGACCTGGACGCCGAGCTTGCCGTCCGGGGTGGGCTCGGCCTCCTCGACGACCTCGTAGCCGGTGGACACGAGGCGCGCGACGGCGAGCTCGTTCTCGGCCTCCACCACGACGACCTCGGGCTCGAGGTCCTCCAGGTCCAGGGCGATCGGGTAGACGTCGACGGCCGGGTCCCGGACGTCGAGGTCCTGCGCGCCACCGGGGGAGGCGAGCAGGGTGAACGAGAGCGCAGCGGTGAGCGCGGTCGCTGTCGTGGTCCTGGCGATCGTCCTGGCGGACGGTCTGCTGAGTGGGCTTCGCACGGGCATGGCCTCCTCTGTGAGGCGGAACGGCGGGACGCAGGCGGGGGGATGGATCGCAGGCGTTCCGCTCATCCAAGGGACCATCCGAGTGACGTGTCAACGGATCTGCATGATTTTCCCGAACACCTGGTCAGGTTGTGGTCCTGCCCAGGCGGCCGCCCCTGGGCCGTCTGCTCCTGGTGGACCGGTTCGTCCCTCCCGGCCGGTGCCGAGGGCGTCCTGCCCATAGGCTCGCGCCCGTGGCGGAACAGGTTCAGCACGGGGAACGGTTCAGCCGCGCCCTGGCGGCGGCCGAGGACGCGGTGCCCGGGCACGCCGTCGAGGCCGTGACCGAGGAGCTGCGGGAGGACCTCGGCGCGACCGACGTGTCGTTCCTGATGGTGGACCTGTCCGGGCACGGCCTGGTGCGGCTGGCCCGCGAGCCGGGGGTCCCCGACGGTGACCAGCCCACGGTGCTGGTGCCCGGCGAGGACAGCGCGGTGGAGGAGGCGCTGCGCTCGCAGACGACGCAGGTCCTGCCTCCCGCGTCGCCCCGTCCGCCCGGTCTGCCGCCGGGCTGGCTCGTCCTGTCGCCCGTCACCGAGCGCGGCGACGCCCTCGGCCTGCTGGCCGTGTCGACGGCGACCGAGCCGGACCGGGCCCACCTGACCGCCGTGCGCCGCACCGCCCACGTGCTGGCCTACGTGGTCATCGCGAACCGTCGTCACACGGACCGCTTCGAGTGGACCCAGCGCAGCGAGGCGTTCAGCCTGCCCGCCGAGATCCAGCGTCGGCTGCTGCCGGCGGCGCTCACCTGCGAGGCGGGCTCGTTCACGCTGTCGGCCTGGCTGGAACCGACGTCGGAGGTGGGCGGGGACTCCTTCGACTACAGCGTCGAGCGGGACGTGCTGCACCTGTCGGTCACCGACGCGATGGGTCACGGCGTCGCGAGCGCGCTGACGGCCACGCTGTGCGTCGGGAGCCTGCGCAACACCCGCCGTGCGGGTGCCTCGCTGCTGGAGCAGGTCGTCGAGGCCAACGCCGCCCTGGTCCGCCAGACGGTCACCACGGCCGACGAGGGCTTCGTCACCGGTCTGTTCGGCCGGGTCGACCTGCGCACCGGGGTGCTGTCGATGGTCAACGCGGGGCACGCCCTGCCGTACCTTCGCCGTGCCGGTCGGATGGAACGGGTCGAGCTGCCGGTCGACCTGCCGCTGGGCATGTTCCCGGACACGGGCTACCGCAGCACCGACGTGGCGCTGGAGCCGGGCGACCGGCTGGTGCTGGTGACCGACGGCATGCTGGAGCGCAAGGCCTCGGCCCTGGACCTGGCCACGGCCGTCGACGAGACCGCGGACCTGCACCCGCGGGAGGCGACCCGCCGGCTGGCCGAGGGCGTGCTCCAGGTGGTGGCGGACGGGCTGGAGGACGACGCGACCCTGCTGGTCGTGGACTGGCACGGCCGGCGGCCCACCGGCACCAGCGGCCTGCACGTGCGGGACAGCCAGGCCGGCGCCGACGACGCACGCTGAACGGCGGGCCGGGCGGCATGCGCGGCCGCCGTGCGGGTACGGGCACGACGACCAACCCCTAGCTCGAGGAGTCCTGCCATGCCCGCCGACCGCACCCCCGACGTCGTCGACGTCCTGACCGCCGACCACGCCGAGATGCTCCGCACCGCCCGCAGCATCCTGACCACGCGGACCCACGCCGAGAAGCGCGAGCTGGCCGACCTGCTGATCGCCGAGCTGGTGCGGCACTCGGTGGCCGAGGAGCTGTGGGTCTACCCGGCCATGAGGGAGCACCTGCCGGACGGCGAGCGGGCCGTCGACGCCGACGTGGCCGAGCACAAGGAGCTCGAGGTGCTGCTCAAGCGGCTCGAGGGCGTCGGCCCCGACGACGAGCAGTTCGACGTGCTGGTGGCCCGGCTCGAGGGCGTCCTGACCGACCACGTCCGCGACGAGGAGAAGGACCAGTTCCCGCAGCTGCGCGAGGCCGTCCCGCACGACGAGCTGGTGCTGATGGCCGAGCGCGTCGAGGCCGTCAAGAAGGTGGCGCCCACGCGCGCCCACCCCGGTGCCCCCAACTCGGCGCTGTTCCACGCGCTCGCCGGCCCCGGCGTCGGTCTGGTCGACCGGCTGCGCGACCGGCTCGCGGGGCGCCCGCACTCCTGACCGGCGCGTCGCCACGACGGTCGTGCACCGTCCGGGTGAGGACCCGTCATCCGGACGGTGCAGACGACACCGAACGGTGACGTCGCCGTCACACGGGCGGAACCGGGCGCGGTCAGGGTGAGGGCACCATCCCCCTGCCCCCGGAGGTTCCTGTGAAGGCCCCTGCCCGCTCCACCGTGGCCCGCGCCGTGTCGCGGCTCGCCCCCGTCGCCGTCGTCGGCATCCTGTCCGCCGCGATGACGGCGTACCTCATCACCCCACCCGTGCCGGTCGAGGACGCGACCGCCACCACCGAGGTCGTGGCCCTCGAGGGCATCGAGTCCGCGGCCTACACCTCGGCCGTGCGGGCGGCCGCGACCGGCGCCAAGCCCAAGGTGACGGTGATCGGCACCGGGGGGACGCTGGCCGGCACCGCCCCCGCCCGCGACAGCTTCACCAGCTACAGCGCGGGCCGGATCCCGATCGCCGAGCTGGTCGCCGACATCCAGCCCGAGATCGGGGCCTGGGCCGAGGTCAACACCGTGCAGTTCGGCAACGCCGGGTCCGGCGGCTACACGATCGCCCAGTTCCACGCCCTGACCCTCGCCGTCGAGACGGCGATGCGGAACTCCGACGCGGTGGTCGTCACCAGCGGCACCGACACCATGGAGGAGTTCGCCTACTGGCTCGACCTGACGGTGCAGAGCCGCAAGCCCGTCGTCATGACGGGGGCGATGCGCCCCAGCAAGGTCGCGTCCACCGGCACGCAGATCTTCGGCGCCGACGGCCCGGCCAACCTGTACAACGCCATCCGGCTGGCCGCGAGCCAGACGACGTACTGCTTCGGCACGGTGCTCATGCTCAACGACGAGTTCCACGCCGCCCGCGACGTGACCAAGACGAGCACGCTGCGGATGGACACGTTCCAGACCCGTGAGCTCGGCGTCCTGGGCTGGATCGACGGCAACAGCATCAAGGTCGGCCGGGCGCCGGCCCGGGTGCAGAAGTGCGACGACGTGCGGAGCTGGCCCACGCCGTTCGACCTGAGCCGGGTGCCGGCCTCGGCGCTGCCCCGTACCGAGATCGTCTACAACTACCAGCAGGCCGGCGGCGAGGACATCACGGCGTTCGCCAACGCGGGCGTCAAGGGCATCGTCACGGCCGGGACCGGCGCCGGCGGCATCGCCTCGGCCAAGGGCCAGGCCCGCAACGCCGCCGTCGCGCAGGGCGTGGTGTTCGTCAGCACGTCGCGGACGGGGTCCGGGTCGGTCTCCAGCGGCAGCGGCGCCATCATCCCGGGCGACGACCTGCTGCCGCAGAAGGCGAGGCTGCTGCTCATGCTCAGCCTGGCCTTCGCGCCCGGTGACGTCACCCAGGTCCGTGAGTGGGTGACGACCATCGGCAACCCGGAGTTCCAGGTCACGACGCCGACCGGCCGCTCGCGCAGCTGACCGGCTCCTGACCGGCTCCTGACCGACGCAGCGGCACGCCGCGTCGGGACCCGGGCACCACGACGGCACCCTGCGGCGGGCAGACCGCTGCAGGGTGCCGTCACGTCGGGACGGGGTGGGTCAGAGGATGGGCTTGCCGCCGGTCACCGCGATGCGCGCGCCGGACACGTAGCTGCCCTCGTCGGAGGCCAGCAGCACGTACACCGGCGCCAGCTCGGCCGGCTGCCCCGGACGGCCCAGGGGGGTGTCGTCACCGAAGGACGCGACGACGTCCTCGGGCATGGTCGAGGGGATGAGCGGGGTCCACACCGGGCCGGGGGCGACGCTGTTGACGCGGATCCCGCGGTCGCCGAGCTGCTGCGACAGGCTGGCCGTGAAGTTGGCGATGGCCGCCTTGGTGGCGGCGTAGGGCGCCAGGTCCGGCCGCGGCATGTCGGAGTTGATCGACGAGCTGTTGATGATGGAGGCCCCGGGGCGCAGGTGGGGCAGCGCCGCCTTGGTGATGTGGAAGATCGCGGACATGTTGGTGGCCCAGGTGTAGTCCCACTCCTCGTCGGAGACCTCCTCGATGCTCTCGTGGCTCATCTGGAACGCCGCGTTGTTGACGAGGACGTCGATCCCGCCGAGCTCGTCGACGGCCCGGCTGACCAGGTCGCGGCAGTGCTGCGGCTTCGAGATGTCACCGGGGGCGAGCACGGCCTTGCGGCCGGCCTCCTCGACCAGGCGGGCGGTCTCGCGCGCGTCCTCGTCCTCGTTCAGGTAGGAGATGAGGACGTCGGCGCCCTCGCGGGCGAAGGCGATGGCGACGGCCCGGCCGATGCCGCTGTCGGCGCCGGTGATCAGGGCGCGCTTGCCCTCGAGCCGACCGTGACCGACGTAGGACTGCTCACCGCAGTCGGGGACCGGGTCCATGGCGGACTGCGAGCCGGGGAAGGTCTGCTGCTGCTTGGGCTGGGTCATGCAGGGCTCGTACCTCCTACGGGGAGATGCATGCGTCCGGGGGAGTCGCCTAAAGACCGCCGGCGTCACGGCCGATCGAGCACGGGTGACCACCGACTGCAGCTCGTGCACCTGCTCGTCCGCCGTGGGCACCCCGGGAGCGGGACGGGTGCTGCTGGCCAGCCACGTCGACCACACGGTGAACGCGCTGCGGAGCCTCGCGCGACGCCGCGGGACACCCGCGGAGGTGCTGGCCCCGGGCCTGCTGTCGCTGAGCGGCGACGACGTCGGCGCTTTCGTCACCGCGGCCCGGCAGGCGCTGTCGTCGGTCGAGGCGGCCGAGGTGCGCTGCCTGGTGGTGCCGGGGCGCACCGACGCGGTCGCCCCGTCCGAGTCGCTCGACGAGGTCGGTCTGCTCGCGGCCGCCCTGGGTGCCCCCACCCTCGCCGCGGCGGGCGCCCGGGTGGACAACGCCTCGCTGCTCCCCCTGTTCGCCGACGAGGCCGCCGCCTTCCACGCCGTCTACCAGCCCATCGTCGACCTGGCCGACCGGCGCACGATCGGCCACGAGGCGCTGCTGCGCGCCGTCACCCCCGACGGCACCCCGGTCTACCCCGACCAGCTGTTCCCGGCCGCGGAGGCCGCGGGCTGGACGAACCTGCTGGACCGGGTCGGTCGCACCACGGCGCTGCGCGACGCCGGGGCCTGGCTCGGCGACGACCTGCTGTTCATCAACTTCGTACCCACGTCCATCTACCGCCCCGAGGTCTGCCTGCGCACCACCGAGCAGGCCGCCGCCGCCGCGGGTGTGCGGCTGGACCAGATCGTCTTCGAGGTCACCGAGGGGCACCAGGTCCAGGACCTGGACCACCTGGAGCACGTCTTCGCCTACTACCGCTCCCGCAACTGCAAGGTGGCCCTGGACGACCTGGGGGCGGGCTACTCCTCGCTCAACACCCTGGTCCGGCTCCGGCCCGACGTCGTCAAGCTCGACAAGGACATCGTCCAGGAGCTGCCCGGCCGGGTCGCGGCCGCCGTCGTCGAGGCCATCGTCACCATCACGCACGCCTACGGTGGGCTCGTCCTGGCCGAGTGCGTCGAGACCGCCGAGCAGGCCGCCGCGGCCCTCGAGCTCGGCGTCGACCTGGGGCAGGGCTGGTACTTCGGCAAGCCCGGGCGGCCGGGGTGCGACCGCCAGGCGGTGCCCGCCCTGGAGGAGACCGCCCCGCGTCGGGCCCCCGCACGCAGCGTCGCGCCCGTGCTGCCGCCGTCGGCCGGGCTGCCCACCGACCTGCTGACCCGCGCCCTGGACGGGGCGGTCGGCGGGATGTCCGTGGTCGACGTGCTCGACCCCGGCATGCCGGCGGTGTTCGTCAACCCCGCCCTGACCCGGATGACCGGCTACACCGCCCAGGAGCTCCTGGGCCGCAACATGCGTCTGCTGCAGGGGCCCGCCACCGACCCGGAAGCGGTCGCGGGGCTGTCCCGTGCGCTGCGCTCGGGCCAGGAGCACCGCACGGTGCTGCGCAACTACCGCAAGGACGGCAGCACCTGGTGGAACGAGCTGCAGCTGTCCCCGGTGCTCGGCCCCGACGGGACGGCGACGCACTACCTGGGGTACCAGCTGGACGTCACGGCCCGGGTGGAGGCCCAGGAGGAGCTGGTCCGCCTCGCCGGCCACGACGCCCTGACGGGGCTGGCCAACCGCAGCAGCCTGTTCGACGGGCTGGAGGCGTCGGTCGCGCGCGCCGGGCGCACAGGTGCCGCCGTCGCCGTCGTCTTCCTGGACCTGGACGGCTTCAAGCAGGTCAACGACACGTTCGGGCACGCCACCGGTGACGCGGTGCTGAGCCAGGTCGGCGAGCGGCTGGACGCCGCCCTGCGTCGAGGGGACGTGCTGGCCCGCATCGGCGGCGACGAGTTCGTCGCGGTGCTGCCCGACCTGGACCCGTCGCGGGCCGAGCGGGTGGCGGCCCGGGTGGCCGACGGGTTCGTCCGGGCGCTGGAGCAGCCGCTGACGGCCGGCCCGGTGGAGGTCAGGCTGTCCGGCAGCGTGGGCGTGGCGCTCAGCCCGCAGCACGCCCTCAGCGCCGACCGGCTGCTGGCCGAGGCCGACGCGGCGATGTACCGCGCCAAGCGCGAGGGCGCCGGGCAGGTTCGGACGGCCCCGGGCGCCACGCCCGGCCGGTGAGCGTCGAGCGAGTTCGGGTCGGGGGCAATCCGCCCCGGTCCCCGCTCCGAACCCCTTCCGACCGCCCACTGACGTGGGGTCGCCACACCTGACGGACCGCCCACAGCGGGACGCGGGTGCGATCGGAAGGATCTTCCCGATGAACATTCCCCGTACGTTCCTGGCCGCCCCGGCCGTCGGCATCGCCGCCCTGCTCCTCACCGGCGCTCCCGCCCTGGCCTCCAGCGCCGAGTCCGGCTCGGCGATGGCCGACCTGCAGCCGGTCGCCCTCAACGACGCCCCGGGCTCCGGCTCGGCCATGGTCGAGGTCGACGGCACCACGCTCAGCTTCACGCTGGCCTACGAGGGCCTGCTCGCCGACGCCCCCCACGCCGCCCACATCCACTACTCCGACGACACCCCCGGCATCTGCCCGACCCCGGAGCAGGACGCCGACGACAGCGGCACCCTCAACACCACCGAGACCGCGGTCGGCTACGGCGGCATCATCGTGTCCCTCACCACCGAGGGCGACACGTCCCCGGACTCCGGTCTGGCCATCGACCGCTTCGGCGTCGGTGACGACGTCAGCTACTCCCGCGGTGACGTCGAGGTGACCGCCGAGGTCGCCGAGGACATCCTGTCGGGCGAGGCCGCGGTCGTCGTGCACGGCGTCGACCACGACGGCTCCGGCGCCTACGACGGCGACACCATGTCCGACCTCGACCCGTCGCTGCCCACCGAGGCCACCGACCCCGCCCTGTGCGGCATCCTGCAGGCCTCGCAGATGGACGAGGTGCCCGCCGGTGGCGTCGACACCGGTCAGGCCGCCGTCGGCGGTCAGAGCCTCGCCGTCGCCGGTGGCGGCGCCGCGGCCCTGCTCGCCGGTGGTGCGCTGCTCGTCGCGCGCCGTCGCACCGCGACCGAGTCCTGATCGGTCGTTGACATGAGCCAGGACGTCGGGCGGTCGGGCCCGGCCCGCACCGCCCGGCGTCCCGGCCGGGTCGCCGTCACGGCCCTCGCGGTCGCCCTGCTCGTCGGCGGGGGGACCGCGGTGGCCCTGGGGCTGTCCGACCGGGGCGCCACCCCCGTGCCGCCGGCGCTGGCCGCGACGGCGGCACCCTCCGCGGCCGCGTCGTCACCCGGCGGACCGTCACCGGTCGAACCGTCGACGGTGGTCTCGCCACCGCCCGCCCCGGCCGTCGCGCCGGCCCCCGAGCCGGCCGCAGCCGCCGAGGAGTCCGCGCCCGTCGCCGCCCCCGTGTCGGTGTCCATCCCCGCGATCGACGTCACCTCCGACCTGCTGCACCTGGGGCTGCGTGAGGACGGCTCGCTGGAGGTCCCCGAGGGCGACGACTTCGACCTCGCCGCCTGGTTCGACGGCTCGCCCCGCCCGGGCGAGGTCGGCCCGGCCGTCATCGAGGGCCACGTCAGCAGCGCGTCCCGCGGCCCGTCGGTGTTCTTCGACCTGGCCACCCTGCAGGTCGGTGACACGGTCGAGGTGGCCCGGGAGGACGGCAGCGTCGCGACGTTCGAGGTCTACGACCTGCAGCAGTTCCCCAAGGACGCCTTCCCCACCGTGCAGGTCTACGGCCCCACCGAGGGGCCGGAGCTGCGGCTGATCACCTGCGGCGGCACCATCGTCGAGAGCAGCGGCCGCTTCGACGACAACATCATCGTCTTCGCCCGCGAGGTCTGACCCGTGGCACTGCTGCCCGCGGTGCGCCCACGACCGTCCCCTGCGTGGGGCGGGCCGACGCCGGGGGCCTTGGCGTCGCCACCGGTCCGCCCGTGGCTGCTCGTGGCGGGCGGCCTGCTGCTGACCACGGTCCTCGTCGCCGCGCTGCTGGTCGGTGGGGGCCGGCCGGTGGCGCCCACGGCGGGCCTGCCCGACGCGGGCCTGGTCACCGGCTGGGGCCAGCCCCTGGTCGACCTGCTCGCGCGGGTGCTGGCGGTCCTCACGGTCGGGCAGCTCACCTACGCCGCGCTGCTGGCCCCGACCTCACCTGCGGGGTCGGGCACCGGGGTGCTGCGGGCCCTGCGGGGCAGCGCCGCGTCGGCCGGCGGCTGGCTGCTGGCCGAGGGGGCGGCCCTGGTGCTGACCGCCAGCTCGTTGTACGGCGTCCCGGTCACCGGTCTGTCGGTGCAGGGCGTGGCGGGCCTGCTGACCGGTCTGCCTCTCGGCCGGGCCGCGACGTGGGTCGGGCTGCTGCTGGTCGCGGTGGTGCTCGGTTGCGTCGGCCTGGCGGGTGGTCCGCCGCGCGGCCGCCGCACGGTCCGTCGCGGGGCCCCGGTCCTGCTGCTGGCCGCGCTGGGAGCGGTCGTCGTGCCGGTCGTCCTGGCCGGGCACTCGGCCGCCGCCGAGGACCACGCCGCCGCCGTCGTCTCGCTGTCGGTGCACGTGGTCACGGCCAGCCTGTGGGTGGGCGGGCTGGTCGGCCTGCTGCTGCACGGGCGTCGTCCGGCCGACGTGGTCGTGGCGGCGCGCCGGTTCAGTGCGCTCGCGCTGGGCTGCGTCGTGCTGCTCACCCTGTCCGGCGTCGCCGCCGCGGTGCTCGTCGCAGGGGCCCCGGCCGGGTCGTGGGCGGGGGAGGGCTGGGTGCGGCTGCTGCTGGTCAAGACGTCGCTGCTGCTGGTGCTGGCCGGCCTGGGCTGGTGGCACCGTCGCGGCACGCTCCCGGCCCTGGCGGCCGGGCGGCCCCGCGCGTTCGTGCGCCTCGGTGCGGTCGAGGTCGCCGTGATGGCGGCCACCGTCGCCGTGTCCGTGGCCCTGGCGGCCTCCCCGGCGCCGAGCCCGGGCGCCGCGGCCACTGCGGCGGGCGGTGCCGACGCGGTGGTGGACGTGTCGCTGGGGTCGACCGGGTCGGCCGGTGGCCAGGACGGGGCGACGCCCGACGGCGGGGCCGAGCCGGGGCCCCCCACCGCCCCCCAGGACGCCCCGGCCGAGGAGATGAGCGGCCACGACCACGGCGACCTGTCGGTCTCGGTGCTGGTCGACGCGGACCGGTTCCACGTGGCCGCGCCGGTACGCCCCGGGCAGCCGGTCACGGTCTACAACAGCAGCGACGTCGCCGCCACGATCACCGCAGTCGACGGCTCGTTCGACGTGCAGGCGCCCGCCCGGACCTTCATCACCTTCCCGGCCCCGGCCGAGGCGGGCGAGCACCCCTTCGTCAGCCGCTCCGGCGGTGAGGACGTCGCCGGGTTCGCCGACGTGCTGAGGGTGGCCCCCGTCGGGTGACTGCGGGACGACGACGCCAGGGCCCTGGCGGAAGCGGGCGTCAGGTCCGGCGGGGGACCTCGGTGTGGAAGCGGCGGCCGGTGACGGTGGTCGGCTCGACCCGCACGAAGCGGGGCTTGGGCGAGGCGTGCCACGGCGAAAGCGGCAGGCCCATGGTGTCCAGCACGTCGTACAGCTCGGTGACCTCCCGCGCCCGCCCCTTGACCACGACGCTCCACGCCTGGCCCGAGGCGGGGTCGTAGCCGTCGATCTCGAAGGCCACGCGACGCCCGGCGGCGGCGGACAGCTTCGTCCCCTCGGCGGTGCGGAACACCAGCGTGCCGTGGTCGACGACGTGGTTGACCGGGAACACGTCGGGCTCGTCGTCGACCGAGACCGCCAGCCGACCGACCATGGCCTCGCGCAGCAGGACCCAGCACTCGGACTCGCTCAGCTCGACCGGTGGCCGCGTCGTCGTCTCCATGCCCCGACGGTGCTACCCGGAGCGCCGCCGGGCCAGGGACGAAGGTCCCTGGCCCGGGCGGGGCGGTGCGTGGCGCGAGTCAGTCGAGCAGCGTGTCCAGGACCTCCTGCTCGCGCGCCATCCAGCGGGCGGTGTCCTTGCGCGCCTTCTGGACCTCCTTGTCGCTGAGGTGGTGGGCGCCCTCGGCGTCGATGCGGGCCACGTCGATGGGCCCGCCCACGCTGGGGGACGTCTCGGCCAGCGCGTCGAGCACGCGGACCACCGCGACCACGCCGTGGTCGACCGAGCGCTCGGTCATCCGGAAGTGGCTCAGCAGCGCCCCGCCCTGCTGCGCCATGGCGGCGCCGGAGCCGATGGCGTGGAAGCCGACGTCGTCGTAGCGGCCGATCAGCCCGTTGGGGTTGATCTCGACGATCCAGCCCTTGCCGTCGCTGACGCCGGCGGCCAGGACGTAGGCGGACACACCGCCGCCGGAACCCTCGCCGGGCACGTCGTCGATGTAGTTCGCGTAGTGCTTCTTGAGGATCGGCACGACCCGCTCCTGGATCTCGTCGCCCGGGTTGGCGGCCCCGACGATGGCCGCGGCGTCGCCGTCCAGGATCGGTCGCAGGTCCTCCAGCACCCCTCGGGCGCCGCTGCCGCCCCACGCGGCGTGGTCCCCGAGCGGGTGCAGCTTCTGCGCGGGGAAGCTCATCCCACGGCTGCTCTCGGTGATCTGGGAGTCGGAGCCGATCACGACCCCGTCGGAGCAGACGACAGCGAGGACGACGGTCATGGAACCTCCAGTGACGAGCGGGACGGACGGTGGCGGGGTACCCGGTTGCCCACCCGGCGACACCCCGCGGTCCCGTCGTCGGCCCCCCGCCGCGGGCCGGGACCGTCGCCGCATGGTGAGATTGCCGCGGCGGGGGGGGGGGGGGG